>DASWCE010000335.1:0-4364 GCA_036390255.1 Gemmatimonadales bacterium | reverse complement strand
CCTTCGTCGACGGCGCAGGCGGCAAGAGTGTGTTTCCACGCATGTGGCAGCGCATGCAGCCGGTGGTGGACGGCTTCATCGTCGTGACCCTGGACGAGGTAAAGCGCGCCATGCGGCTCATGGCGGAAAAGATCCGCGTCATCGCGGAAGGAGCGGGCGCGCTCGCCCTCGCGGCGGCGCTCACGGGCAAGGCGGGTAAGGGCCCGGTGGTGGCTATTGTCTCGGGCGGCAATATCGACCTTGCGAAGTTCTTCGAGCTGATTGAAGGAGCGGTCTGACTCAGCGCGTGACGGTGACGACTACCCGCTGGTAACGGGTCAGCGCGGGCCTTCCATTATCGGTTGCCTCGAGGACGAGCTGAATCGTCTGTCCTTGTGCGGCGTCGGTCGGGACCTGCATGCTCGTGGCGAGCGCGATGGGGTTCGAGAACGTGACCTTGCCGGGATAGGTGCCCACCTCCTGCCACTGCCACCACCGCACTGTGACCGCGTTCCCGTCCGGATCGGATGTGAGCCCCTCGAGACGGATCGTCTCGCCCGGACGGGCGGATAGCGCTGGGCTCCCGCGAACTGACACCCTCGGCTCATGATTGGCGCCAGCGTATGTCGGGGTCACGGACCACAGTAGGCGAGCGGCGAGCCCATACTGCGCTGCCGGTATGAAATCGGGGTCAGGCGACGGTGAACGTCCGCGGGCCTCCTGCAACCGGAGCAAATCGTCGTACGAGTTGATCGTGACTCGGGGCAGCGGGCTCTGCCCCGTGGCCGCGGTCGCTGCACTCGCCCCGTGTCCGGCCCAGCCCCCCGGCGTGCCGGCCTCGTATCCTCGCAGTCCATTGTCGATGAGGTCCAGGTAGGTGAACGTATCGCCCTCGCCGAGGAACTCTCCCTTCGGGCGGGGCGGTGTCCAGACGATGTAGCCTTTTGCCTTGAGCTGGCCCGCGGTGTAGCCCGAAAGCCCGAAGTAGTCGAAGATGTCGCCCTTCACCATCTGCTTGCCGTCGCCCCACACCCGATACAGCGCGCCGAATGCACCGCGGTTCGAGATGTTCTCCCGCGTCCAATCGGTGGAGTAGTACACGGAATCCTCGGCGCTCACCGTGACTTGCGCCTCGTACCCCAGGGGGACGCCGCCTACGCCGGCGGGGAGGGTCCTTATGTCAGGCCAGTTCGGATGGATGTAGGTCGCGTACGTGTCGTCCTGATCCCCAGAGGGAGACAGGATGGCTTTGCGCGACACCTTCTGATACACGGCGGGCCACTCGTGCGTCCCCGAGTACTGCAACTGAATCGACTTCAACGCCCGCGCGATCGTGCTCTGACCACCCCACGCGAGCAGGTAGACGGGGCCCGGCTCGTCGTCCAGGAGCAGCGCTTTGATCAAGTCTGATCCGGGAGTGTCCTTCGAAATGTCCCCGTCGAACTCCACGTTCCCCCACCTGATCTTCGACTGCAGGTCGGCGGGCGTCGGGTAATTCGGATTGTGCACCCTCAGGTTCGGGTACACCTGCGCGTAGGTTGCTACGGCCAGGTCGATGTAGTGCTCGTCCGGAGCCCAGCGCCACGAGGCGCACGGGCAGAGATTGAGCCCCCAGCGGGAGTACTCGCGGTTCGGGACGGACAGTTTCTTTCCTGTGCCGTCGCCCTTCCAGTGGAAGCCGCTGCTGGCGTAGATGAGTCCTTCGGTCCGAAAATCGGTGCTGTAGAGCAGATAGCGGATGAGGGAGTTCGCGTCGTCGAGCTCGGGATCGGTAGTGACGACGACGCGGGGTTTCTCGTGGGCAGAGCCCGTCGCCGCGAGTCCCAGCATCACCACTACGCAGAAAATGGCGGACATAGTTGATGACGTTAGCTTAAAAACACCTCCAACCAACAGCCCCCTATGCCGCGACGCAGAGACTTTCTCTCGCAACTAGGACTCGCCGCAGCGGCCCTCGCCATGGATGCGGCCGAGCTCCGGGCTGAATCTGCTCCGCAGCAGTCCAACTGGGACACGTCGTGGCTCGATCGTCTCGCGAAGGCACGCTACCGCGTCGTCTTCAACGCGAGCGTGATCGACGATGGCGGAGTCTTCAGCTACGCGTCGACGTTCTTCGACCAGTATCACGAGGTCCATAACACCACGGACGCCGAGACGATTCCGGTCGTCGTCTTCCGGCGACTCGGCACGCCGATGGCGCTGAACGACCAGCTGTGGGATCGCTATGAGCTGGGCAAGGAGACAAAGACCACCGATCCCGATACCGGGACCGCCGCGCGCCGCAACGTGTTTTGGCGCGCGGGACGATCCGCCGGAAACACAGCGACCAAGATCGAGACGCTGCACAAACGTGGGATGATCAGCCTGGTCTGCAACATCTCATTGGGGAACATGGGGCGACGGTTTGCCGAGCAAGCGAACCGAAATGTCGAAGAAGTGCAGCAAGAGGTTCGGACGAACCTCGTCCCAGAGGCGATCATCGTCCCCTCGGGCATCTACGCGTTGATTCGCGCGCAGAATGCCGGCTGCGCGTTCATGCCGGGGAGCTGACTCGAGTTCACACATGTCGCGCGCATTCGTCAAGGAAGACGCGAGCGGCCCCGAGCGGCGCTATAGCCTCCCGCCCCGCACCGATCCAGGCTACGACGCCGCGGCCGCCATGGCTCTACTCGAAGGCGCCAACGTCGGCGACTCCTACAGCGCCGAGCTGGCGACCGGATACCGCTGGGGTGAGCCAACGCTCAAGCCGCACGTCGAACGGATCCTCGCGCAGGCCCGGGCCGAGGGAAACGAACGCTTAGAACAATTGGCAGAAAGGTTTCTGCGATCCTGAGACGTCTGGTGCTCTTCTATGGAAACGATGCCAGCGATGTCATCCTGAGCGGAGCGCGCGGCACGCGCGCGTAGCGAAGGACCTGCTTTTCTGTACCTTGGCTTCATGACCTCACCGGTCCCTGTCGGCACCGCCCCCGCCCTGCGGCGCGTCATCGGCATGCGCGGGCTCGCCGCCGCCATCTTCAATATCACGGTCGGCGCGGCGATCTTCGTGCTCCCCGCGCATATGGCAGCCGGCCTGGGTGCCGCGGCTCCGCTTGCCTACCTCGTGTGCGCCGTGGCGACAGCGCTCGTCGCCCTCTGCATCGCAGAGGCCGGCAGCCGCGTCCCACAGAGCGGCGGCCCCTATGCGTACGTCGGGACGGCGCTCGGCCCCTACGCGGGGTTCTTGTGCGGCGTACTGCTCTGGCTCGGCATCACGCTCGCGATGGGCGCCGTCGCCACGGTATTCGCCGACGCAGTCGGCGGGTTGCTGCCGAGCCTCGGCGGCCCGCTGCCGCGCGCGGTGCTCCTCATCGCGGTCTACGGCGGCCTGGCTTTCGTCAACATCCGCGGTGCTGCGCTCGGTTCACGCGTGAGCGGCATCGCGACGGTCGCGAAAATCGTCCCGCTCATCGCGTTCGTGGCGCTCGGCCTGCCGCGCGTCCGGGCGGAGAATCTCGCGTTCGGATCACTCCCCTCGCTCTCGCGCCTGGGAGAATCCGGGCTGCTCCTGATGTTCGCGTTCTTCGGGATGGAATCGGCGCTGCAAGTGAGCGGCGAAGTGCGCAATGCGGCCCGCGCCGTGCCGCGGGCGATCGCCCTCGCCGTGACGGGCGTGGGGGTGCTGTACATCTCCGTTCAGCTCGTCGCCCAGGGCATCCTCGGCAGCGCCCTCGCCGCCCCCGA
Source organism: Gemmatimonadales bacterium (assembly GCA_036390255.1). Lineage (GTDB taxonomy): Bacteria > Gemmatimonadota > Gemmatimonadetes > Gemmatimonadales > GWC2-71-9 > 20CM-2-65-7. The sequence continues at coordinate 662 of DASWCE010000335.1, read as the reverse complement.
GACGGCCAAGGCCCCGCTCGCTGCGGCGGCCGTGCAATTCGCCGGACGGACCGGCTCCACGCTGATCCTCATCGCGATGATCGTCTCGACCTTCGGCTTCATGACCGCCACGATGCTCTCGACTCCGCGGACGCTCTTCGCCCTCGCGGTGGACGGCTACCTGCCGCGGTCGCTCGCGACCGTGCACCGGACACACCACACACCGCACGTCGCGATCGCGATCCAAGGCGTGATCGTGTGCGCCATTGCCATCACCGGCACGTACGTCAAACTCGCGATCATGGCGAACGTAGCGATCCTGCTCGTGTACCTGGCGTGCTGCCTAGGTGTGTGGCGGCTGCGGCGGCTCGACGCGGGCGCTGCCGACAAGCCGTTCGTCATGCCAGCGGGGCGCGTTGTGCCGTGGGTAGCGGCTGGCTTGATCGTGGCATTGCTGGCGCGGGCCACTGCCCAGGCGTGGCTGCTCACGGGAGCAGTCATGGCCGCGGCTTCGGTCGCGTTCCTGGCGCGGCGAGGCTCCCTGCAACCCTCGGGGCGGGCTTTCCATCCAACTTCCTGAATCCACTCCCGGAGTGCTTATGCGGTTCGCCGTCCTTTTTCTGGCCAGCATCCTGGCAACTCCCGTCCTGTCCGCCCAGCGCGCCGTCCCCTCCGGCGGGCAA
>DASWCE010000334.1:0-5048 GCA_036390255.1 Gemmatimonadales bacterium | reverse complement strand
CAGTAGCGGCTGCTGTAAGCAAGAATTGTACGACTGAATCTATTGATGGCTTCTGTAGTTCAGGAGCAAGTACCTGAGTGGGACTCACTGCCTGGGATTCACTGCGCGTGACTGGAGCCGTGCTGCAGGCTGCGAGACCTAATGTGGTAAATAGGATTGCGAGATATCGCATGCTTCTCCTCCGGTGCTAACGGCTTGGGGTTCTGCGATGGGCGACTCCTCGCCAGCAGGAACGTGTATCAAAACGACATTACCGACGAAGCTGCTATGGGCGACGGCTCAAAGACGTTCTCGCCCATGTGTTGCCGCCTAACGGAGTGCGCCTAGGCTGCGGCGCGAGCTTAAGGATTTCACAAACCGATGGCCTCCACAGCAAGACGGCGCCGTCAGCTTCAGGCGCGTGTTAGGCGGCAGCAGCAGTTCCACGCATTTTGCAGAGTTGCGTCCCTACCGCGATGAACCATGCTGCGAAAAACACCTGAGAAACCAACGTTAGCACGGACCCGATGGCGTAGGGATATGAGCCGATGATATCAACCACCGCCGTCGCGAATCCGAGATACACCACAGGCTTCCCGTACGCTCCGCTCTTCATGGCCAGACTCAGTACGAACGTCGCGATTCCCATTAAGAGACTGATCGCATGTAGACCACCGTAGAAAATAGCGACGGCGAACGCCGCGAGGTCGGGCGTACTGACGCGGATGCCATATACGGGATAGACCAGACGCCCATGAACTACGAGTAATACCATCAAGACTGGGATGGCCACCGCCATGATTCCGCACCCTATCACGGCCTTCGCTCTGTCGACGTCGGCGAGACTCTGATAGAGCGCAACCACCGCTGGAGCCAAGAAGCCCGCTGCGAAGAACAGGATCTCGCTCTGAAAATCCTGGATCAATGAATTCGATGCGATCCACACGAGGATCTCTACCCCGCTCGAGGGTGGCGCACCCGCAATGAGATCCAGGATCGCTCTCGACAGGAACAGAAGGCCGCTCACAACGAATGCCGCTCCCCCGAACTGGTAGAGGCCCTTCAGTCCGGTCGACATGGCGAGGCTCCTCTACGAGCGCGACGGGAACATGAGCGTTCGCTTCAGGCGCGTGTTAGGCGCCACTTTGAACATAGGTGGATGATGGACAGCGCATGCGCAAGGGACAGCGGCTGCAGAGTGGGACCCGGCGCCGACACAGTTCTTGACCATGCCGCCGCAGCAACGCGTAGGCGGAGATGAGCCACCGGTGGTTCGTCGGGAGCGATGCCGCAAGCGCCTCCTGAGCTCTCCGATACGTGGTTCGGTAATCCTTGCCCTCAGAGATAAGACCGAGCCGAGCGAGGACCCGCAGCCCATTTGAGTCGAGTGGTAGTAATCGAGCGCGCTTAGTAATGACGAGAATCTTGTCCGCGCCCGGCTCGCCGATCATCGGAAACCGCGCCAAGGCGCGACGGGCCTGGGGGAACGGGCCACGCAGCGCAGCGCGTAAATCACCATCCCAGCGACCGAGCACGAGCTCGGCGGACTCGCGGAGTCGCGAGGCTCGAGCGCTGGCCGCGATGGGCCCTCCCAACCGGGTGATCTTCTCCAGCTTGGTGCTTGCGGCCCTCAGGATCGCCGGCGGTGTGAGGCCGACCGTAGCTCGCAGCGTCGAGAACGCTCGGCGGCGCTCCACGTCGGGCACAAGATACGCGACCTGCTCCCACAAGATCAGGTGAAAAGGATCACGGCTGATCGGCCCTGATGGCTTACCGTGGTAGCGGCGCAGAGCAGTGACGACCGAACGGAGGGTGAGCATTTCGAGATCACGAGGGTGTAGCAGGCGCCTAACGGGCTGCGCCTAAGCTGCGGCGCCACGCTGGAATGATCACCAATGGAATTCTACCAAAGACGCCGGGCGCCGGCAGCTTCAGGCGGATGTTAGGCGGCTCCTTCCGCGTCGCTAGCCCACGTGTCGTGAACCATCTTGCCTCGGCCTGTTATCCGGAACCAAATATCCTCGACCTTCGCCGGCGGCCACACGCCCTGCCCCGCTGAAACCAGTTTGCCACGCTCTCCAGGAACCCGATACGCCTCCACGAGACTCTGTTGAACGAGCCGCCGCAATGATGCCAGGAGCTGCGATCGCGAGGACTTGGTGGACGCGATGCGTCTCCGGATGCGAGCGAATGATTCAACATCCCTGGCCACCGCAGCAAGAATCAGATAATCAAGTCCCGGTCGAGCCACTGTGGAGCCGCCTAACGGAGTGCGCCTAAGCTGCGGCGCCGAATGAGAACGTTCACAAAAGAACCCGGAACTATCGATGAACGATGACTTGCACTGCCTCGAATGCAGTGTCGCCCGGAGGAGCCTCGGCCGATCCCAGAGCCCAGCGCCCAGTGTGCCACACCTCCACCGTGTCTCCGACGTTGATCGTGCACACCGTCGTCGGACTCACTGTTCCGTCTCCCGCGCGCGCGAACACCGGGGTCGGATGAGGAGCCGTATCGGACAGGATTACGCCGACATTAGGCGCGGTCGCCGGGGGCCTGGTCAACCACAGATTGTACTGGACCTCATAGAAACCCGCAGGTGTCCAACCACGCTCAACTCTGATTTCCGAAACCGGGGCGACGAAGTTTGGGACCGTTGTGAGGAAAAGGGCATCCGACGAGCCCATGCAGTTCCGTGGGCTCGCGGCGTCCTTGCACGCCAAGCCTATCACTAGCCCCATGACGGCCAAGCAACGGACCACGCCACGTACACTAAGAGGAGTGGGCAGACAAAAAGGGATCATACTGCTATGGTGATACCCCTTGCCGCATGTATCAGGTCACTCCGCTGCGCCGCCTAACGGGATGCGCCTAAGCTGCGGCGCCAAGTTTTCACGTTCACAAACGCAATTCTGCCGCCGACGACGGGCGCCGTCAGCTTCAGGCGTGTGTTAAGCAGCCCGCTCAATGGCACTCATCTGCACAAACCGTGCGGCCACGCACTGCCTCAAACCCCTCGTAGCCGATGAACGGTACCATCGCTAACGCTGCGACGGGATCTGCCCACCACCACCCGAGCAGAGAATTGAGGATCAAGCCCCCGAGCAGAATCACCGAGAGATACATGCAGATTTGTGTTTGGCGCGCCTCGGCCGTGAGGGCGCTACTCGAGAGTTGTGCCGCCACGCGACGCTTGGCGCGCGCCAGGAGAGGCATGACAATCAACGATCCAACAGCAATGATGATTCCGGGCACGGACTCGTGCGGACGATCCTGAGTCACGAGAGTGCGCGACGCATCCACGCAGACATAGGCGGCCAGAAGGAGAAAGCACCACCCAATGATCCGCAACGCGTGCCGCTCGGCGCGTGCACGAGCCTCTAGAGAGGAATCCGCTGAGAGTCGCCAGAGGCCAGCAAGACTGCTGCCTAACTCGATGACGCTGTCGAACCCAAAGCCCACCAATGCGACGGACCCAGCCAGCAGGCCGGCTCCGATGGCGATCACTGCCTCCAAGGTATTGTAGGCTATTGTCGCCCACGTGAGCCGCTGACCTCGACGCACGACCTGCTCGCGATTGGGTAGAGCGGATGCGGTCATAAGGGAGGAAACGTACGTCCTCAGAGGGGCTGTCTAACGGGGTGCGGCTGCGCTGCGCCGCCGTGTTGTGCTTTTCACAACTGCAATTCTACCACGACGGGAGGCGTCAGCTCCTGCCCGCGTGTTAGGCAGCGCGCACGATGGATTTACGGGGTCGGCCGGAGGTTCTGGGTAAACTGTCCGTAGTCCGCATCCATAATGCCCGTGCGCGCAAAGACGTCTATGGATCTCGGATAGCCGAGCTGTGGGTCAAACGTCACGATCACGTCCTGCACCCAATCCTGATGCTGGTAGCCTCGGATGCGTGCGAATAGGCCGTCTACAGTAGTGAACGACGTCAGCGCGCCCGGCGGTAGCGCAGAGTCACTGGCCACCAAAACCCCACCGACGACGTGATCGTCTTCGACTGAGACGCGCACCAATTGTTGCATCAAGGCCGGGCACTCGCCGCAGGCAGTGGCTATCTCGTAGCTGTACGCGCGGAACGGACGAGCGGCCCAACGCGCCTCGGCCCTATTGAGCTCGAGGGCTTCCCTGGGCGATAATGGGGAGGTGCACGCTCCAACGAGAGAGCTGAGCAAAGCGAGAAACAGTAGGGCCGCACGCCAATGCATGCCATTCAATACCCATCGGCGCCCGCCAAAGTCACAGCGCCGCCAACTTGGTGAGTCATCCTCCCTACGCTCGCCCTTCAATCTGTTTCGTGATGATATCCGCGGCCGCGTCGGCGAGATCGAGCATCGCTCCAACTGCCAGCTGAACCGCATGGATGAAGCTCGACAGCAAAAATCGTTCACGCTCCGGAACTCGGCTTGGTCGATGACGCTCCGGCAGTGGGCTGCGACCAGGTCGCGGTGGTTCGCGGGGCGGTGGCGGCGGAGTCTCGGCCCCTACAGCAGTAGGGGGCCGCCGCGCCGGAGGGAGGAGCTCGGCCTTTTCCTGCGTCTGGCGCTCGATTTCCTTCTCATCGCCAGTGGATTCGGTGTTCGGATCCCTGCGCTTGCGCGGACTCTTTCCTTTACCCATAGCGTTACCCCCGGCCTAACGGATTGCGCCTAAGCTGCGGCGCGCTGAAAAAAGATTCATTCCTTAATCTACGCGCGCCGCCAGATTCAAGCGCGTGTTAGGCGCCACGCGCGCGATGGCCACTAGGTGAGCTTTTCCCGCGGTCGAGGCTGGCCAGGACCCGCTTTGGGGCTGCCAGCCGAAAACTTGTCCGAAGGAACTCTGTCACTTCACCCCAGCGCAGGGCGTTCAACCGGGCACAGACCCAGCCGTACCGAGCCGCATAAGGCGCCGCGAAGTACCTAGAGGTGCGAATGAGGTCGGCTTGGATGAGAGGCGGGACCCGAAACGCGATGGCCCGCTCTCCTCAATAGTCTCCGTAACCTCTGGGAACGTGAGGCAAATTCTACGGAGCCGGCTGAGCACCACGGTATGGGGGGTCTTAGAAGGCATGCGTGTGCGCCTAA
>DASWCE010000333.1:0-5456 GCA_036390255.1 Gemmatimonadales bacterium | reverse complement strand
ACTTTGAAGACGCCGCCCTTGCCCTTCACTTCCTTCAGGTATTGCTCGCGGCTGACGTCCGCGACGTCTTGGCCAAACACGAGGATGCGCGGATCGCGCGTCATCTCGTCTTTCATGCAGCCGTTGAGCAGATCCACCATGGTGGTCGGCTCGCCCGTGAAATGGGGGTCGTCCTCGGTGTCGAATTGCTCGGAAGTCGGATCGACGTCGGGCGAGTAAACCCAGAGCAGGGCAGTCTCGGGCTTGGGCTGTGGAGAGGCGAGCGCCATGTCGGCGGCCACCTGAATTTCCTCTTCGACTTGCGCCTTGATCGTCTCGATCTCCGACTCGGTCGCAACGCCCTCGTCGATGAGGCGTTTGGGGAAAGCCGTCACGGGATCGCGCTTTGCTTCGACCTCACGCTCGCGCGGCGGCTTGTAGAGGATCTCGTCGTCGGACAGCGAGTGAGAATAGGGCCGGGTGACGTGGGCGTGGACGAGGGTGGGTCCCTTCCGCTGCCGGCACCAATCGGCGGCACGGGTCAGCACTTCGTAGGAGGCGATGGGGTCGCAGCCATCCACCTCCTGGATGAACAGATTCGGGTGGTTGGCCACGAGCTTGGAGACCGATCCTCCGGCGGTCTGCACCTCGATCGGCACGGAGATCGCGTACTTGTTGTCTTCGATGAGGAACAGCACCGGCAGCTTCAAGTTGCTGGCGGTGTTCAGGGCCTCCCACCACTCGCCTTCGCTGGTGGTGCCGTCCCCGGCCGAACAGTAGACGATTTCGTCCCCGTGGATGGGCTTCTCCTTAAGCTCGTCGATGCGGCTGTAGCGGAGCCACGCTTCGGCACATCCGACCGACTGCAGGAACTGCGTGCCCGTCGGACTCGACTGGCTGACGATGTTCAGCTCCTTGTGGCCCCAATGCGACGGCATCTGCCGACCGCCCGAGTTCGGGTCGTCGGCCGCACCCACCGCCGCGAGCAGCATCTCCGTTGGCGTCATGCCTAGGGTCAAGGCGAGCGCCCGGTCGCGATAGTATGGATAGAACCAGTCGTACCCGGGCCGCATCACCTTGCCCGCGGCGACCAGCACCGCCTCGTGACCGGCGCCCGAGATCTGGAAGTAGATCTTGTTTTGACGCTTGAGCTGGATCTCCTTGTCGTCGATGCGTCGCGACATGAGCATCAGGCGGTATATGTCCAGCAGATCGCTCTTGGAGAGCGTGCGCTTGGCTTGGGGAGTCGCGGTGCGGGAGCGTGTCGCCATAGATCTCAAAAATAGCCTGATTATCGAGCCGTTGCGCGAATTACGGGCGCTTGTCTTACTTCAAGACATGGACGAGGCAGCGAAGAAAGCAATTCTCCGTCACTTTCCTTACGGCCTATGCGTCGTCACCGTCGCCCACGACGGCGAAGACCACGGCATGACGGCCAATTGGATCACGCAGGCTGCGTTCGAGCCGCCCATGGTCGCGGTCGCCATCGAGAATACCTCCAAGACGATCGGAATGGTCCGCGAGTCGCACCACTTTGCGATCAACCTGTTGTTGACCGGCCAGCGCGACCTCGCGGGCAAGTTGGGACGCAATTCCGACCAGGCACCGCACAAGCTCAAAGGACTCAAGACAAAACCGGCTCCCGTGTCGGGAGTGCCGGTGTTAGTGGAAAGCCTGGGGTGGGTGGAGTGCCGCGTGGTCGCGACGCTGCCCGCCGGGGACCACACCCTCGTCCTCGGCGAGGTCGTCGGCGCCGGGGTCGAGCATGAGGGCGAACCGCTCACGTTGGCCGAAGCTGGTTTTAAGTACTCGGGCTAGGCTCGCCCTCTACGGTTTCTGGTAAACAACTCTCCCACCAACAATCGTGTAGCGAGGCTTGATCGTCCCCAGTGATTCCGCGGGAACGGCGAACGGATCGTGATCCAAGACTACGACATCCGCAAAGCGCCCCGCCGCGAGCGTGCCCCATTTCTGCTCGTTGAACGTGGCCCATGCATTGCCATGGGTATACGCGCGCAACGCTTCGCCCACTGTGATCTTCTGGTCGGGGACCCACCCATTCGGGTTTTTGCCATCGAGGGTGCGGCGCGTGACCGCGGCATACACACCGAGCATCGGATTGAGCGGGGCAACGGTCCAGTCAGATCCGAATGCCAAGGGGGCGTCCGTGTCGAGCAGGGTTCGGAAGGCGTAGGTCGTTTTGATGCGTTCTGGTCCGATACGCTGCTCGACCCAGCGGCCGTCGTCAATGGCGTGGAAGGGCTGCATCGACGGCACGACGCGACGGGCACCGAACAGGGGAATCTCTTGCGGGCGCAGATGCTGCGCGTGCTCCACGCGCAGCCGGCGGTCGCGGGGGCCATGTGCGCGGGCGACGCTGTCGTAAATCGCGAGAATGATCGCGTTGGCGCGATCGCCGATGGCGTGGACGGCGATTTGCAATCCCGCGGAATCGGCAGCGCCGACCCAGGCGCGGATGTCGGATTCCGGCTGCCGCATCAAGCCGCGGTAGCCAGCGGAATCCGAGAACGGCTCGAAGAAAAACGCGGTCCGCGATCCCGCCGAGCCGTCCATGTATCCTTTGACCCCACCGATCCGCACCCAATCATCGCCCGCGCCGTGCTGGCGCACGCTGTCGGCCACCGTGCGCCAGTCCTCTAGCGGCAGATAGAGCGACACGCGGAGCGTCATCCGGCCGGCGTGCTCCATGCGCTTGTACGCGGCAAGATTCGCCCAGGACGCTGACATGTTGCCGGTCGCGGTGACGCCGAGCGATGCGGCGTGCACCAGCGCGCGCGACAGCGCGGAGTCTTCTTGCTCGACCGAGGGCGCCGGGATGGCCGCGTCGATCAGGCCCTCCGCGTTGTCTTTGAAGATGCCGATCGGTTCACCGCGAGCATCGCGCGGGATTTCTCCGCCGACGGGGTCGCGCGTCGCGCTCGTGATCTTCGCCGCGCGCATCGCGGCGGCATTGGCCAACGCCATGTGCCCGTCGAGGCGGGAGATGAACACGGGATTATTCGGGGTGACCGAATCGATCCATTCGTGGTGTGGCAACGGAGCGCCCCGCCACAGCGTGTGATCCCAATCGCCACCGAGGATCCATTCGCCCGGCTTCAGGTGCGAGGCGTACTCCCTCAGCCGGCGCACGAACTCCTGTGGCGTCGCGGCGTCTCGCAGGTTGACCGACGCAAGCTGAAAGCCGCCAGCGATGAAATGCGTGTGACCGTCCGCCAAGCCGGGCATGATGAGGCCGCCATGCGCCTGCAGGACCTGAGTCCTGGACTCCACGTAGCGCGCAATCTCGGCGGAGTCGCCGATTGCGAGAATCTTGCCGCCGGCAATCGCGACCGCCCCGGGCTGCCCGCGTCCAGTCGAGAGGCCGGTCCAGACCGGACCGCCCTCGATCACGATGTCTGCCCTGGAGCCACAAGCGCCGAGCAGAGCCAACACAACGACGCACGACGTACCACGCACGAGGGACCTCCTAACGGAGCTTGGTGATGCGACGAATGGTGTCGAGCGCCGCGATCGGATTGCTTCCCGCGTCGGAGAGTGGCTTCGGTTTCGCGGGAGCGGTCAGGCCGTCGCGGATGTCCAGCAGGACTTCGAGCAGCAGTTGTTCGCGCTGGTAGGCGGCATCGAGATCGGCCATGCGGCGCTCGTCCTTCGCCGCCTTCGCGCGCTCGTAGGCCTCGCGATAGATCGAATCGAGGTTATCGAGGATTTGCTGCCGGTGCCGTGGACTCACAGCGGCGAAAGATATAGGTTCCGCGCATGACGCTCAAAGGGAAGCGCGTGCTCTTTTTTGCGGCTCCGCTCTACGAAGATCTCGAGCTGTGGTATCCGAAGATCCGGCTCGAGGAGGAAGGAGCCAGGACGACGGTCGCCGGAATGGGCGAGAAGACCTATCCCGGGAAACGCGGCTATCCGGTCACCGCCGACACGAACGTCGATCAAGTGGACGCCTCCGATTTCGACGCCCTCGTCATTCCCGGCGGATTTGCGCCCGATCAACTGCGGCGCTCCGACAAGGTTCTGCAGCTGACCCGCGAGATCTATCAGGCTGGAAAACCGGTGGCATTCATTTGTCACGCGGGCTGGGTGCCCATCTCGGCGAAGATCCTCAAGGGCAAACGCGCGACCAGCGTACGCGCGATCAAGGACGACATGGAGAATGCCGGCGTCGTCTGGGAGGACAGCGCCGTGGTCATCGATGGTAATCTCATCTCCTCGCGCACGCCCGCCGACCTGCCGCAGTTCTGCAAGGCCCTGATCGCGGCGCTACGACAGGGGCCGCAAGATTAGACCGCTCGGCACCTTCGGAATGAAGTAGGTGGATTTCGGCGGCATCACGTCGCCGGCGTCCGCCACGGCAAACACCTGCTCCACCTTGGTGGGATTGAGCAGTACCGCCACGGCCGCACCACCGTGCTGGACCATGCCGAGTGCCTCGTCGCCGTCCGAAACGTAGCGGACGATCGGCGTCGACGTTCCCGCAGCCAGAACCTCCTTCACGACGAGTGATTCGATCCGCGCGACATCGAGATCGCGGACCGCGGCGCTTTGCGCCAGGCTCGGCAGGCGATCAGGGAGCACGCCTGGTTTGAGGAGCAGCGCCAGGATCCGAGACCGGTCGGCGACGAGACAGGCCGTGCGATCGCCGCCCAGGGAGGCAAGTACCGTCAACGAGTCACGGCCCGAGGCGACGGGCTGCACGTCGAACCACTCGCGCCAGCGCGGCAACAGACGCTCTACGTCGCGCCCGGGCCCGAAGATGACGCGATGCGTGGGCAGTACGGCGAGGCCGGGATCCTGCGCCGATACGATGAGCGCGAGCACGCGATCCGCCGCCGGGTTCTCCAGCGCGTAAGCGCTCGCCGTTTCGTAGCGGTGATGCCCATCCGCGATGTAGAGTGGGGAATCGGGAAGCGGGAAACGGGACACGTCACGCACGATCCACAGCCGGATTCCCACACCATTCAGCTCCGCCGTCGCGTCGGGCGCCCCCTGTGAGACCGCCGCCAGGGCGTTCGCCAAGGCGCGATCGCGGTCGGGCGCCAGCAAAAAAATCGATTCGATGTTCGTTGCCGTGGCGCGCATGAGCGCCAGACGATCGGCCTTGGGCCCCGCGTGCGTCTTCTCGTGCGGGCGAATGCGGCGGGGCTCGTAGCCTTCGGCGGCTACCGCGGCGAAGACCCCGCGGCGCGTGAGCCGTTCTCCCGTGGGGAGCGTGAAGGCTTGCGCCAGGACATACAGCGCCGGCCGAGTGTCGCGACGCAGCACGCCATCGCGACGCCACGCCGCGAGTCGTTCGGCCGCGACGCCGTAGCGGTCGTCCTCCGGCTTCCCGGGCGGCGCTTCCGGCAACATGACGTGCACGATATTGTCCCGGTCGGCGCCCGCGTACCGAGCCCGCTCCGCCTGATCGATGACGTCGTACGGCGGCGCGATCAAGACACTGAGCCGGTCCACGG
>DASWCE010000332.1:0-7348 GCA_036390255.1 Gemmatimonadales bacterium | reverse complement strand
GGGGGGGGGGGGGGGGGGGGCCCGCACGCGCAGGGAGCGGCGGGTCGTCAGGTCGCGTTCGAGGTGGACGACGCCGACGCCGTCGTACGCGAGCAGCCGCTGCCGGTGCCGCGCGGCCAGACCCTCCCGTGGGCTGTGGGCGTGGCGGAGCAGGGAGAAGGTGAGGGGCTCGTGCCGATCCTCGATCTCGACGCGCTGGGAGATCGGATCTTATGACGACGACCAGCACGGGTGGCGATGATGTCCAGCTGGTCACCTTCAAGGTCGGCGGCCAGGATTTCGCGTTCAATATCTTTCAAGTGGAGCGCATCCTCCGCTACGAAGCGCCCGCGCCGCTTCCCAAGGCGCCGGACTTTCTCGAGGGCGTGCTACAGTATCAGGGCAGCGCGGTTCCCCTGGTCGATTTGCGCAAGCGCCTCGGGGCGGCCGCCCCGCTGCGCGAGGAGACGCGCACGGTCATTCTCGAGTTCGACGGCGGCAAGATCGGCGTGATCGTGGATGCCGTCACCGAGGTCTTGCAGGTGGCCGCGCAAGCCGTGACGCCCCCGCCGGGCATCGTGAAGGGGCTCGCGGCCGAATACATCGCCGGTCTCGTCGTGCAGAATGGCCGGACGATTGTGGTCTTGAATACCAACAAGCTGCTGAATTCGAAGGAGAAACTGGCGCTGCAGGGAGCGACATGACGGTTGAATCACCAGTCGTCGCGCTGCGTCGCGAATACGACGCCATCGCACGCCAGCTCGAAGGCGCGCCGGGAAGCGCCGAGCGCGATGCGGCGAAGCGCGAGATCATCGCGTATTTCAAGAAGGTCGACGGCATGCTCGCCGAGCTGACTCAGTTGAAGGACGACATCCGCCAGCTCGTCGATCGCTACAAGCAGCTGGCTGCCGACACGAAGCAGGCGGCGGCGCCGGAGTTTACGGGACAGCGTCCGGTGCTGCACGCCGATCACATCGGCGCGACGACGTTCATCGAGAAGGGCTGGAGTCTTATCTCCCTGGGCGACCACGCCGGCGCGATCCAGGCCTTGACGAAGGCGCTGCAGCTCTCGCCGGGCGAGACGCAGGCCGAATCGTTGCTCGGCTGGGCGCAGATGCTGCACGAAGACTATGACGACGCGCTGGGCACCTTCCAGAAGGTACTCATGAAGGAGCCCGCGAACTCGCTGGCGCGGATCAACGTCGGATACATCTGCCTGAAGAAACGGATCTTCGGCGAAGCGATCGAGCACCTCTCGAAAGCAATCCGGCTGGACAACGACAAGAAGGCGACGCTGTACGCGCATTTCTATCTCGGGCTCGTGTACTTGCAGCGGGAGATGTTCGAGGATGCGGAAACATTCTTCGAAAAGACGCTCAAGCTGGGACCCAACCTGATCGAAGCGTACTACGAGCTGGGCCGCGCCCACTGGTTCGGGGGCGATCACGCGAAAGCCCAATCCATCTGGGAAGACGGCTTCAAGGCGAACAAGTTCAATCCCTGGGGCAAGAAGTGTCAGGAGATGTTGGACCTTGTCGCCCGGGGCGAGGAGCCACCGCGAGACTAGTCCTCATCGCCCTGCTGCTGCAGGGGAACGCGCCGCACGGTTCGCTTCCAATCGCAACACAAGTTGGGCGGGTCACCGCCATCGCGTGGCCGGGGCAGGAGGGGCTGGCGACGGCGATCGCCGAGCAAGCCGATCGCGCGACCAACTTTCCCGGCATCGGTGCGCCACCGGACCGGGAGCTGCGCATCATCCTCGCGCCGACGCGTGCGAAGTATGACTCGTTGACGCGCGGCCGCCTGCCGTTGTGGAGCGAGGGCGCGGCGTTCCCGGAAACTGGCACGATCGTGCTGTTGGCCGACCGGCCGACGGTCCGTCCGGCCGCCCTTCGTCATGAGCTCGCCCACCTCGCGCTGCGCTGGCACGTCGTGCATCACCTGCCGCTCTGGTTCGAGGAGGGATACGCGGCGGTGGCCGCGGGGGAATGGGACCGGCTCGATGCCCTGCAGCTCAACTGGCAGCTGGCGCGGGGCGCGCGCATGGATCTCGACGATGTCGATCGCGCGCTCCGGGGAGCACGGGGCGATGCGGAGACCGCGTATGCGCTCGCGACGACGGCGGTGTTACTGCTCGAGCGTTGGGGGGGAGCGCAGGGGCTCGGGCCGTTGCTGGCCAACCTGCCCCATGCCGAGTCGTTCGACGCGGCGCTGCGTGAGACATATCACATGACGGAGGGTGACTTCGAGCTGCGCTGGCAGCGGGACGTCCGGTCGCGCTACGGCTGGCTCTCCTGGGTCGCCGCCATGGGTTTCTTCTGGCTGACCGTTGGCGCGCTGCTCGTCGCACTGGTGGTGCTGCGGCGCAAACGTGACCGGGCCAAGCGCGCGGCGTTGGAGGCCGAACCGGATGGAAGCCAAATGCTTGACGAGCTTGGGATTACCGAATAGACTGAGGCGCCAGAAATGCCGGACCAAACACTTGCACGTTCGCGCCTACGCTTCGGACCGAAGAACTACATCGTTCTCGGCGGCGCGGTGGTGTCGCTTGCACTGGGCTACTGGCTCTTGTCACAGGGTTCCACAACGCTCGCGCCGGTGCTGCTCGTCCTGGGCTACTGCGTGCTGTTTCCCGTAGGCCTGGCCCTCTAGCACCCCCGCTCCCCCAATGGCTCGGGCGAATAGCTCAGCGGTTCAGAGCGCCTGCCTTACACGCAGGATGTCGGGGGTTCGAATCCCTCTTCGCCCATTGGTGTAGCAGCCCGTAACGGAGGAACGTCCACGGTGAGAGCGCTTCAATTCGCATTGGCCTTGTCGATCGGCGTTGCGACAACGACCGCCGGGCAGCAGCTCGCGGCGCCGCAGCAACCGACCGTGCGCCTGCTGATCTTGCCCTTCCAAGCTGCGGTCGCGGACTCGGCCACGAGCATCGCGTTGTCCGATGCCGTGCGTGATCGCATCAACGCGCTTGTGAAGAACAAGGTGATGGTCGTCCCGAAAGCGAAACTGTGCGAAGCGCTCGCGCAATCGGGATTCCCGTGTAATGGCCTGCTCGACGACCAGCAGGCGAAGCAGCTGGCGCGTTTCCTCCAGGTGCACGCGTACACGACCGGCGTTTTTACGAAGGGCGGCACGACGCTAGCCGCCGATGTCGAGATGATCGACATCGGCAGCTCGGGCATCGCCGGCCGTTTCACCGCCACCAACGGCAATCCCGGAACCGCCGCGGCACTCGCGGAGGTGATCGCACAGCGCATCGCCACGACCGTGCGGGTAAGCGAGCCGGTCCGCAATTGCAATGAAGAGCGGAAGAAGGGACAATTCGCGCGCGCGCGGGCCGAAGCACAGAAGGCGTTGACCCTGGATCCCAATTCGACTGGCGCGTGGCTGTGCATCGCGACGATTTACGAGGCGCAGCGGATGCCGGCGGACAGCATCATCGCGGCCTCCGAGCGTGCCCTGAAGGGCGATTCGCTCAACGGCACCGCGCTCGAGAACATCGCGCAACGCTACATGCAGATCGGCGATACGCTCAAAGCGATGGAGGCGTACATCCGGCAGCTTCGCGGCGAGCCACGCAACACGCAGAAGCGTCTCGGCGTCGCGCAGCAGCTGCGGCAGATGAAGCAGTACCCGCGGGCCACCGAAGTGCTGGACGATGGGCTCAACGTGATGCCCGGCGATGCGCAGCTGCTCGACATGAAGCTCACGATCTGCACCGAAGCGAACAACTATCGCTGCGCCAGTGACGTGTGGGTGGCGAAGGCCGTGCACGACACAGCATTGCTCGCCGACACGACGGTCTTGAAACCGGCAATCGGCGCGGCACAGCAGGCGATGGACACCGCGGCACTCGACAAATTCACGGCGGCCGCCTACCGGCACTTCCCGACCAACGTCAGCTACATTCGGGCACGCGCCGGCGCGTTCGAGCTCATGGGTCGTGCCGACTCGGCGATGGCGTACTACAAGAAGGCGCTGGCACGCGAGCCCAACGATGTCGGCACCAGCCTGCAGATTGCGAAGGCGACCGTCGATGCGGCGGTGTGGGATACCGCTGCCGCGAACCGGTTCAAGGGTGATACCGCCGCGTTGAACCGGCTGCGCGCCGCGTTCGCGCAGAAAGTGGATTCGGCCAAGCCCTGGCTGCGGCTGGGACTCGCATCCAGCGACTCCACTCAGCGCCTCGCCGCAACCGTGCTCGTGCTGACTGGCGGCTCCAAGCTGGCCCAGGCCGGTGCGTATCCCGCGGCCTATACCTGGCTCGACTCGCTGCTCACGATCATTGGGTTCACGCCGAGGACTCCCGCCGACACGCTGGGACCCAAGCACCAGGTTCGTATCAACGCGAGCTTCTGGTATGGCCTGTCCTCGGTCCTGACGCTCAACGGGCCGTACCAGGCGATGACGAAGGCAAAGGGCGCGAGTCGCTGCCCCGAAGCACACGCCGTATTCGATCGGCTCGCGCGGACGAAGACGGCGCTGCAGCTGGGCCGGCGCGTCCATCCTCCGACTGCCGACCAGATGCTCGGCTTCGTCGCCCAATACGAGCGGGCGAAACCGTCAGTGCAAAACGCGTTTAAGTGCCGGCCGCCGTTGAATTGACCCGACCGCGGGTCTATATTCCGGCGCTCCGAAAAGGGGCTTGGGGTTGGGGGCTGTAGCTCAGCTGGTTAGAGTGCCGGTCTGTCACACCGGAGGTCGCGGGTTCGAGCCCCGTCAGCCCCGTTCCGTCCCGCTCTGAAAAGGTTGACCCATGAATCCCCCGCCCCTTCTTGGCGGGGGTTTTCTTATTTTGGAGCGTGCCCACGGCTACGTCAGACGCTCGTTCCGTCCCGTACCATGTGCCGGTGCTTGCGGCGGCGGTACGCGCGTGGGCCGAGGGGAGTGAGCGGGCGGTCGACGCGACGCTGGGCGGCGGCGGCCATGCAACGCTGCTGCGGGAGGCCGGTGCCGTCGTGCTCGGCATCGATCGGGATCCCGATGCGATCGCCGCCAGTCGCCAACGCCTCGGCAGTACCAGGATGGAGTACCTCGCAGGATCCTTTGCCGCCCCTGCCGCCCTTGCCGCCATTGCCGCGTTCAACCCCGATCGCATCCTCCTCGACCTCGGCGTCAGCTCGCATCAGATCGACAGCGCCGAGCGCGGTTTCACATTCCGTCCCGGCGCCCCACTCGACATGCGGATGGGGGGGCGGGAGACGGGGGAAGGGGGACGCGTTAAGGCGCGAGACATTTTGAATACGTGGCCCGTCGAGCGGCTCGCTGCGGTCTTCAGGGATTATGCGGACGAGCGCCGCGGGCGCGCGCTCGCCAGAGAAGTTGTGCGACGCCGGCTCAGGGCGCCGTTTGTTGTCAGCGACGATTTCGTCAACGCGATCCGCGCCGTGCTGGGACCCCGCTCGGGCCCCCCTGATTTTGCGCGCTTGTTTCAGGCGCTGCGCATCGCTGTCAACGAAGAGATCGATGCCCTTGCCGCCGCGCTGCCCACGCTGCGCGATGCGCTCGTCCCGGGCGGCCGGCTGGGCGTCATCACCTATCACTCCGGTGAAGACCGCGTCGTCAAGCACGCGTTTCGCGAGTGGTCGCGCGCCTGCATCTGTCCGCCGCGGCAGCCGGTGTGCACCTGCCGGGGCCACCCGCTCGGTCTGGTGCTCACCAAAAAACCGATCCTGCCGGAGCCCGAGGAAATCGCCGTCAACCCCCGCGCGCGATCGGCGCGGTTCCGGGTGTTCGAGAGGCTCGAGGCTGGTGAGGTTTAGAGGCCGGCACTGGATCGCGTTCTGGCTCGTCGCGCTGCTGGCGGCGCTGTGGCTGGTCATTGCCCGCCAGACCGCGGCGCTCAATGCGGCGCGCGCGCTCACCGATTTGCGCGCTGAGCGCGCCGCACTGGAAGGCCGGCGCGCGGAGCTGGAGCGCCGCGTGCGCCTCGCGCAGAGCCGGGCCGTTCTGTTGCCGCGCGCTCAGCGTCTGGGCCTGCGGTTGCCGGCGGACACCGAAATCATCCTCATCCCTTCACCCACATCGCCCACGCCGCCAAACTCGCCAACCTCCACCAACCCGCGTCAGCGCTAATGGCCAAACTCCTCGTGCGGCTGCGCGTCGTGGAGATCGGCCTCGGCATCGCGCTCCTTGCGCTGGTACTCCGCTCCGCGCAGGTGCAGCTCATCGAGGGTGGCAAATACGCGGCGGTCGCAAAGGCGCAACGCACCGAGCGCGTCGTGTTGGAAGCGCGGCGGGGAACGCTGTACGACCGTCATGGACTGGGACTGGCGCTCACACAAGAGACCTACCACCTCGGCATTGCGCCCAACGAGCTGCGCGATCCGGCGCGCGACGCCGCGACCATCGCGCGCCGGCTCCGGCTCGCGCCGCGCGACGTGGAGCGCGCGCTGCACCGCCGGTACGCCTGGTTCGCGGGTCCGTTCACGACGCTGGAGGTCCAGCCGCTCCGCACCGTCCGCGGCATCCATCTCGAACCGGTGCTGCGACGTTTCTATCCGGCGCCCGAGTTTGCCCGGGCGGTGATCGGGAGGGTGGGGGAGGATGGTCGCGGGGGTGGAGGTGGTGGGGGGGGGCTCGAGCGGCTACTCGACACCTTGCTGGCGGGCACGCCGGGCGCGGCCGTCGTCCTGAAGGATCGCGCAGGCCGGGAGTACGAGTCGCCAGCGCGCGTGATTGCCGACCCGGTGGCCGGCAGTGACGTCGTGCTCACGATCGATGCCGAGCTGCAGGAGATCGCGCAGCGGGCGCTCGACGACGCCATCGATAATATGGAAGCGGACGGCGGCGACGTCGTGATGCTCGATCCCGCGAGCGGGGAAATTCTCGCCGTCGCGTCGCGCCGCGCCGACGGCAGCATGCGGCCCAGTGCCTTCACCGAGACGTTCGAGCCCGGATCGCTCGCCAAGATCTTCGCGGCGGCCGCGCTCATCATGTACGATCGCGTGCGCCCCAACGACCACGTGTCGGGCGAAGGTGGCACTTACCGCATGCCCGGGCGACCGACGCCGCTGACCGACGAGCACCCCCTTCCGACGCTCACGCTGGCGGACGCGATCCGCGTGTCGAGCAACATCGCCCTCGCGAAGTTCTCGGCGCGGCTGCACCCCGATGAGCAGTATGGCGTGCTGCGGGCGTTTGGGTTCGGCGCGCCGACCGGCGTGAACTTTCCCGCGGAGTCACCGGGACGGTTGCGGCCGCCGCGTGAGTGGTCCCGCCCGAGCTCGGCGAGTCTCGCCATCGGCTACGAGCTCGCGGTCACGCCCATCCAGCTCGCCGCCGCGTACGGCGCGATCGCCAATGATGGGGTGCTGCTCGAGCCCACCTTGATTCGCGAAATCCGAGGGGGTGCGGGGGGCGGGGGGGG
>DASWCE010000331.1:0-5203 GCA_036390255.1 Gemmatimonadales bacterium | reverse complement strand
GCCTGAAAGACCGCGATGGTGTAGGCAATCCACGCGCCGGCCGCCCCTCGCGCGCCGAGCTCGTAGTTCCAGGCAAGCTGCGGCTTGAGGTCGGCATTGAATCCCCCCGCACCGGATTGCGCGTTGGCCAACTCGGTGGTGGTGGGTGTCTCGAACGAGGTTCCGACGTTGCCGTACACCGTAACCGCCCTCGACGGATTCACGGCGATCCCGAGCGACCCTGACAAAGCGTGCATCAACCGATCCCCCGAGTCATCGGGATTGGGGGGGGTGGTTGTGATGAGCCGATCATGGACCGCGAACTTTACCCAGTCGTACCGCATGCCGCCCGTGATCGTCGTCCGCGGTGACAACTCGAGCGCGCTCTGCAGGAACGGGCCGATTTCCGTGACATGCTCCAGCTGATCGAGCGAGCGGCTCGTATCCGCCGTCGCGGAGTCGCCGGGCGTGTTGAGGTAATTGAAATTCTTGCGGTCGTCGCGCTGGCGCTGGAAGTCGAACCCCGCGGTGAGTCGGTGCGCGAGAGCGCCCAACGGCAGGGGATATGTGATGCTGGCGCGGGCGCCGTAGTCCACGCGGCTCAAGTCGATGTATGTCGTGGTGATGGGATTCTTCAGATCGCGTGTGAGCCCGAAGAGCGTGACGGCCGCTTCACCGCCGTCCGCCAGCGGACGCCGCAATGTCGCGCCCGACTGGACCTGGGTGACTGCCTTGCCCGCGTTGCGATTGCGATTGAGCAAGGGCACCGTGTCGCGGTTCGCCTGCAGCTCGGCGCGTGTCAATGAGCCCGGGTTGTCGGCGCGCGGGTTGTCGCCGATGTCCGTGACCATGGCCAACGACCAGGCGGGGCCGAGCGGCAACTGCACGCGGGCGTTGAGGACGCGGTTGTCCGCGGCGCTGTGGTCGCGCTCGCCGTCGTAATCGAGCCGTGAGACGGTCAGGAGCGCGGTGCCTCCACCCCCCAGCCGCGTCGTTGTGGTCGTTTGCCACTTATTCCACGATCGACCGGACTTCTCATCGAACCGGCCCGCCACGAAGCGCGCCTCTTCATCTATATGGGCCACGTCGTGCGGCCTGGTCCAGATGCTGATCACGCCGCCGGACGCGTTCCCGTAGAGCGCCGATGCCGATCCTCGCAGCACCTCAATGCGGTCGACCTCGCCGAGCTCCAGGTTCGTGAGCTGGCCCTGGCCATCGGGGAGCGTCTGTGGGATGCCGTCCACGAGAATCTTGATGCCGCGCACCGCGAACGCAGAGCGCGCGCCGAAACCGCGAATCGAGATCCGTTGGTCCTGAGAGAAGTTGTAGCGGTTGGCGACGTACACGCCCGGTACGTTGGCGAGGGCTTCGTCCAGTCCCCAGGTCGGCTTGGCCCGGCTGATCTGCACGCGATCGACGCTCTGAATCGCGAGCGGGACCTGCGTGAGCGGCACCGCGGCGCGCGTGACCGAGACTGTCCTCGGCGAGAGCGTGTACGGCTTTGTCGTGTCAGGAGTTTGACCGCGCAACGCTGGAAGCGGCAGGCAGCACAAAGCCGCCGAAACACTCGTCCACCGCACCGGCCGTGACATGGGTCGGTGGGTTCTAACTCATGCAGACAGACCGCGTCAAGACCGCCGCGAAGAGCCTAGTGGTGCGTCACCGCAAGGACGGTGACCACCGTGGCGAGACTCGTGACGACGAGTCCGGTGATCCGCCATTTGGATTCAGGATCGCGCTGTCCTGGCACCTGAATGCGATCGCCGGCCTGGACGCCGAGCTGATCGAGCGTCGCACCGTGCGCGATCGCAGTCTGAAGCCGATCGCCATCCCACAGCGACGCATTGCCCCGGACAATTCGCAGCCGATCCACACGGGCTTGCTGGGTAGCGCCACCGGCGAGCATGAGCGCGTCCGGCAGCACCAGGTCCACGGGCACCGCGTAGAATCCGGGCCTGGTGACTTCGCCGACAACCGAGACGCGAATCAGAGCGCGCGCCTGGACCACAGGATCCTTGATGTAGCGACTCAACTCTCGCGTCAGATGTGCTTCGAGATCGGTGCGACGCACGCCGGCGAGCGAGATCTCGCCGATGTTCGGAAGGCGCAGCGTCGGTCCAGCCACCACCGTGAACGTGTCCGAAAGCGCCGAGTCCCCTTCGACGTGGAGGAGGATGCGGTCGCCCGCCTGAAAGGCGGTGGTCGGTGTTTGCGCCAGACCCCGCCCTCCAGCGGCGAGGAGCACGAGTGCGACGGATAGGGACCACCAGGGGCGGTTCATGGGAGCACCTCAGACCACCTGCGGACCGGAGGTATGATCCTCTTCGACCGCCTCGTAGCCCGGCAAGTAATAGGAGTAGTAGGCGTAATAGCCATAGGCCGCACCGCGCGGCACGTCGTTCAACACCGCACCGAGCAAACGGATCGGCAGGCGGTCCAGCACTTCGAGTTTGGCCCCCGTGACGCCGCGGTGACTGTGCCCCGTCCGCAACACCACAAGCAATGCGCCCGTCACCGTTCCCAGAATGAACGGATCGACGCCGGCGGTGAGCGGCGGGCTATCTACCACGATCACGTCATATTGCTCGCGCAAATCGCTGAAGAGCTCGTTCATCGCCGGCGATCCGAGCACCTCCGGTGCCCGCTGCGTGCGCGTACCGCATCCGATGATCGACAGCCGGGGGTAGGCCGTCTGCTGCACGATTTGGTCGCGACGCGCTTGCCCCAGCAGGAAGTCGACCAGTCCCGGCTGGCGGTTGCCCTTGAACCGGCGGTGCAACACGCCGCGACGGATGTCACCGTCGATGAGGAGCGTGCGCTGCCCTCCGTCCGCAAAGGTGAGCGCGAGATTCGCCGATACGAATGATTTGCCGTCGCCGGGCTCGGGACTCGTGACGGTGATGACCAGGGGCCCCGGACCGTATTCATGGGCGACATTGAGTCGCACGCCCCGCAGCGCTTCGACCACTTCGACCGGTTCCTTGGTGCGGAGATGCGGCACCGCGCCGAGAATCGGTAGCCCGAGGTCGCGCGATACTTGCTCCGGATACCGTAGCCTGGGATCGACGCGGTCGAGCACGATGGCTCCCACGACACCCAGTCCCAGGCCCAACACGAAGCCGATGAAGAGGAGGCGTGGCTTGGTGTTCTTGACCGGACGCTGCGGCACGATCGCCGGATCGAGAATCCGGACATCCGGAACCGTGGCTTCCGCGGCAAGCCGCGATTGATCGTAGCGTTGCTGCAGCGCCGTGTAGGTCTGTTCCTTCAGTTGTGCGTTGCGGCGGAGCCGGACCTCCTCGATCGTCCGGGCCGGAATCCCCCGGAGATCGACGGACGCGGCATCCACTTGCCTGCCCACCTCCGATTCGCGTGCGGCGAGCTGCGCGACCAGGTCCCGCGCGAGGGACGGGATGGTGCGTTGCTGGAGCTGCGCAACCTCGCGCACGAGGCGCTGCAGGGGCGGATATTCGTCGGAGTAGTGGTAGCGATAGGCGCGCAGCTGCGCCTGCTTGTCACTCAACTCCTTAAGGGCATTCGACAGCTCTGGCGCGTGCTGTACGGACACGATGGTAGAGAGTGCATCCATCGGCAACGCCGAGTCCGCCAAGAAGCGCTCGATCGACTCGCGGTCGCGACGCAATTGATCCCGGTCGCCCTGCATGTCGAAGAAGTTCGAGCGGATGGGATCACGAGACTCGCCGACAGCTCCCCCGCCGTTCGGCTGCTCTGACGGGAGCGTAATGTTCCGCGTGCGAAAACCTTGCAACGCACCTTCGGCCTGATCGAGATTCCGCTGCGCCGTCGCCAGCTGGTTCTCGAGAATCTTGGTCAGCTCGGTGAGCTTTTCGCGCTTTAACTCGGCTGCCACCTCGACGTAGCGCTGCGCCACGCCATTCAGAATGTTGGAGATCATGACGGGGTTCGTACCGCGCAACTCCACCGCCAGGAAGTTGCCGTTAAAGTCCATGCGGACGTCCAACTGCTCGCCGAGCGCCAACGCCGCGTCGCGGGGCGTCATCAGTGAGAAATCGACGGTGCCGCCGGACGGCAACGTTCCCGGCGCGGGAAGCCACCGGAATCCCAAGCGGCGGCCGATGGAATCGCCGACCGTGCCGCGCTCCAGGTCCACGCCGTCGGCGGACGATAGCGTGTATGCGCGACCGTCCGCGCTGATACTCAACCGGTAGTTTCCGGGGCGGAACTGATCGTTCACACTGAAATCCGCGAAGCTCTCGCGGTCGGCGGGGCGTTTCAGTGTGAGGTACAACCGCAGATCCCGGACGACTTGATCCAGCACGATGTATGAGCGCATCAGTTCGACCCAGTCATCGGCGTCGAGCAGCGCGCCCTGCCGGATCGGGCCCCGCGTGTCTGATGCGCCCTCGCCGCGCCGGCCGGGCACGTCCACCCACACGTTCGCCTGGGCCCTGTAGACCGGACGCATCACACGAGTCGCCGCGAAGGCGCCGCCGAGTCCCAGCACGACCATCAGCACCACGACCCACTTGAACCGGAGCAGCGCGCTCCAGATGCGACGCCAGTCAGGACCGGAATCTTCCTCTGGGATGGCGGCCATCTGCGGCGGACTAGCCCGCCGGAGGAAGGGAGGCGAGGACTCAGGACGGATCGCGGGAAGAGGCCTGGAATTCATCAGGAGCCCAAGGAGGCAAGACCTGTACCGCTCACTGATTCATCGGCAAGTGCTCGGCGGCGTCGCATTGCTCCTACAGAGCGGTGGGTACGCCATGTGGCGTTGATGCTTCACACGCCTCGTAAACGGCACAACGCTTGCGACTTACGCGGGCATGACATTGCCTCAGTTCCGCCCATTGCCATGGAGTGTGAGGGTCGAATCCCCAGAGTGGCGCGACGGCGCGCGGCGCCTGCTCAACGTCGTCATCGCGTTGCTGGGGTTGGTGGTGGCCTTCGTACCGATGCTCGTGATCGCGCTGCTGATCAAGCTGACGTCGCGTGGCCCGGTGCTGTTTGCGCAGCGGCGCGTGGGGCTCGATCGCCGCGCCCCGGGCAACGAGGGTGGCAACTGGCGCCGACATGCCGACGACGGCGGACTGACGTTCACCATGTACAAATTCCGAACGATGCACGTGGATAACGGGCAACCGGGGGAGCGCGAGGTTTGGGCGAAGCCGGACGATCCCCGGGTGACCAGCGTGGGACGCGTGCTGCGCAAGCTCCGCCTCGACGAGCTGCCCCAGCTCTG
>DASWCE010000330.1:0-15577 GCA_036390255.1 Gemmatimonadales bacterium | reverse complement strand
CCAGCGTGACGATCGGTTCGCCCGGTTTGGCGCGTCTGACGACGACCGCCGGCCCACGCAGCTTGGCGAGATCGAAGGCGTGCAGCGGTTGGTTGAGCTCGAACAGGATGTAATTCGTCGCGTCGACGATGTTGTTGATCGGGCGTTGGCCGACGCTCTGAAGCCGCGTGGCCAACCAGGCGGGACTTGGCTGCACCTTGACGCCACGAATGACCGCGGTCATGTAGCGCGGCGCGCCCTCTGGATCCTCGAGGCGGACTTCCACACCATCCACGTCGGCACGAGTGGCACGAGTGGCACGACTGGAGTCGTGCCGACGTGCAGTCGTGCCGACGGGTATCTCGGGCAGCTTCACCGTCGCTCCCAGGCTCACCGCCAGCTCGCGCGCGACTCCCTTGTGGCATAGCAAGTCGGGCCGGTTCGCCGACACGTCGATGATGATTTGCTCGTCGCCAATCGGAATTGCTTCGAGAAAGGGCGTCCCGGGTGGCGCCTTCGTATCGAGCTCCAGAATGCCGTCGCGATCGGCACCGAGACCGAGCTCTTTTGCCGAGCAGAGCATGCCATTGGACTCGACGCCGCGAATCTTGCGGCGCTCGAGCTTGAGCCCGCCCGGCAGCGTCGCGCCGACCGGCGCGAATGGATACAGCTTCCCCGCCTGCACGTTCGGAGCCCCGCACACCACTTCGAGAGGGGCACCACCGCCCGCATCCACCTGACAGAGCGACAGGCGATCGGCGTTCGGGTGCTGCTTCACTTCGAGCACGCGCGCGATCAAGACGTCGCGCAGGTCCTGATGGATCGGCACGACGCCATCGACGGGGGCGACCTGGCGGGCGAGCCGGTCGGCGACGTCCTGACCCGTGAGCATGCGGCCGAGCAGGGCTTCGAGCCAGCGGCGGGAGACGATCATTGGGACGGAGCACGGAGCACGGAGCTGGGAGCAGAACCTCCCTGCTCCGTGCTCCGTGCGAATTGTTCAAGGAAGCGTACATCGGAATCGAAGAACAGCCGAATATCCGGAATGCCGTGCCGCAGCATCGCGATCCGCTCGGGGCCCATGCCCCACGCGTAGCCTGTGTACTTCTCGCTATCGACGTCGACGTTCTCCAGCACGGCGGGATGTACCATGCCGGAGCCCAGGATCTCCATCCAGCCGGTCTGTTTGCAGGTCGCGCAACCCGATCCGCCGCAGATTTGGCATTGCACATCCATCTCGGCGGACGGTTCCGTGAACGGAAAGTACGAGGGCCGGAAGCGCACCTTGGTCTGAGGCGAGAAGAACCGGCGCGCCCAGGTGGCCAGCGTCGCTTTGAAGTCGACGAAGCTAATCCCTTCATCCACCGCGAACCCTTCGATCTGCTCGAAGACGGGTGAGTGCGACGCGTCGAACGGATCGCGGCGATAACAGCGACCCGGCACGACGATGCGAATCGGCGGCGGATAGGTCTCCAGCGTGCGGATTTGCACCGGCGACGTGTGCGTGCGGAGGACGACATCCCCACCCAGGTAGAAACTGTCCTGGGCGTCGAGTGCCGGGTGGTCCTTGGGGAAATTCAGCGCGTAGAAGTTGTAGCGCTCGGTCTCCGCCTCGGGGCCGGTAACGCGCGTGAAGCCCAGCTCGCGAAAGATGTCGCAGATCTCATCGACGACCTGCGTGACGAGGTGAAGCCCGCCGTGCCACTGGTGGCGCGCCGGCATGGTGAGATCGATGCCGGACAGATTGGTCGCGCCCTGTTTGAGATTGGCCTCGCGCGCTGCGATCGCGCGCTCCAGCTCTTGTTTGAGGGCGTTGGCGGCGCCGCCGACGCGCTTGCGTTCGTCGGGCCCCAAGTCGGGGAGGGCTTTGAGGATTTGGGTGAGGGCGCCGGCCTTGCGGCCCAGGAGCTCAGTCTTGAGCTCCTGGAGCCGGCGTTCATCCGCCTGCGGAATCTCCTTCAGACGCTCCCGCAGCGAATCCAGGGCTGCAAGGAGGTCGCTCATTGTTAGAGAGCCTTCTTTGCGACCTCCGCCAGCTGCTCAAACGCCGCCGGGTCCTTCACGGCGAGATCGGCCAGAATCTTCCGGTTGATCTCGACGCCCGCTTTGCGCAGGCCGTTCATCAGGCGGTTGTACGACAGCGCGTGCAGTCGCGCGGCCGCGTTGATGCGCGTGATCCAAAGGCGGCGGAACTCGACCTTCTTCGCCCGGCGATCGCGGTAGGCGTACTTCGCCGCGCGCTCGGTCGCCTCCTTCGCGGCTTTCCAGAGTTTGCTGCGCCCGCCCCAGTACCCCTTGGCGAGCTTCATGACTTTGTTCTTGCGCTTCAGCCGCGCAACGTTGCTTTTGACGCGAGGCATGGGATCTCCTTACGCCAGCAGCAGGCGCTTGAGGCGGCGGTCGGCATGCGACACCAGCGTCGCCTTCCGCAGGTGCCGCTTCCGCTTCGGATGCTTGGAGGTCAGGATGTGGCGCTTGTAGGCTCGGTACCGGCGCAGCTTGCCGGTGCCCGTCAGCCTGATCCGCTTTCTCAAGGCGCGCTTCGATTTCATCTTTGGCATTGCTATCTCATTTCGGTGCGAGGACCATTGACATATTCCGGCCCTCGAGCTTCGGTTCCTGTTCGATCTTCCCGATGTCCTTCAGTTCCTGTGCGACACGATCCAGCACTTCGCGACCCAGCTCGATGTGCGCCATCTGCCGCCCGCGATACATCATCGTCACCTTCACCTTGTTGCCGTCCGCCAGGAACTCCCGCGCGTGGCGCGTCTTGAAATCGAAGTCGTGGTCGTCGATGCCGGGGCGGTATTTCACTTCCTTCAGGTGAATCACGTGCTGCTTTTTCTTCGCGGCCCGCGCCGCCTTCGCCTGCTCGAACTTGAATTTCCCGTAGTCCATGATCTTGACGACGGGGGGCCGGGCGAGGGGCGCGACTTCCACGAGATCCAGGCCCCGTTCATGCGCGGCGGCCAGAGCTTCGTCGATCGTCAAGACGCCCAGCTGGTCGCCGTTGTCCGCAATCACGCGCACCGGACTGATGCGAATCTGTCGATTCACGCGCGTGCGCGGCGCTTTGCTATTGTTGTCGAGCGGTGGCAGGTGCGCAGTCTCCTTGATCAAAGTAAAAACGGACCCGGGTTGCCCCCCCCAGATCCGCAACGCCTCACATCTTTGCAGTGAGGTTCTCGGAACCCTGGAGCACTCTCAACGAGAGGCATGGGGTGGGGCGCTCGCGCCCACTTACCTTATTGTGGACCGCAACTTAGTGGAGCGCCATAGGCTCCACAAGTGCGATTCCCTTTCCGTCCCGTCCGAGCCGACCCGACACGATCGTCGGGTCGTGCTCGAAGATCAGCCGCCACCCCTCGGCCTCAGCTCGCTGATAGATGCGCCGCCGCGTCTCGAGCGTGACGAGGGGCTCCAGGTCATAGCCCATGATCCAAGGCAACGGCAGATGCGCTGCCGTGGGCACCAGGTCCGCGATGAAGCACGCCCTCTCGCCGCCGCTCTCGATCAGGATCGACTGGTGATACGGGACGTGTCCGGGCGTGGGGAGTCCGCGGATGCCCGGCAGGATCTCCGTTTCTCCGTCGATGAGCTGGAACGGAATGCCCGCGAAGTTGTGGGGGAGGTAGCTGCCCGCGGTGCGCTCGTTGGTGTGGCGCGCGAAGTCGAGCTCTCGCTTCTGCACGACGTAGCGAGCCTTGGGAAAGGCGAGGCCGATCTTCCCCGAAGGATCGAGCCAGTTATCGCCGCCGGCGTGATCGAAATGCAGATGGGTGTTGATTACCCAGTCAATGTCGTTGGGGTCGTGCCCAAGCTCCCGGAGCGCATCCTCCAGCTTCGTTCGTCCATCGCTCCCCACATTCTCGACACCGTAGATGTCGGTGAACTTCGCGTTCTCCTTGTTGCCGATTCCGGTGTCAATCAACACCAGACCGTCATCGTACTCGATGAGCAGACAGCGCAGGGCGAGGGGGATGCGGTTGCGATCATCGGGTGGGGCTCGCCGTGCCCACAGCGCCTTGGGGACGACGCCAAACATGGCTCCGCCGTCTAAATGCTGCCTGCCACCCTCGAGGGCGTGGCAAGTGAGGCGGCCGACCCTAAAGGTTGTGTAGGTCAAGGAGCGTTGTCGCTCCGTTCCCCTGCGCCAG
This sequence comes from Gemmatimonadales bacterium, assembly GCA_036390255.1. Lineage (GTDB taxonomy): Bacteria > Gemmatimonadota > Gemmatimonadetes > Gemmatimonadales > GWC2-71-9 > 20CM-2-65-7. The sequence goes on along the minus strand of DASWCE010000330.1, from coordinate 11,441 downwards.
CCGAATGAGCTTTGCCAGGCATCGCGCCGCGGCAACAGCATCCCCCGTGGCTCGGTGCCTGCCTTCGATCTCGATGCCGAAGTGGTAGCTCACCGTGTCGAGATTGCGGCGCGGGAGATCCGGCAGCAGCTTGCGCGCGAGTCGCACGGTGCACACGCGCGGCCCTTGCAGCAGCAATCCCGTCGCGCGCTCGATCTCGGTCGTTACAAACGCCCAGTCGAAGCGCGCGTTGTGGGCGACGAACACGCTCCCTGAAAAAACGTGAAGCAGGTCATCAACCACGGCGTCGAAGGAAGGCGCATCGCGGAGCATTTTGGGTGCGATGCCAGTCAGCCCCTGAACGAAGTCCGGGACCGAAATGCCGGGGTTGATCAGGGAATGGAACGCCACGGCTCCGTCGAGCCTCACCACGGCGATCTCGATGATGCGATCGCCGTGGAAGGCGCGCACGCCGGTCGTTTCCACGTCCACCACCGCCCAGCGGCAAGTCTCGAGCACGGGACTGGCCTCGGGAGGTGGCGTCGCCAGGGTCCAGCGACCGTCGCTGGTGCGGCGGAAACGAGGATCGGGCGCCAGCAGCGTGGCCGCGATGCGATCTGCCGTGTGGCGATTGGCTTGGGCGATGCCGAGCACGTCGCGCACGATCGCGAGGCTGCCCGCGGGCCCACTGTGCAGGAACGACAGGGCGCGGGCGGCCAGCGAGGACGATGGAACGGCGGCGAGGCCCGTCAGAGATCATCTCGTCTGAGGGGAAGGGTCATACAGCGAGGACCACCACCGCCGCGCACGAGCTCGCTCCCTTCAATCGAGATCACGGCGCGCTCACCGTTCCTGAGGACCTCCTCCCCAGTCAGGAGGTTCACGCCTTCAATCACCCGAAACCCGGCGCTGGAGAGCTCAGCGAGCGTGGCGTCGTTGCGATCGTAGCTCAGGATGACGCCGGGTCGCACCGCGAACGAGTTGCAGGCGGAGGCCCATTGCTCCCGCTCCTGGACGGTGCGCTGGTTGCCGCCGCAGAAGATCGGCTCGAGTGGCTGGTCGACCGCCTGCATGGCCGCAAAGAAGTTGGGCACTTCTTTCACGCCTTTGGACCGCTTGCGACGATGCAGCACGGCCAGCCGTTCCGGCCCCACGAAGTGCGGCGGATATACGATGCACAGCTCGCGATCGACCTGGGTGAAGATCATGTCGAGGTGAATCGCGGTCCGCTCGGCGGGCAGCACGACGATGATGACATCGGTTACGCTGCAATGCGTGAACACCAGATCGCAGAGCAGGTCGAGCGCGGCGGGGCTCGAACGCTCGCTGAAGCCAAGTACCAGCAGATCCGCGCGAATGGGGTGGACGTCCCCACCTTCGAGTGTGTAGTTCAGCCGCTTCTCGTCAGAACCGTCGTACAGAATCCCGGCGTTCGCAAACGTCTCGTCGTAGCGGAACAATGCCTTGATCAACAGCTCCTCGGTCCAGCGCACTCCGTGGCGCATCGAGCCGATGATCGCGTGCTCGCTGATCACGATGCCGACGTCGCGTGTGAAGAACAGGTTGGGGAGCGGCGGCAGCGCGTACGCCACCTCGTTCAAGGCGCGCGCGATCGGCCCCCCGTCCTCCAGCGCCCCTTCCACCATGAGCGCGACGAAGTCCTCGGATGAGAGCGCCCCGAACTGCTTGGCGAGCACATCGGAGGGCACAACCTCGAGCGCGCGAGTGGTGATGAACTCGCGCACCTCCGGACGGCCGGCGATGTCTGCCAGCGAATCGCGCACTTCGTGCACCTCGGCGAATCGTTCCAGCACGGCCACGAGTCGCCGGTGCTCGCGCTGGGCGATCTCGAGATCGATGATGTCGTCGTAGAGGTAGTCCTCGCGGGTGCTGGGAGTGACGGCGACGAGCTCTTTGCCGGGCGTGTGGACCAGAACCGATCGGAGGGCGCCGATCTCGGACGTGACGTGGACCCGGGGCATGGGGGAGAAAGCTAACGGTTAGCGAGCGAGTAGCTCAGCGTCTCCAGTTCTAAGGCCATGTTGACCGTCTTGACTTCGACGTCAGGCGGTACGTTGAGCGGCACCGGAGCGAAATTCAGAATCGCCTTGACCCCGCTGCGCACCAACCGGTCCACGACTTGTTGCGCCGATTCAGCCGGTGTCGCCACGATCGCGATGTCGCTCGGATCTTTCTTGAGATCGCTCTCCAGGTATTTCACGTCGCGGACGACCAACCCATTCCAGCGCGAGCCGATCTTGCGTGCGTCCTGATCGTAAATCGCCGTGATATGAAAGCCTCGCTGCTTGAAGCCGTGATACTGGACCAGCGCACCGCCCATGCGCCCCGCGCCGACCAAGACGACGCGGTAGCCGCGCTCGAGGCCCAGGATGTCGCGAATGCGCCGGGTCAGCTCGGGGACGGCGTAGCCGAGCCCGCGTTTGCCGAAGGAGCCGAAGAATGAGAGGTCTTTGCGGACCTGGGCCGAGGTGGTGCCGCCGAGCCGGGCCAACTCCCCCGAGGAGATCGTGGGGGTGGTGGTCTGCTCGAGGAATCGGAGGTAAACGGACAGCCGACGGACGGTGCTATCGGAGATCTTCCGCATTGTGAACTATTTCACAATGGGAGACCTCGGCGCAAGAGCCGGCAGGGCGAGCAACAGGGACTGACCCGCGCCGCGGGGCGCGAACCGGCGCTCGCTGCCTCGATCTGTCCCTTCCCCCTCGCGTTGAGGATAGCCTCGGCCATCTGGCTGCGGGCCGAGTTGCCGGTACAGAGAAACAGGACGCGAAAGGTCATGCCGGTTTGCGCGCGCGGATGAACGCACCCATGATGCGACCACCCACTTCGCGGGCGACCACGTCGACGTCCAGCCCCGCCCCCGAGAGCACCGCCCGCGCATCCTCGAACGCATAGATCCGCGTCGGCTCGATCTCGATATCGGTGAACCCGGCATCGTTGAGCAATTGGCGATACTCGTTTTCTTCCAACGCCCCCGCGACGCAACCGACCCAGAGCTCCATGCTCCGGCGCACCGCGTCCGGGATCTCGCCGCGGCACACGACGTCTGAGACCGCGAACCGGCCGCCGGGCCGCAGCACGCGGAAGGCTTCGCGAAGCACGCGACGCTTGTCGGCCGAGAGGTTGATCACGCAATTCGAGATGATGACGTCGACCGCCGCGTCGGGCAGTGGGATGTTTTCGATTTCGCCCTTGAGGAATTCGACGTTGGTGGCGCCCGCTTTGGCCTGATTCTCCCGCGCGAGAGCGAGCATCTCATCGGTCATGTCGAGACCGTACGCTTTACCTGTGGCACCGACGCGCTTGGCCGACAACAGGACATCAATACCGCCGCCAGAACCGAGATCGAGAACGGACTCGCCGTCGTGGAGGTCGGCGAGCGCGGTCGGATTGCCGCAGCCGAGCGAGGCGAGCACGGCTCCCTCCGGCAAGCCGCTCGTTTGCGAGGCGTCATACAGATTGTCGGTCACTGGATCACAGCCACACGCCCCGCTAGGCCCACAGCTCCCCTTCTCACCCCCGAGCACCTTGATCGCGGCCTCGGCGTACTTCTCTTTCACGGTCTCTTTGATATGTCGCTCGCTCATCGTTGCCTTCCGGGCTCGAGGTTTGAATCAATCACAACACGCGAGTTCACAGCTACCGGCGTGTTTGCCGGGCTTCACGGACTTCGTGTACGCCGCGATCTGGTCGAGCGTCTCTCGTTGGAGGTTGTAGTACATCCACCGGCCATCGCGCCGATCCGCCAGCAGGCCGGCATCCTTCAACACCTTGAGGTGGAACGAGAGCCGGGACTGTGCGACACCGAGCACCTGCTCGAGCTCGCACACACAGCGTTCTTTGTGTGACAGCATTTCGACGATCTGGACGCGAGTCTCATCTGAAAGAGCATGAAACCAGCGGGCCACTTGGGCGGTGTCGGGCCGGGCGGCAGTGGTCATGCCCGAACATATCAACTATTGTTGATTGGTCAAGGACCCCCGGAACAACCGGACGAACGCCTCAGGCGTGAGGCGCTCCGGCCGCAGCATGGGGTCAAATCCGAGTTCCCGCAGATCCGCTTCGCTCATCCCCGGCACCGCGTTCTTGAGCTGCTTGCGCCGCCGGCCGAAACAGGCGGTCACAAACCTGCGGAACGCCGCGATCTCGTCAGGTGCCACTAACCGGTCAGCAAGCGGTGTGAGCCGAATCAATGCGCTGCGCACTTTTGGCGGCGGCCGAAAGGCCCCGGGCGCGATGGCAAAGAGCTTCTCGACCCGGGCAACGGCCTGCACGCCCACGGATAGTGCCCCGTACGTCTTACTCCCCGGCTTTGCCGCGAGACGATCCGCGACCTCGGCCTGGACCAGGAATACGACCCGCTCGGGAAGCGGTGCGGTCAGGGCCTTGTCGATCAGCGGCGAAGTTATGTAGTAGGGGATGTTGCCGACGATCTTGAAGGGGCTGGGGCTTAGGGCATGGGGCCTAGGGAGAAGCGCGTGCCAGTCAAGCCGCAGGGCATCACCGGTTACCGCTTGGAGAGTCCCCAAGCCCAAGCCCCTACGCCCCACGCCCTCCGCAAGCCTTCGATCCTTCTCGATCGCCACCACCTGAGCTCCTCGAGCGAGCAGCTCCCGAGTAAGCGTCCCATGTCCGGGACCTATTTCAATGACCGTCTCCCCATGCTCGAGGTCGAGTGCATCCACGATGCGGCTGAGGATCCTCGGATCTGTGAGAAAGTGCTGGCCCAGCCGGCGGTGGGACGGGGTCAAAACTTCAGCAGAACGAGCGTGCGATCGTCGTTGGCAGGCGCGCCGCCGGTATACGCGGCGATATCGGTGAATACGGCTTCGAGGATGTGGCGCGCGGGGCGGCCGCGCAGGTTCACGACGTGGCTCAACACGCGCTGCTCGCCGAACCGCTCGCCACTCGGCCCGCGTGCGTCAGCCAATCCATCCGTGAAGAGACACAGAATCGCCTTGCCGCGCTCGCACTTCTCGACGCGTTCCTGGCCGCCCTCGCCGAGCCCCAGCGGCGGGCGCGTCGCCTCGAGCCGTTTGATCGCCCCGTCCTGCGTGGAGACGAGGAACGCATGCGGGTGACCGGCGTTCGCGTATGTGAGCACACCCTCGGCCGGATGGGCGACTGCGTAGCAGAGCGTGAGAAACATCTCCGTCTCCGCCAGCTCCTCCGATAGCGACGTCTCGAGGCGCCGCAGTGCTTCGTGCGGCGACTCCGCGGTCTCCGCGTGGATACCGGACGCGGCCATTGCCAGTGCCATGATGAGCGCCGCGCCGAACCCGTGGCTCGACACATCGCCGATCATGACTCCCACACGATCGCCATGCAGACTCAACAGGTTGTAGAAGTCACCACCTACCGATTCGGCGGGACGGCAGCGCGCGGCGACGTCCGCCTTGGAGGCGACTACCGCCGGCGAGGGCAGCAGCTTGAGCTGCAGATCGTGTGCGAGCTCCAGCTCGCGACGGACGCGTTGCTGGCTCAAGTCGCGCTCCACGAGCCGCGCGTTCTCGATCGCCGCGCCGATTTGATTCGCGATGGCGGCGACCAGCTTGCGATCGCCGGCGGTGAACGCGTCCTCTCCGGTCCGGTCGGTCAGATTGATCACACCAATGGGCGTGGGCACGCGGCCTGGCGACGCGTACACGACCGGCACGGACAGAAACGCGTGACCGCGATAGCCCCGCTCGATCGGGTTGGGAGGCTTCGGGGCACGCTGGTCGCTCGGGTCATAGCTGATCGTGCGCATCTCTCGAAACACGCGCGCCGCGACCGACGTCGGATCATCCACTTCAATCGGATCCATCTCGAGCTCGACGCCGCGCGCGGCCACGAGTCGCAGCACGTGCGCGCGCGGGTCATGGACCAGTAACGTCGCACGCCGCGCCCGCACCACCGCCGACACTTCGCGCAAAATGCGGTTCGCCGCCTCGTCCAGCCGAATCGTGTGGCCGAGGATCTCGCTGATCGTGTAGATCAAATCGATTTCCTCGTACCGCCCCGACAGCTCGGCGGCCACCTGGCCGGTCTCTTCTTCCGCCTCCATCACGGCGCTGATGACCTCGGCGAGCTCGACGGCGGCCTGCTCCCCTTCCCCTTTTACCTCGAGCCAGGTGTCATTGACGGAGGGGATCGGCTGAAACCACGCGGGACCGTCGGGAGTGTCCAGCCGGCCGCCACCATTCGGCGTGGGGGTCCAACGCGGCGCTTCCCGACCCTCGCCTAAACCACCAACCACGGGTAGCAACCGCCCACCGGGTGTCTTCGCACGCCACAAACGCAGAGTTGTCCCGGAAAGCGCGGCGAGCACCAGCAACAGGCGCTCGAGCCGTGTCACCCCGCCCGGAGCGTCAGGCAGATGCCGTTGCCTTTCTCGTTGAAGGCCACGTCGTCCACGAGGTGACGAATGACGAACAGCCCGCGGCCGTACTCGCGCTCCAGGTTGTCGGGATGCGTCGGGTCGGGAAGACGGCTGGGATCGAAGCCCGCCCCGTCGTCCATGACGTGAATGCGCACGAAGTCGCGTCCGATCTCAACGCGGACGCTCACGACGCGATCCGGGTCCTCGCCCGTTCCGTAGCGAATCGCGTTGCCGAGGGCCTCGGCGAGTGCGGTGCGGAGGTTGAAGCTGATACGGCGGGGCGAGAGCGTACCGGGGGGGACGTGACTCGCAATCAGCTCGACCGCGTCACCCACGATCCCGAGATCGCTCGGGAGGTCGAGCTTCATCGTATTCTTCGAGAACGCGAATTGGAGACTCAAAACGCGGCCAGCGCCTCCTCGGCGGTCCGCGTGATGGCAAACAAGGTGTCGAGCTTGGTGAGCTCGAAGAGCGTCTGCAGGTCGGCATTGAGACCGGCGAGCCGCAGCTCCCCGCCCTGCTCGCGAATTTTCTTGGAGAGCGAGACCAGGACGCCGAGCCCAGACGAATCGATGTAGCCGGTTTTGGAAAAATCGATGACGAACTTCCGGGAGCCTTCCTCGAGCGCATCGAGGACCTTTTGCTTCAGCTCTTGGCGGTTGCCGACGATAAGCTGGCCTTCCACGCCGACGACGACCACCCCGCTCTTATCCTTCTTGAGAGTGAAGCGCACCGGTCATCCCCTCCGGGTTTGAAGGACGGCGATCGCCGCAGTGTTCACAATATCATCGGCTGTCGCGCCGCGCGACAGGTCCGAGATGGGTCGCGCCAATCCCTGCAGAATCGGGCCGAGCGCGGTCCAGCCACCGAGCCGCTCCACGAGTTTGTAACCGATGTTGCCTGCGTCGAGATCGGGGAAAATCAGGATGTTGGCACGGCCGGCGGTGGGAGATCCCGGCGCCTTGCGTGAGGCGACGGCGGGGACGAGCGCCGCGTCGAGCTGCAGCTCGCCATCGAACGCGAAATCCGGGTTGCGCGCCCGCAGCTCGGCCATACCCGCCACAACCCGATCGATCCGCGGGCCGGTGGCGCTCCCCTTGGTGCTATAAGAAAGGAAAGCGACAACGGGCTCGTCCTCGACGATCAGTCGGCGCTCTCGCGCGGACGCCAGCGCGATGTCGGCCAACTGGCTCGGTTCCGGCTCGGGGCAGACCGCCGCATCGGCGAACGTGAGCACACGGTCGTCCTTGATCATGTAAAAAGCGCCCGACACGGTGGCGATACCCGGTGCCGTCCCCACTGCCCACAACGCCGCCCGAATCGTCTCGGCACTCGTGTACATCGCGCCGCCAAGCATGACGTCGGCCGCGCCGATGCCCACCAAGCACGCGCCGAAATTGAGCGGATGCTCTAAGGCCTGGAGCGCGGCGCTGTCGGATGGAAACTTGTCTGGCCGTCTGGATCTGAGCAGAGAAATCATCGCGGGGAGTGGTGCGTGGGGAGTGGTACGATCCAGGAGCTGTACAACACCCAGCCTGTCTCGTTCGAGCCTGCGGCCGGCCTCCTGCACGCGCGCGTCTTCGCCTTCCGCAAGCACGATCCGAGCCTTGAGCTGCCGCGCCCGCTCGTAGACGCGGTCCAGAAACTTCATTGGCTGAACTTGCGCTTCAGGGCCTGCTGGACGGTTGGATCGACGAGCTGCGAGACGTCGCCCCCAAAGCGCGCGACTTCACGCACCAGGCTGGAGCTGAGATACGTCAGGTCGAACGCCGGCACGAGAAAGACCGTCTCGATATGAGGCGCGAGATTGCGGTTCATCAGCGCCATCTGAAATTCATACTCGAAGTCTGAGACCGCCCGCAGCCCGCGCACGATCACCGCCGCGCCGACTTGCTTGGCAAACTCGGCGAGCAGTCCTTCGAACGATTGCACCTCCACGCGCTTGTCGCGGACGGCCTGCCGGATCAGCGCGACGCGCTCCTCGAGCGAGAAGAGCGGCTGCTTGGCGACGTTCACGGCCACGGCCACGATGAGCTGATCGACGAACTCCACGGACCGATGGATGAGATCCTCGTGTCCCTTCGTGATGGGATCAAACGAGCCTGGATAGACCGCGATTCGCTTCATGGCGCGTACACGAACGTGATCGCCGTGTCGCCGTAGCGGCGGGTGTCGTCTCCTGGCACGTCACGATCCGGCGCATGCTCGATCGAGAACACCCGGGCGAACGGTGTGGCACGGAATAGATCCGCGAGCCGTGCGGCGTGATCTGTGGCGTAGGGCGGATCGGCGAATGCGACATCGTATTGCGCGGGCTGGAGGCGTTCGGCGAAGCGCAACGCGTCCATGCGGTGAATCGTCACGCGATCCTCCACCTTGAGAGTCGCGGCGTTGTCCCGAATCGCCGCCAATGACGCCTGGTGATTCTCAACGAAATCGACCGCAACCGCTCCGCGCGACAACGCTTCGAAGCCCAACGCGCCGGAGCCGGCGAAGAGGTCGAGCACCCGCGCATCCGGAATCGATTGTTGAAGGATGCTGAACCACGCCTCCTTCACGCGATCGCCCGTCGGCCGAACGGTCCGCCCGCTCGGAGCCTTGAGACGGCGACCTTTGAATTCTCCAGCAATGATCCGGAGCACTTCAACACATTGCGGATTGGCGATTGCGGATTGCGGATTGGAAAAGCAAGGTCATGCGAACAATCCGCAATCCACAATCCGCAATCCGCAATGGAATCATTTCGTCGGCGCCAGACTCGCGATCCGTGCCTGAATCGTCACGCGGCCCTGCCAGTCATCTCGCTCCAACCGAAACGCCACGTCCAACGGGTTCGTGAGCCAGTCTTCCGGCACCGCATCAGCCCAGCGGAACCCGATCGCCGGCAGCACGGCCGAGCCGTCGTCCAGCGTAAAGCGGAGGTGATTCGTCCCGACGCGCCGCGCGCCCACGGCCCGCGCGTTCCGGACGCCGAACACCGGCGCCGGATTCCCCGCCCCGCAGGGCTCGAGGTGACGGATCAGGCGCTCCAACTCTTCGCTCACCGACGCAAGCGGCAATTCGAGATCCACGCGCTGGCTCGGCGCCAGGTCGTCGGGCGTGAGAAGCTCGCCCGCCAGGCCCAGGAACGCAACGCGGAAGTCGTCGAACTTGTCGCGCCGGATCGTGAAGCCGGCCGCCATCGTGTGGCCACCGTATTTCTCGAGATGTGTGCCCACGCGGTGGAGCGCGCCGTGGAGATCGAAGCCGGGAATGCTGCGCCCCGATCCACGACCGAACTGTCCCGCTTCATCCCAGCCGATCAGGAACGCCGGCCGCCCGTAACGCTCCACCAGCCGTGACGCCACAATCCCGATGACGCCCGGATGCCAGGTCTCCGCGCCGAGGACGATGGCGGCGTCTGTCGGTTGCAGCGTCTTCTCCACGATCTCGATCGCTTCGTCGAGAATCAGCTGGTCCATCTCCTGGCGACGGGCATTGATCGTCTCGAGCTCGCGGGCGAGCGCCGCCGCTTCTTGCGGATTCTCCGTGAGCAAGAGCCGTAGCCCGTCGTTCGCATCGCCGATTCGGCCCACGGCGTTGAGGCGCGGCGCGAGAATAAAGCCGATGTGGGCACCCCGCAGCGGCTTGCCCGCCAGCCCAGCCGTCTCGATCAGGGCGCGCAGCCCGACCCACCGGGAGTCGGCCAGCTTCTTGAGCCCGTAGCGCACCAGAATGCGGTTCTCGCCGATCAGCGGGACGACGTCAGCGATCGTCGCGAGTGCGACAAAGTCGAGGAAATGCAGCGGCAGGTTCGGCGACAGGCCGAGCACTGGCACGAGTGCCTGCGCCAGTTTGAAGGCGACGCCGGTGCCGCAGAGGTTCTTGTCCTCCGACGCGCAGTCGGCGCGGCGCGGATCGAGGACCGCGTTCGCGGGCGGCAGCTCGTCGCCAGGCAAATGGTGGTCGGTCACGATCACATCGATGCCCGCGGCACGGGCGGCAGCCACTGCAGCGACCGCGGTAATCCCGCAATCGCACGTGATGATCAACCGCGCGCCCACGCGCTGCGCTTCCCCGAGGCCCGCGGGACCAAAGTCATAGCCATCGCGGATCCGATGCGGCACAAACGGATGCACGGTGCCGCCGGCGCTGCGCAAAATGCGCGTCAGCATCGCGGAGGCGCACTGGCCGTCCACGTCGTAGTCGCCGTGCACCAGGATCGGCTGCTTCTCGCGGACCGCGCGCGCCACGAGCTCCACCGCGAGGGCCATATCGGCCCAACGATAGGGGTCGGTGAGCCGCTCGAGATCAGGACGGAGGAAGGCTTTGGCAGAATCGGGTGAGGCTAACCCGCGCTGCACCAAAATCGCGGCGAGTGCTTCCGGGATGCGCAGCTCTGCCGCGAGCAGGCGCGTCGCATCCGGATCCGCGTTAGCCGTGACGATCCAGCGTGGAGGAATCATTCCTTGGCGTACAATAACACGCCGCACGCTTCACAGCCCTCGATGGTCGCGCCACGCTGGATCAGCGCTTTGCGCTGCGTCGGGACGGCGGTGAAGCAATTGCCGCAGGAGCTGCCGTGGAGGGGATAAATCGCGAGCGGCGCCTTGCCGCGACGGATGCGATCGTAACGCGCGAGGAGTGAGGGGTTCACGCCCTTGGCCGCGCGCTCGCGCTCGAGCGCCGCACTCTCTCGCTCGGCGACGATCTCCTGTCGCCTGCCCGCGAGCGCCTCCCGCTGTGCCGCCTGTGCGTCGCTGAGTTTCTGGAGGGCGTTCTCGGCTTCCGCCGCTTTCCGCTCGGCTTCGCCGACGGCGTCCCCCGAGCGCATGAACTCCGCTTCTTCTTTCGCGAGCACCGTGCGAGCGAGATCCAGCTCCGCCATCAGCGTCGAGGCCTCCTTTGCGCCGCGGACCCATTCGAGCCGCTGGCGGCGCTGCTCCTGCATCGTCCGATAGCTCTGGATCTTTCCTTCGAGCCCGTCGCGCCGATCCAGCGCCGCCTGGATGCCGGCGCGCGCCTGGGCCACAAGGCGCTCGGCCGCCGCCACCTGCTCATCCAACGCGCGGACTTCCGGTTCCAGCGCTTTCAGCCGGGC
>DASWCE010000329.1:0-2146 GCA_036390255.1 Gemmatimonadales bacterium | reverse complement strand
GGCCGCCCCCCGCGAGCCTCCCCCGAACAAGCGACGCCAGAAACTCATGCGGCCGAAAATAGCTTGCGGCTGCTGACGCTGGCAATGTAGAATCCCAAACCATGGCCCTCCCCCCCCGCCCCTCCGCCGGTATGCGCTCCCGCCCCACCAGCAAGACCCCACGGGGCGTCCTCCAGGTGGACTGGGCGTTTTTCGGGGAGTTGTGCCGCGTGCTCGCCCTGAAGATCTTCCGCGAGTACGATCCGGACGTGGTGATCGGGATCGCCAAAGCCGGTGTGATCCCTGGCGCCGTGGTCGCGAGCATCCTGCAGCGTGACTTCGCGTCCATCGCGATCACGCCCGAGGGCTCCGTGATCGCCGGCCCGCCGCGCCTGGTGACCGGCAAGCGCGTGCTGCTCGTGGACGAGACCTGCGAGTCGGGTAGCACGATGAAGCTCGCCCTCGCGGCCGTGCGCGACCTGAAGCCGGCGGCGGTGAAGACGGCCGTATCGTTCAAGACGGGTACGTACAAGCCCGACTTCTACGCCCTCGAGAACGAGAATTTCATCATCCTGCCCTGGGACCTCGAAGTGATTGTCAACGGGGAGATCGTCGTCCGTCCCGATTACCGCGCCAAGCTGAAAGAGACCAGTTGAAAGATCGTTTAGCCGAAATCCTGAAGCAGTCCCGCGCCGATTACACCGAGATTCGCGTCGAACGCACCTGGATCTCCGCCGTCGCCTTTCGCGGCCGCCGGCTCGAGACCGCGACGGTCAGCGAGGATCAGGGCGGGTTCGTCCGCGTGCTCAACAAGGCGTGCGGCTGGGGGATCGCCTCGTTCACGTCGCTGGACGAGCTACCCGGCATGGTCCGGCGTGCCAACGAGCTGTCGCGAGCGGTCCACCTCGATGAACCGATCCGCCTGGCGGATGTAGCGGCACAGACGGCTGACTCGGCGCTGGATCTCGATGGCGACGTGCGCGGCATTGAGCTGTCGGAGAAGAAGCAGCTCCTCGACCGCTACAACGGCGCGATGCTCGCCGTCTCGAACGCGATCGTCGACACGCAAGCGAACTATCGCGACGAAGTCTCCGAAGTCTGGTACGTCAATTCCGAAGGCGCCTCCCTCTACCAGTTGCGGCCCGAGATCGTCCTGTCGGGAACCGCGATCGGCCGGCGCGACGGCAATATCGAGAAGGGCCTCGAGTCGATCGGCTTGCGCAAAGGCTGGAACAGCGTCCAGAACTACCAGGATCGGTTTCGCGTCGTCGCGCAGCGCGCGGTCGATCTGCTCGACGCACCGCGGGTCCGCGGCGGCGCGTATCCGGTCATCCTCGACAACGAGCTCGCCGGCGTCTTCATCCACGAGGCGTTCGGGCATCTCTCCGAGGCCGATTTCGTGTACGAAAACCCGCAGGCCCGCGAGATGATGACCCTGGGCCGCCGGTTCGGTAAACCGGTGCTCAACGTCGGCGACAACGGCGCCGCCACGGGGCTGCGCGGGACGCTGCCGTACGACGACGAGGGCACGCCGACGCAGGACACGGTCCTGATCAGCGAAGGGATCCTCATCGGTCGGCTGCACTCGCGCGAGACCGCCGCGAAGCTCGGGGAGCGGCCGACCGGCAACGCCCGCGCCATCTCCTTCCGTCATCCGCCGATCGTCCGGATGACGAACACCTACATCGCACCCGGCAAGAAGGGCGTCGGGCTCAACGATCTCATCAGTGACATCAAGCTTGGCGTGTACGCCTGTGGCGCTTTCGGTGGGCAGACGATGCTCGAGAACTTCTCGTTCACGGCCGGCTGGGGCTACATGATCCGCGACGGGAGAGTCGCGGAGCTGGTCAAGGACGTCGTACTGGCGGGCAATCTGTTTCAGACGCTCGATCGCATCGATCACATCGCCGGCGACTTCACCTGGAACCAGATGGGTGGCGGCTGCGGCAAAGGCGGTCAGTTCCCGCTGCCGGTGACCGAAGGGGCGCCGCACGTGCGCATCGAGGAAGCGCTGATCGGCGGTGACGTATGATCGATCGCCTGCTCGACGCCGCTCGCGGCAAGGTCGACGGCGCCGACGCGCTCTGGCGCCGCGAAGAGCAGACCGCGGTCTCGTTCGAATCGGGCAGACTCAAAGCGGCCGGCATCACCGAGGAGGCCGGACTCA
>DASWCE010000328.1:0-7120 GCA_036390255.1 Gemmatimonadales bacterium | reverse complement strand
GCGCGCGCGTGGCATCCGTCGGATTGCGCGATCGCTGGTGGCTGTTCGTCATTGCGACCCTTGCGCTCGCGACGGAATGGGCGCTGCGCCGGCGCCAGGGACTCGCGTAGATGGGACTCTGGCAGAAAATCGGGCGCGTCTTCGCGGGCGGAGCCGCCGACGCCACTTGGCTCGAAGCGGTCCAGCGGCAGCTGGTCGAAGCCGACTTCGGCGTCGCAGCGACGAACGAAACGGTAGAGCGCCTGGGTCGAGCCGCCACCGTCGACCAGCCGACACTCGAGCGCATCGTCGTGGAACAGCTCGGCCCACCGGCGGCGCCGCTCGCGCGCGCCCCGCAGCCGCCCACCGTCATGCTGATCTTTGGCGTCAATGGAACGGGGAAGACCACGTCGGTCGCCAAGCTTGCCAGGCGGCTGCAAGGGGAAGGGCGGAGCGTGTTATTGGCGGCCGCGGACACGTTTCGCGCGGGCGCGACGGAGCAGCTGAAGGTCTGGGCCGACCGGCTGTCCGCGCCCTTCGTCGGCGCCACGCAGCGGGGCGATCCCGCCGCCGTCGCTTTCGACGCCGTTGATGCCGCGCTGAACCGGGGCATTGATACTGTGCTCGTGGATACCGCCGGGCGCCTGCATACCGACGAGCGGCTGCGCGAGGAGCTCAAGAAGGTGGTGCGCGTCGTGGGCAAACGACAGGCGGGAGCGCCACACGAGTCCCTGTTGGTGCTGGACGCGACGGTGGGGCAGAACGCTGTCCGCCAGGCGGAAGTATTCGCTGCCGCGGTACCTCTCACGGGACTCATCATCACGAAATTGGACGGCACCGCGAAAGGCGGTAGCGTGGTCGCGTTACGGCGCGCTGTGCCCGTGCCGATCCGCTTCCTGGCAACAGGCGAGACGCTTGATGATCTCGAGCCGTTTGACCCGGTGACGTTCGCGCACCGATTGGTCTCGGGTTGAAGCTCCAACTCAGCGCTCCCGTAAAGTTTTTGAAAGGCGTCGGCCCGAAGCGCGCCGAAGCCCTCCAGCGACTCGGCATTCGCACCGCCGGTGATCTCCTCTTCCACGTTCCCCATCGCTATCTCGACGCCACGACCGTCACGCCGCTGGCGCGCGCCGCGGTCAATCAAGAGGTGACGTGCGTGGGCCGCGTCGTCAGCACGGGCGTGTTGCAGACGCGGCGCCGAGGACTGCGCGTGTTTCACGCGGTGCTCAAGGATGCGAGCGGCTTGCTCGAGTGCGCCTGGCCCGGCCGGCCGTTTCTCGAGCGTCAGATCAAGAAAGGCCAGCTGCTACTGGTGACGGGGCCGGTGCGCTATTACCACGGCAAGCAGATCGTGCCGCGCGAGTTCATCGTGCTCGCGGAAGCGGGCGACGACACGGAGAGCAATCCCGGACTCGTGCTGCCGATTTATCCCGCCACCGAAGGGCTGACGCACCGGCAGATTCGCGCCCTCGTGCAGCAACACCTCGACGAGCTGCTGCCGCTCGTGCACGATCCCCATCCCCCCGCGTTTCGCGCGACCCACCAGCTCATCGAGCTGCCGCGCGCATTCGAGCTGCTGCACCGGCCCAAGAAGATTGAGGAGGCCGAGCTGGGGCGGCGCCGCCTCGCCTTCGACGAGCTGTTCGACCAGCAGCTCGTGCAGGCGCGGGCGCGCCATTTGGCCAAGCGGTCGCGCGCCGGCATTCGCTTCGAGCTCAAGCGCGAGCTGACGACGCGCCTCAAGGAGCATCTACCGTTCGAATTGACGGGTGATCAGCGGCACGCGATCCGCGACATCACCGACGACATGACCGCGCCGCTGCGCATGCACCGGCTCCTGATGGGCGATGTCGGCACGGGGAAGACGGTCGTCGCGCTGTTCGCGATGCTCTTGGCGGCGGAGAACGACTATCAGGCCGCGATCATGGCGCCGACGGAGCTGCTCGCCGAGCAGCACGGCGTCACGTTGACGAAACTGCTCGAGCCATTGGCGATACGTCCCGAGCTGTTGTTGGGCCGCATGTCGGCGGCGGAGAAGGCGGCGGCGCGCCAGCGCATCGCGACCGGCGCCCCCCGCATCGTCGTCGGTACGCATGCACTCATTCAAGAGTCGGTCACGTTTCGGCGCCTAGGACTTGCGGTGATCGATGAGCAACATCGCTTTGGGGTCGAGCAGCGGGCTGCGCTCGTCGAGAAAGGCGACGCGCCCGATGTCCTGCTGCTCACGGCGACGCCGATCCCACGGTCACTCGCGCTCACATTGTATGGCGACCTCGATGTCACCCAAATCCGCGAGCGGCCGCCGGGTCGCGGGACCGTGAAAACGGCACTGCGAACAGAAGCGGCTCGATCGAAAATCTACGAGTTCATCCGCAGCGAGTGCGCGGCGGGACGGCAGGCGTACGTGATCTATCCCGTGATCGATGAGTCGGAACGCGCCGATCTCAAGGCGGCCACCACGATGGCCGAGAAGCTGGCGAAGACGTTCGCGGAGTTTCGTGTCGGACTGGTGCACGGCCGCTTGAAGGCGGAGGAGCGCGATGCCACGATGCGCGCCTTTCGGGACAACCAGGTCAACCTCCTCGTCGCCACCAGTGTCATCGAGGTCGGCATCGACGTGGCGAACGCGACCGTGATGCTCATCGAGCATGCCGAGCGATTTGGCTTGGCGCAGCTCCACCAGCTGCGCGGCCGGGTGGGGCGGGGGACGGCGGCGAGTCACTGCATCCTGTTATCCGATTCGGGCGAGGCGGCACCGCGGCTGCAGGCGTTCACCGAAACAACGGACGGCTTCAAGATCGCCGAGCTCGATTTGCACGAGCGGGGGATGGGGGAGCTCGCGGGTGCGCGCCAATCGGGAGGCGTGCCGCTGCGCTACGCCAATCTCGAAACGGATCTGCCGCTCCTCGACGATGCGCGCGCGGCCGCAGCCGCGATGATCGCCACAGATCCCGCGCTCGAAGCTCGCGAGCATGCGGCGTATCGCGAACGAATTGTGACGCGGTACGAGCGGGGCTTCGAGCTCTTCCGGGTAGGTTAAAACCGCAGCCTTAGACCAACCTGCAACGGCGCAAGCGGAATGTTTTCCGGGCCTTCCCCCGGGTGCAGGTCAATAATGAATAGCGCAGTGGTGGCGAGCAGGCTTGCCTGCGCGCCGAGCAGCCAGTGGTTGGCGCGGCGGTCGTACCCCCGCGAGCGCTGGTAGAGCTGCTCGGCGTCGCCGCGGACGTAGCGCCCATCGGCTCCGAGCGCGCAGGCGTCCTGCGCGGACCGGCAGACATCGAGCAGCGCATTCCACGCGCGCTGCGACTGGTTATGCTCGCGCTCGGCGAACATGATCAGCGCCGCGACGCTCGCCGCCGTGAGCCATTTGCCGTTGTGTACGACGGCACGTCCAAACGACTCACGTTGGCCCGACAAGTCGCGAGCCTGTGCCGAAAGCCTCGGAGCAGCACCAGACAGCAGCAACGCGCAGAGAATCGTCGAGCGCATCATCGATACGAATAAATATCGCCGCGGCCCCCGACGACAACCACCTGCCGGTCGCGCACGAGCGGCGGCTCCTCGATTGGGCCGGCGACTTGCGCGCGCCAGCGAATCGCCCCGCTTGCTGGATCGACCAGCAGCATTTCACCACTCACGCTCCCGACCAAAACCCCCGACGCGAGCGGGGTCGGTCCCGCCGTCGCCACGATGTCGAGCGCGTGACTCGTTGCGGCGTCAGGGGCGTCGACGGGAATCCGCCACAGCTCGCCATCGCGTGACAGCACGAAGAGGGTGTCGCCGATCAGCGCGGGCGCGCCGTACACCGCGTCGCCAGCCGCGCGGTCCCAGGTAATCGTCCACGACGCAAGGTCGACGGCGACAACTCGGCCGTTGGTCGTCGTGAGATAGACGCGGTGACCGTCCGTCGCCGGCGTCCCGAGTACCGTGCCCGGCAGCTTGAGGCGCGAGCGCACGCTGCCGGATTGATGGTCGAGCAAATACAGCGTGTCGGTGGTGGTCGCGACGACCAAGCCGGTGGGCGTGATGACTGGACCGGCGCGCACGGAGCCGCTGACCGTCGTCCGCCACGTCGTCTGCCCACGTTCCGGTTCGACACGGAGCACCAGCCCTTCTTCGGTGCCTGCGTATAGGGCTCCGCCGTCGAACGCGAGCGGCGCCGTCACGCTACCGGCGCGCGCCCGCCACAGCTGCCGTCCGTCGCGCAGGCGCACGGCGTAGATGCGACCGTGCGGTTGTGATTCCGTGGCGACGTAAAGCCGGTCTTCGTCGAGCAGCGGACCGGCCCGGACGGTCCCATCCAGGTGCGAGCGCCACAGGATCTGCCCGCTCGCGCGGTCGAGGAGCACGAGGTTGCGGTCGGCCGTGCCCGCGGCGATCACCGTTTCGCCGAGCGCGGGGCTGCCGCGCGCGCCGCGCCCCAGCTCGACGTGCCATAGGGACCGAGGGTCCGGATTCAATGTCTCGAGGTACTCGGGCCAGCGCGACTCCTGACGCACGGGGCCCAGTTTCATCGCGGGCGCGCACGCGAGCGCGTTGACACTCAAAAGGCCCGCCACTAGTATGCCGCGCCTATGCCGGAACGTCATTGGATCGAAGCGCTTCCGCCGCTCGCCGGACAGACCGTCGCCGTCCGCGGCTGGGTGACGACCACCCGTTCGAGCGGGAAGATTGCGTTCGTCGTGGTGCGCGACGGCACGGGCTTGATGCAAGCGGTGCTCTTGAAAAGGGACGTGGGGTCCGGGGTTTGGGACTCGTTTGAGAAACTTACACAGGAGACGTCGGTCGAAGTCACGGGCGTCGTGCGGGTCGAGCCGCGCGCTCCCGGCGGCGTCGAGATGCAGACGACGGATCTCCGCATCCTCGGCCCGAGTCCTGATTTTCCGATCACGCCAAAGGAACATGGCACCGCGTTTCTGTTCGAGCACCGCCACCTGTGGCTCCGCTCGAAACAGCAGGCCGCGATCGCGCGGGTGCGCCACGAAGTCATCCAGGCGATCCGCGATTTCTTTCACGAGCGGCATTTCACGCTGGTCGACACGCCGATACTCACGGGCTCGATCGGCGAGCACGCGGGCACGTTGTTCTCGGTCGACTATTTCGATCTCGGCAAGGCGTATCTCGCGCAGACCGGGCAACTGTACGTCGAGGCTGCGGCGGCCGCACTCGGCAAGGTCTATTGCTTCGGTCCGACGTTCCGCGCCGAGAAGTCGAAGACGCGCCGCCATCTCACGGAGTTCTGGATGGTGGAGCCCGAGGTCGCGTGGAACGATTCCGATGCGAACATGCGGCTGCAAGAGGATTTCGTTTCGTACATCGTGGGCCGCTGTCTCGACAAGCGGAAGAGCGAGCTTGCGGAGCTGGGGCGCGATCTCGCGCCGCTCGAGCGCGTCGCGCCGCCGTTCCACCGGATCTCCTATACCGATGCCGTGGAAAAGCTCAAGTCTCTCGGGGGCGACTTGGAGTGGGGCCGCGACCTGGGCGGCGACGATGAGACGATGCTGGCCAAGCAGTACGACCGGCCCGTCTTCGTTTACAACTACCCGAAGGCCGTAAAGGCTTTCTACATGAAGGAAAACCCAGCCGATCCACGCACCGTGCTGAACAACGACTGTCTCGCGCCGGAGGGGTACGGCGAGATCATCGGCGGCAGCCAGCGCGAGGACGATTACGACAAGCTGCTCGCGCGCATTCGTGCCGAAAAGCTGCCGGAAGAGGCGTACTCGTGGTATCTCGATCTGCGCAAATACGGCACGTTCGTGCACTCGGGATTCGGCCTCGGAGTTGAACGGACGGTCGCGTGGATTTGCGGCATCCCGCACATTCGGGAGGCAATCGCGTTCCCCAGAACGCTCTATCGGCTGTGGCCATGACTCTGATCTCCGCGGTCCTCGCCTGTATCCTCGGGGCTCAAGGCCCCATCGGCGTCTTTGCCGCGCATACGAATGTGGGCCGCGCGACGGGTACCGCGTCGTACGACCCGCAGCAGCAGACCTATGTCATCGCGGGGTCGGGGCAGAACATGTGGGATGCCCGCGACGACTTTCATTTCGTCTGGAAGCGGATCAACGGTAACTTCCTCCTCTCGACACACGCGCGCTTCATCGGGGCAGGCGTTGAACCGCACCGCAAGATTGGCTGGACTATTCGCCCTTCGCTCGCCGCGGGCAGCGCCCACGTGACCGCTGCGCTGCACGGCAACGGCCTGATGTCGCTCCAGTTCCGCCGGCAGGCCGGCGGGATCACGGAGGAGGAGAAGTCAGCCGACAGTCTTCCCGATGCCGACGCGGTGATTCGGCTCGAGCGACGCGATGGCGATTATTTCTTGTCAGTAGCACGTGTTGGGGATACGCTGGTCACGCAGCGACTCACCCGCGTCTCTCTCCCTGATACGGTTTACGTCGGCTTGTTCGTGTGCTCGCACAATGACACGGTCACCGAGCGAGCCATGTTCAGCCACGTCCGCATCACGAAGACGCAGCATGACTGACATCCAGGTTTTCGGCTCTCACGAGCCCAATACGCTCGAGCAGCTGCGCGATGTGGCCAGCCGCGCCGAGCGCGCCGCGCTCATGGCTGACGGGCATCTGGGCTATGTCATGCCGATCGGTGGCGTCGCGGCGTATCGCGGCAAGGTCTCGGTCGTCGGCGTGGGCTTTGATATCGCGTGCGGCAACGCCGCGATTCGCACGGACCTGAAGCTGCCCGAGATCCAGGGGCGGCTGCGCGAGTTGGCCGACGAGATTCAGGCCTCGCTCTCGTTCGGCGTGGGTCTGAGGAACCGCGCCGACGACGCGCCCACGGACGATCCGCTGTTCGAGGACCCCGCTTGGGACGCAGTGCCCGATCGGCACGAGCGCGACCGGCTGCGCGCCAAGGCGCGCGAGCAGCTCGGCACCGTGGGTTCGGGCAATCACTACGTCGATGTGTTTGCCGACGAGGCGGATCGCATCTGGGTCGGCGTGCATTTCGGCTCGCGCGGCTTTGGCTTTGGCGTCGCCCATGGCTTCCTCGCGCTGTCGCAGAACAAGGCGTGGGGTGAGCGCGCGCCCGAGCGCGAGGTGTTGCTCGATGTCCATGCGCCGATTGGCGACGCCTACTGGCAGCTGATGAATCTCGCGGGACGCTACGCCTACGC
>DASWCE010000327.1:0-3021 GCA_036390255.1 Gemmatimonadales bacterium | reverse complement strand
GATCATCATGACCCGGGTCACCGTGCCGGTCGGCGAAGACATCGGTTTCCTGCCGGGCACCGAGGAAGAAAAAATGGCGCCCTGGATGGGGGCGCTCGAGGACAATCTCGACGTTCTCAACAAGACCGACGACGACGCGGGCGAATGGGGCCGCGCCGCCACGCGCGACCTGATCCGCTCCAGGATAAAGATCAAGTCGCTCAATTTCATGCGCGGGCGCACCTTCATCAACAAGTATCTCATCATCGACGAGGCGCAGAACCTGACGCCCAAGCAGATGAAGACCCTGATCACCCGCGCCGGCCCCGGCACCAAGGTGGTGTGCCTGGGCAACATCGCGCAGATCGACACCCCCTACCTCACCGAGGGAAGCTCCGGCCTGACCTACGTCGTGGACCGCATGAAAGGCTGGTCGCACTCGGGGCACGTGACCCTGCAGCGCGGCGAGCGCTCGCGCCTCGCCGACCACGCGGCCGAAGCGCTGTAAGATACGGAATAAACTTCGCCCGCGCGGTGTTGGCCGGGTCGCTTTTCCCGCACACTGAATTCCCACTCAAACGGAAAGAGGACGATATGTCTCGTGCAATTCCAAGGGGCTTCCTGTGGGCGCTCGCTGCAGCCATGCTCGCCGTCGCGCCTGCCGCGTACGCCCAACAAAGGGATTTCAAACCCCACGTCGGCCAGCAGGGCAAGGACGTGGTGTGGGTGCCGACGCCGGACGAAGTCGTCGAGCGCATGCTCAACATGGCTCAAACGAGGCCCGAGGACTATGTCATCGATCTCGGCGCAGGCGACGGCAAGATCGCAATCGCCGCCGCGAAGAAATTCGGCGCCCGCTCGCTCGGCATCGAATACAACCCCGACATGGTCGCGCATGCCCAGCGCAATGCGCAGGCGGCCGGGGTCCTCGGCAAGGCCCAGATCGTCCAGGGCGACATCTTCGTGACCGATTTCACCCAGGCGACCGTGCTCACCTTGTATCTTCTGCCGTCGCTCAACATGAAGCTACGGCCGCAGATCCTGGCGATGCGGCCGGGAACCCGCGTCGTCGCGCACGCCTTCAACATGGAGGACTGGGAGGCGGACGAGACCTCCGACGTGGACGGCAGGCGCGTCTATCTGTGGATCGTGCCCGCGAGCGTCGCGGGCCGCTGGGCACTGGAACTCTCCGGCGCGGGCGCTTCGGAGAAGCTCAGCCTGAATGTCGATCAGAGGTTCCAGAAAATCGAGGGGGTGGCCTATCTGGGCTCGATTCTCGCGGGCTTGCGCGAGCCGCGGCTCTCCGGATTCCGGATCAGCTTTGCCTACGTCGACAATCACGGCGTGCGCCGCGACTTCGCCGGGCGCGTCACCGGCAGCACCATGGAAGGCTCGTTCCGCACCGACAGCGGCGCGGAAGGCCGCTGGACCGCCACGAGGAAATAGGGTGGACCCGGCGCCTAGAGCGTCTTGTGGGTGCCGTCGCAAAAAGGGGGGTTGCGGGTGTGCTTGCAGCCGCACAGCCAGAGCTTTTCGGCCTTGGCCACCCCGAATTTCACCGGCGCGAACTCGCTGCCCTTGTGCGTGCCGTCGCAAAACGGCTGGCTTTTCGAACCCCCGCAGCGGCACCACCAATAATCGCCGGTGGCGAGCTCGACCGCGTACGGGGATTTCTGCGCGATATGGGCTTCGGCCATATTCGTCTCCTTTAGAGGGCGCAGGCACCTGCTCCGGATGGGACCGAGGCGGAAGTATAACCCGGTCCCCGTCGATCCCGCGAGAGGTCCGCGCTCCCGACGCGCCGTCTATAATGGCGCGATGAAATTCCTTTTCGATTTGCTTCCGGTCATCTTGTTTTTTTCGACCTATTACCTTGCCGGCGGTGGCGAGAAGGGCGGCGGCTGCACGGTAACTCCGGATCTGCCGATCACCCAGGAGCCGATCCTGCTGGCAACCGGAGTTGCAATCTTGGCAACGGTCATTCAGGTCTGCTGGCTCCTTTTCCGGAAGAAAAAGGTTGACGGCATGCTTTGGGTCAGCCTTGTCATCGTCACGCTACTCGGCGGAGCTACCTTATATTTCCGCGACCCGACGTTTATCCAGTGGAAGCCGACGATTCTCTATTGGGCGTTCTCGATAATATTCCTGCTGTCGCCCTTGATCCTGGGTAGAACGCTGGTTCAAGCGATGCTGGAACACCAGATATCCTTGCCAGATAGGCTCTGGGGGCGACTCAACGCTGCGTGGATCATATTTTTCGTCTCCATGGGCGCTGTCAATTTGGCTGCCGTCCGTATGCTGTCCTGCAACGGTTGGGTGAGCTTCAAATTTTATGGGGCGACAAGCCTGATGCTCATATTCATCGTCGGCCAAACGCTGTTTCTCGCTCGCTACGTCGAGGAGAAGGAACGATCGCCGTGATGCTGCTCCGCGAGCACTGGGTGGCAGCGGGGCCCGTGGGCGGCCCCTGGGCGGGCTGATGGATCTACCCGCTGCGATCCGCGAGCGGCTGGCCGCGCTGGCGCCGCAGTCCATTGAGCTTCTGGACGAATCGGGCCTGCACGCCGGTCATGAAGGCGCAAAGGCCGGCGGCAGCCATTTTCGCCTTACGATCGTCTCGCCCCGTTTCTCCGGCAAGGACAAAATCACGCGACACCGGATGGTCTACGAGGTGCTCGGGCCGCTGATGCAGCGCGAAATCCACGCGCTCGCGATTCGGGCCCTCACACCGGATGAGTTATGATTTCACTTTCAAAACGAGGGAATCACCATGTTTTCACGTTCGGCTAGCCTGTTTGCCGCACTGTCCCTGTGCATCGCGGCGCCCGTTTGGGCGCAGACCGCCGCACAGAAGGCTCCCGCTGCCAAGGCGGTGACGGTCAACGGCAAACCCATTCCCAAGGCCCGTCTGGACTTCATCGCCAAGCAGCGCGTCGCGCAGGGTCAGCCCGACAACGAGCAGGCGCGCAAGGCGATTCTCGACAACCTCATCACGCAGGAAGTGGTCGCACAGGAAGCGGACCGCAGGGGTTTCGCAAAGAC
>DASWCE010000326.1:0-7981 GCA_036390255.1 Gemmatimonadales bacterium | reverse complement strand
GTGGTCCGGTCCATCGTCTGATCGTTCTCCGTGTAGACGAAGCCGTCCGCCAGCAGCCGCTCGAACACCACGCGGTCGCGCTTCACGAGCGCACTCGCCCAGTCATCTTCCAGTTTCAGCAATGCGCGCGTGTCCGCATCCTGCAGCGTGACGGCAAGCAGCGCGAAAAGCAGTAGCGCTCGCATCGGTCATTCCCCCAGAACTTTGATGATCACCCGTTTCTTTCTCTGCCCGTCCCACTCGCCATAAAAGACGCGCTGCCACGGCCCAAAGTCGAGCTTTCCCGCCGTGATTGGAACGATGATTTCATGACCGATGGTGAGACTGCGCAAATGCGCCGCCGCATTGTCTTCGCCCGTTTCATTGTGGCGATATCGCGGTGGGTCCCATGGTGCGATCGTGCCTTCGAGCCACTTCAGAATGTCCTCCCACAGTCCCGACTCGTGGTCGTTGACGAACACCGATGCAGAGATATGCATTGCGCTCACCAGGACAAAGCCTTCACGCACCTCACTCGCCTCGACCTGCTTCGCCACCTCGTCGGTGATATCGATGATCTCTTGACGCCGCTTCGTGTTGAACCAGAGATAGTGGGTGCGGGCCTTCATCAATCCCCCGTGTCGAATTGTCACAGCCAAACCGAATCCCTAAATTGGCCTCAAATATGGCGCTTCCATTCAGGCGGCGAATCTTCGTCGTCCTCGTCGTGATGACCGTCGTGCCCACGGTCCTGGCCGTCGCCGGCTGGGTGTTGTCGGTGCGGCGGCTGCTCCCGGCCGCCGGTGCGCGCGCGTCGACGGAACGCGTCGCCTCCACAGCCCGCCTGCTGCTCGATGGCGTGGACACGCTGCACCTCACCGTCCGCGAGCGCGCGCTGCTCCGCGACCACCTGAACGAAGTATCGGCGTCCGTCAGTCTGGCTCGTCGCGCCGAAACGTTCTTGCGCTACTACACGGCTGGCTTCGCCGTGGTCATCGTGCTGCTCGGCGCGGCGGTCCTGTACGCCGCGGTCAATCTGGCGGGTCACCTGTCGCGCCAACTCTCACGTCCCATCGACGAACTGGTCGGTTGGACGCAGCTCATCCGTCGCCACGAGCCGATGCCGCGCGCTCCGGTCAGCCGCGGGGCACCGGAGTTCGAGGCGCTGCGCCAGGCGCTGCGGGAGCTGGCCGCCGCGCTGGAGGCGGCCCGCGAGCGCGAGCTCGAGGCGGAGCGTCTGCGGGCGTTCCGCGAAGTGGCGCAGCGGGTGGCGCATGAAATCAAGAACCCGCTGACCTCGATGCGGATTGCGGTCGACCAATTGCGACGGACCGATGGAATGACGGAAGGACGGAAGGAGATCGCCGTGCAAGTGATGGCGTCAGAGACCGACCGTCTAGAACGTCTTGCCAAGGAATTCTCCGAGTTCGGGCGACTCCCCGAAGGTCCGCAGAGCGAGGTCGATCTGGTCGAGCTGCTCGAGGAATTGGGACGCACCGGTGTGCCACCCGAGGTCCACGTCACGGTCGACGCGAATGGCGGGTCGCGCACGCTACTCGGGCACTATGATCCGCTGCGCCGGGCGTTCGCGAATCTCTATCGCAACGCCGCCGAGGCGATGAAAGGACGGGGGGCAATCGATGTGACCGTGACGGGCGACGGCGCGGGACTTGCCGTCACGATCGCCGACCACGGTCCCGGCATTCCCGCCGAGCTGCGCCAGCGCGTCTTTGAGCCGTACTTCACGACGAAGGACGACGGCACGGGGCTCGGGCTCGCGCTTGTTCGCGTCACACTAGAGGCACACCGCGGGACAATCAGCGTGAGCGAAACAGCGGGTGGTGGAGCGACGTTCGCGATCGTCTTTCCTTCACCTTCCTCCACCAACCTGCACCGTCCTCCACCCTCCTCCCTATGAGCCCACGCGTCCTGCTGGTAGACGACGAATCCAACATCCGGCGGATGGTTGGGGCGCTGCTGCAGTCCGATGGTTTCGAGACCGTCGAAGCGCCGGACGGCAACGCGGCGATGGTCCGATTGGTCGAGGACGCCCCCGATGTGGTCCTGCTCGATCTGATGATGCCGCCCGGCCCCGATGGTCTCGCGACGCTCGAGCAGATCCGCAAGCGCGCGCCGCACGTTCCCGTCGTCATGATGAGCGGCAAGGCGAACCTCGCGGACGCGGTCCGCGCGACGAAGCTGGGCGCGTTTCAGTTCCTCGAGAAGCCGCTCACGCCGGAGGGTGTGCTGGTCGCGCTGCGCAGCGCGCTGGAGCTCGGACGCACCCTCGCCGAGAACAAACGCCTCCATGAGCAGCTGGGCCACGCCGATCCCCTCGTGGGCGCGAGCGCGGCGATGGAGAACTTGCGCGCGCTGATTGCGCGCGTCGCGCCCACTGAGTCGCGCGTCCTGATCACCGGCGAGTCGGGCACGGGAAAAGAGCTGGTGGCGTCCGCGATCCACCGCCAGAGTGCGCGCGGCAACAAGGTCTTCGTGACCGTTAACAGCGCCGCGCTGCCGCGCGATCTGGTCGAATCGGAGATGTTCGGTCACGAGCGCGGCGCCTTCACCGGCGCGACCGAGCGTCGCCAGGGCCGCTTCGAGCTGGCCGATGGCGGGACGCTGTTTCTGGACGAGGTCGGAGACCTGGGCAGCGAAGCGCAGGCGAAGCTGCTCCGCGTGCTCGAGAGCGGCGTCGTGGAGCGGGTCGGTGGCGAGCGGCCCTTCGCTGTGAACGTGCGCGTGATCGCGGCGACCAACAAGGATCTGCAGCAGGCCGTCAAACAGGGACAGTTCCGGGAAGACCTGTGGTTCCGCCTGAACGTGTTGCCGATTCACATCCCGGCGCTGCGCGAGCGACCGGAAGACATCGCGCCGCTGGTGCGTCACTTTGCCGAGCGCTGTGCCGCCCGGCTGCGGCGGCCCGTCACGTTCGATGCGGGCGCCGTGCCGCTGCTCGCTGGTTACTCCTGGCCGGGGAACGTGCGGGAGCTGGCGAACATCGTGGAGCGACTCGCGATTCTCGCCACCGCGGAGCTGATCACGGCCGCGGACATCGCGCGGGTGCTGCCGAACAATGGTATCCCGGCCGGGGCCTCGGCGAGCGACGAGCCGTGGCGCGACATCGCGCTCAGCGAGACCCTCGATCAGTACGAGCGCGAGCTGATCGCAAAGGCGCTGTCCGCCGCGCGCGGCAACGTCGCCGAAGCCGCCCGCCGGCTGCAGACCGACCGCGCCAATCTGTATCGCCGCATGCGACGTCTGGGTATCGAGCCTCCAATGCGAGCCGACCTATGATCATTCTGATGTTAGCGCTGGCCACGCTTCAGGACACGACGATCATCATTCATGCCGAAAGCTCCAGCGTGTCGCTGGAGGCCCGCGCGCTGCCGCGGGTCGTGTCCGACGAAGTCATCCGCTTCTACAATGACCCGGGCACGACCCGGCTGGTGGGCCGCACCAAGCTCCCGCGCGGCAATGAGTGGCGCGGGAATGTGGCCGTCCGCAACGGCCCGGTGCTCGTCGCGGGCCGGATCCAGGGCACGCTCGCGGTGATCAACGGCGACCTTGTGTTCGATGCCGGAGCCGAGGTCACCGGCGATGTGATCGTGGTCGGCGGGATTGTGGACGATACCACCAAGGCCCACATCGGCGGCGAGGTGCGTCAATATCGCGAGCCGCTGCTGTATCGCCTGCGCAAGGACGGCGATGAGCTGGTGTACGCCCCGAATCTCCGGCACCGGCTCTGGAATCCCGGCGCACAAGTCTCCTGGGGGACGGCCGACTCGCGCTCCGCCCTGACAATCGCCACGGGCGGCACGTTCAATCGCGTGGAAGGGCTGCCCGTCGTGTTCGGGCCGCTGTTCGACTGGAAGCTCAGGCGGAATTTCCGGATGCGCATCGATGCCCTAGGGGTGTTCCGGTCCGCCGGCGATCTGTCGGACAAGCGCAGCGATCTCGGCTACATGTTCCGCGGCGAGCTGCGCGCGGGCGACGTGCGGTCCGTCGGTCTGGGATTGCGCGCGTTCGACGTTGTGTCGCCGGTCGAAGACTGGGGACTGCACAACGCGGAAATCGGCTGGAGCGCGTTCCTCTTTGGACGAGACTACCGCGACTACTACCTGAACAAAGGGTGGGGCGCGCGCGCCTTCGCGCAACCGGAGCGACAGATCGAACTGTCGCTCGAAGTGCGTCGCGAGTGGCAGACGAGCGTCGCCAACCAGGATCCCTGGACGGTGTTCCGCAATTCCGCGCTCTGGCGTCCGAACCCGCCGATCGACGAAGGGCACTTCACGACGATCGCCCTGGGCGCGGTCCTCGACGGACGCAACGATACGGAAGAACCCACCTCGGGGTGGCTGATTCGGGGGACCTTCGAGGATTCCCGCAGCACCGACGTCGTCCCCAACACCGGAGTCCCCGCGGGGCTCCGTGACTCGATCCCGACCGGATCCTATCGCTTCGATCGCGTCTTCTTCGACATTCGCCATTACGCCCGCATCAGCCCCGGAGGCCGGGTCAACGTTCGGCTCATCAGTGGTGGCTGGGTGGGCGGTGATCCGTTGCCGCTGCAGCGGCGCGTCTCGCTCGGCGGTCCCGATCCCATGCCCGGCCATCCGTTCCGCGCCGCGGCGTGCAACAACACGTTCACCGACCGCACGCTCGCGCAAGCGAACGTGGCCGCGTGCGATCGCGTGATCGCATTCCAGACCGAATACCGCGGGCATGTGAAGGTCAACTGGAGCTACAACCCCTCGAAGGACGACAAGCCCGAGCGCGACGAAGGCAGCGGGGGGGGGCCGGGGGGGCCGGGGGGGCCAAGGTTCTTCTGGCTCGAAGGGCTCGACGTGGTCGTGTTCGCCGACGCGGGCCAAGCGTGGATCGTGGGCAGCGGACCCGGGCACGTGCCCGCCGGCCGGATTCCCGCGTTCTCGAGCTGGCTCGTGGACGCGGGACTGGGCGTCGATTGGGGTGGATTGGGTGTCTACATAGCCAAGGCGGTCACTACCGGCGAACGGCTGCGCTTCACGGTCCGGCTCGATCACCGGTTCTAGAGTGCGCCTCGGTCTCGCGGCCCTCCTGCTCATACCGCAGGTGGGAGTCGCGCAAAGTCCCACGCTCACCGTCACGCTGCGGGACAATCTGCCGCGCGTGCGCAGCACCGGCCTGCTGGCCGACGGCAAGTTCGTGGAATTGATGCGCTCGGGCTTTCCGCTTCGGCTCCACTACCGGCTCGAGCTGTGGCACGAGCGCGCCAGCTGGTTCGATCAATTCGTGCGCGAGGCGACGTGGGACGCCGTCGCGCGCAACGATCCGCTGGCCGACGACTTTGTCCTCATCCGGCAGGGCGGCGCGGTCAGCCGCTTTGCCACGTCCGAGCAGCTCGCCACGGCGCTCGAAATACCCTACACCGTCACCCTCCGTCCGAGCTCGTCGAGTGGTCGGTACTATTTCGTCGCGCGACTGGAAGTCACGACGCTGAACGACACGGACCTGCAGGAATTGTCGCGCTGGCTCTCAGGCGACGTAGGTCCGGCGGTGTCGGGAGAAGGAAACATCGGTGCGGCGTTGGCGCGCGGTGCGCAGCGCGTGTTGGTGCGGCTCGCGGGCCTACCGCGGCAGCGCCTCGAGGCGCGGAGTCCTACGTTCCGAACTGGCGGTCAATAGCGGCGCGAATGTCCAACAGCGACTCGCCGCGCGCCGCCATCTGGCTCGCGAGTATCGCTTCTCCCATGCAAATGTCGCAGAACGCGCCGTGATCCGACTCGAAGCACGTCAAGAGCGAGCGGTGTCCCGCGTGTTTCGAGCAATTGCAGTGACAATAGACGCCGTCCAACGTCGCCGGTGCGCGCCGCGCCGCCGCGTACGCGTCCATGGCACCCGGATTGTTCGGAATCGCAGAATCGGGAAGGATCTTCGCGGCGGTGATGCCGGGGCGCGGATCGGGATGAATGGATCCGCGCGCCGGCCTGGTGAAGAATACCACCCCCGCGAGCGCGATTGCCGCCGCGCCCGCCACCACCCATGCCGTCTTCGCCACTACAAGGCCTCGAGGGTCGCCAGCACATCGGCTCCGTAGAAGAGCCGGATGTACTTCGCCTGCGTCCGCGTGAGGCGACGCACCGCCCACGAGAGGTGCACGAAGTGCGGCTCGTGGGGCGGCCGCAGGGGATGCATGCCCACTTCCTCAGGCAGCAGGTTCCCCTTCCGGGTGTTGCAGCTCGAGCAGGCAGTCAGGACGTTCGTCCAGGCGTTCGTGCCGCCGCGTGAGAGCGGCACCAAATGATCGCGGGTCAGGCACTCGCGCTGCCGCAGCTCCTGTTGCGAGCGGCCGCAGAACTGGCAGCGGTAGTTGTCGCGAGCAAACAGGAATGTGTTGGTGACTTGGCGGCGGAAGCGGCGAGGGACGTGGACGAAGCGAACCAGGCGAATGACGGCGGGACGTGGCACCGCCATTCGCTCACTATGGACTGGCGTTCCCTCGGCCTCGACGACCTCAGCCTTGCCGTCGATGACGAGCCGCAACGCCCGGCGCACGGGCACCATCGTGAGCGGCTCGAATGAGGCGTTGAGAGCGAGGCAGCGCATGCGATATGCTAATACCGACCGACAAGTTGCAGCAAGTGACGCGCTTACACGCCCGCTGCTGCTTGAAACAGGCGCCGTAACTCGTCGATTTGCGCGTCTATGGAGGCGCGTGACGCACCTCCAGGCGTGGCACGGCTTTCGACGCTTTGCTCCCATGTGCCGAGCTGTGCCAACGCCGGTCCCAGGGCAGGATGGATCGCGGTGGCGACTTTTGGCGGGACTTTGTCGAGCGTAACTCCAGCCTGTTCGGCCGCGCGCACCAGCCGGCCAATCAACCCGTGACTTTCCCGAAATGGCACGCCCGCTAGGGCCAGCAGATCCGCGAGATCGGTGGCGCGCATCGCGGGATCGAGCGCCGCGGCCATGCGATCGACATTGACCGTGAGCGTGTCGATCGCACCCGTCACTGCCGGCAAAACGGTCACCAGTGTGTCACAGGCGTCGAACAGCAGCGCCTTGTCTTCCTGCAGATCTTTTTGATATCCGGCGGGGATTCCCTTCAGCGTCGTCAGCAAAGCAACGCAATCGCCCAGCATGCGGCCCGCCTTGCCGCGCGCGAGCTCGAAGACGTCTGGGTTCCGCTTCTGCGGCATCAGGCTCGAGCCGGTGCTGAAGTCGTCGGCCAGCCGCACGAAGCCGTACTCCGAGCTCGCGTATTGGACCAGCTCCGCGCCGAGCCGCGAGAGGTGGGTGCCCACCAGGGCGATGTGGAACAGCACCTCGGCGACGAAGTCGCGGTCGCCGGTGGCGTCCAGCGCGTTCGCGGAGAGCGACCGGAACCCGAGTGCTTCCTTGAGGAGCACGCGGTCGACGGGAAAGCCCGAGCCCGCGAGCGCGCCGGAGCCGAGCGGCAGCTCCGCCACGCGGCGTCGCGCGTCGGCGAGCCGCTGGCGATCTCGCACGAGCGGCCACGCATGGGCGAGCAGGACGTAGGCCCAGCGCACGGGCTGCGCCCGCTGGCCATGGGTGTAGCCGGGGAGGATCTGGTCGACCCCTTCCCGGGCGCGCGCGACGAGCGTACGGCCGAGCGTCGCCAAGTCGGCGTCGAGCTGGTCGATCGCGTCGAGCGTCCAGAGACGCAGGTCGGTCGCGACCTGATCGTTGCGGGAACGGCCGGTGTGCAGCTTCCCGGCCGCGGCGCCGACTTCCTCGTACAACAGCCGCTCCACCAGGGTATGCACGTCTTCATCCGGTGCGCCCAGCGCCGCGCCGTCCGCCAGCCGCTCGGCCACACGGTCCAAGCCGTCCAGGAGCTGGGACTCTTCGGCCGGTGTCAGCACGCCGACCCGCCGCAGCGCGTGCACCCACGCCTTGCTGGCGGTCACGTCCTGCGGCCACAACCGGTGGTCCACCGGCAGACTGCGGTTCAAGGCGTCGAGCGCCTCGCTCGGCCCCAGGCTGAAGCGGCCGCCCC
>DASWCE010000325.1:0-1562 GCA_036390255.1 Gemmatimonadales bacterium | reverse complement strand
CAGGCAGGCGAACCTGCGCGTGCTCGCGGTGATCTTTCCGCTCTACTCGAGCATCTTCGTGAGGAAGGACTCGCCGATCAAGTCGCTCGCCGAGCTGAAAGGCAAGCGACTCCCGTACGGCTACTCGGCGCAGGTGACGCTGGAGCGCATCGTCGACGCGATCATCGCGACCGGCGGGCTCGCGAGGAAGGACATCGTCCAGGTGCTCGTGCCCAACGTCGTGCGCGGGGCGGATGACTTCATCGAGGGCAAGCTCGACGGCGGGTTCTTCGCGCTCGGCGCGGCGAAAGTGTCCGAGGTCGACAAGACGGTCGGCGGCATCCGTTATCTGCCGCTGCCGGATGACCCGAAGTCCGTCGCGGCGATGAAGAAAATCATGCCCTATGCCTACGTCACGCTGGTGCAGCCTTCGCCCGCGTTCGTCGGTCTGGACGGCCCGACCAGGCTGATGGCCTACGACTACCTCGTCGCGGTGGGTTCGCACGTAAAAGACGACGTGGTTTACCGCATCGCGAAGGCCATGTACGAGAACAAGCCCAAGCTCGCCGAGAGCCTGCGCGCCTTCAACGGCTTCGACCCGGACAACATGCACAAGACCATGCCGGCGGGATTTCATCCGGGCGCGGTGAAGTTCTACAAGGAGAAAGGCATCGGCGGGTCCAGGTAAGCAACAGCCGATGAGCGATCACGCCCCAAGCCCGCAGCCGAAGGGCGCGGGCTGGACGGGCGTCAATCGCGCGCTGCAGACGCTGCTCGTCGTGGCGGTGGTGGGGTGGGTGCTCGACCTGCCGCGCGGCTGGTTCGGCGTAGCGCTCTACACCGAGCAGTTCCTCGTCACGGTCATCGGCTTCGCGCTCGCGCTCGCCTATCTCACGGTCCCCGCGAATCCGCGCTTCGCGGGGCGCACGCCGTGGTGGGACGTCGCGGCGGCCGCGCTGGGACTGGCACTGTGCCTTTACACGGCATGGCGCTATCCGGCGCTCTCCAACGAGCTCACCTCGCGGCCTCTGGAAGGTGTGCTGATGGCTGGCGCGCTTGCCGCGCTCGTGCTGGAAGCGACGCGGCGCACCGCGGGCTCGTCTCTCGTCTTCGTCGTGCTCGCGGGCGGCGTATACGCGATGCTCGGGAACCATCTGCCTGGCGTGTTCCAGTCGCGGCCGGTCGAGTTCACCCGGCTGCTCGTCTATCTGGGCCTGGACACCAACGCGCTCCTCGGCGGTCCGGTGAACATCGGCATCACCGTGGTGATTCCGTTCATTCTGATGGGACAGATCCTCTCGCGCTGCGGCGGCTCGGAATTCTTCACCGACCTCGCGCGCGCCTGGATGGGCCGCTATCGCGGCGGCTCGGCGAAGATCGCCGTGGTCGGCTCGGCGTTCTTCGGCATGATCTCAGGGAGCGCCGTGGCCAACGTCTCGGCGGTGGGCGTGGTGACCATTCCGCTGATGAAGCGCGCCGGCTTTCCGGCGACGGTGGCCGCGGCGGTCGAAGCGGTCGGCTCGACCGGCGGGCAGCTCATGCCGCCGGTGATGGGCGCGGCGGCCTTCCTCATGGCCGAGGTG
>DASWCE010000324.1:0-3310 GCA_036390255.1 Gemmatimonadales bacterium | reverse complement strand
TGCGCGGCGGACTTGGGTTAGCAGCTTCTCGCGGCCGGGCGGCGTGGCGCGGGTGGGACCAGTCACGTAGGATACCCTACGTGCGTCCGGTCCTGCGGCGCAAGACACCCCAAGACGTCGACCACACCCCAAAGCAACGCGCTTCATGTGCTGCCGCTCCCGCACGGAGCGCTTGACCTTGGTGCCATGATCCTCCGTCGAGCGCTGCGGTGACGGGGTAGAGTGGGTGTGAAAGTGGGTGTGCTTCGTGCGGGCCTAGACGCGGCCGGGCGGTTTCGGTAGACTGTCGGGCGCGTCCGGCGAGAAATGATGGCACGTGTCGCGGCATGGCGTTTGCTGTCGCCGTACACGTGACTACGGATCAAGAGGCTGGGGCCGCCGTTGACAGCACTCCCCCAGGCCGGTCACGTTGCCACTTCAGCTGCCACTTCGCTTGCGGACGGGGGTACATTCGGCCCGCAACTCCCCGAAAATCGACGGCCAGGACGCGCGGTTTCCCTATTGGCTGCTAGTCGTTACAATCCTTGGGCGTCGAGGTCGGTGGTTCAAATCCACTCGCCCCGACTTGAAGATTGCGGATTGCGGATTGTTGATTGCGGATTGAAGAGACAACCCAATCCGCAATCCGAAATCCCCAATCCGCAATTGAGACGCGCCAGTAGCTCAGTTGGATAGAGCGTCGGCCTCCGGAGCCGAAGGTCGTGGGTTCGAATCCCGCCTGGCGCATCCCGATCGGCCTCGCGCCCCTGGGCCGAGGAGAGTGGGGCGCTTAGAACGCTCCCCAGGACTGCTTACCCGGGATGTAGTAGCTCGGGCAGATGAACTTGAAGATGCCGGCGATCTTGCGGGCGCTCTCGAGCTTGGCTTTGTCCTGCCGCAGCATCCCGGCCAGCTGCTTGTCGAACATCTCGTCGTAATACGCCTTGGCTGCCTGGTGCCGCTCGGCATCCGATTTGTAGTCCGCCCGGATGCCGGCCAACTCGCCCGGATCGAGGAAGATCCCCTCGCACTTGGGACACTCGTCCACGACCACGTCGCGTTTGACGCTCCAGAAGTGACGCATCATGACGATGTCGCGGTCGCGCGGGCATTTTCGCCGCTGGTTCTGGTCGACTTTCACGGCGGGATTCTGCGGGATGTTCAGCAGCGCCTCGCCGGCCGACTGGTCGGGCTGATCGACCTTGCCGAGCTGCCACTCGTCGAACCAAAGTCCGCCGCATCCACCCTTGCAGGCCTGCACCTTGACGTTGCCCACCGTCATCTCGGTCATCGCGGTGCCGCAGGCGGGACAGTTCATCGTGCGACTCCTGGTCTCGGGACGTGGGAGAGGGGCGCCGCCGCTAAGTTAGGGACCACGCCCGTCTGGAGCTACCTGCTGTCGGTCGCGAGGTCCTGCTAGCCCTCCTTCGCGACATGCCACCGCTGCGCCGTGTCCCATCAAAGCGGTGGTCAGAGCTGTGCGGAGACGTAAATTGACCGTTAGAAAGGAATATCTCATGGGTCTGATGGTTATGCGGATCAGAGCCGTGCCTGTGCTGTGGCTGCTGTGTCTTTCTGTGCCGTGTTCCGGCCAAGTGAAGGTCCCGGATACGCCTGCCGGACAGAAGTTTGCGGCCTGGCTGGAGGTTTTCAATCGCGGTGATCGCGAGGCGTACAAGGCCTTCCTCGAAGAGAACTATCCCTCAGGAGCTCAGCACGCCGACCAAGCGATAGCTTTTCGCGAGCTGACGGGCGGCTTCGACCTCAAGAAACTGGAGCCATCCACGCCGGACACGCAGCTCGCTCTGCTGCAGGAACGGAATTCCGATCAATTCGCTCGACTCACCCTGGAAGTCGAGAATGCCGAGCCGCACGAGATCGTCAGTCTTGGCCTCATGGCGATTCCACGTCCACCGGAGTTCCCTCTCCCGCATTTGGGCGGGAGCGAACTGATTGCGACCGTGCGAAAGAAGCTGGATCAGGATGCTGCCGCGGGCCGCTTTGCCGGCACCGTGCTCATAGCCAGGAACGGCCAGCCGGTCCTGGCCGAGGCTTACGGTCTGAGCAATCGCGAACACCAGACACCGAACAAGCTGAACACGCGCTTTCGCATCGGCTCCATGAACAAGATGTTCACCGCAACCGCGACGCTACAACTCGTGCAGGCAGGCAAGGTGGCGCTCAACGATCCGTTGGGAAAATACCTCCCCGATTACCCCAACAAGGACCTCGCCGCGAAGGTGACGATCTATCAGCTTTTGACGCACACCGGTGGCACGGGAGATATCTTCGGACCGGAGTTTCAGGCACACCGCCTGGAGCTGCGCACCCTCGACGATTATGTGAAGCTGTACGGCAGCCGCGCGCTTGCGTTCGAACCGGGCAGCAAGTGGGAATACGGCAATTACGGCTTCATTCTGCTCGGCGTCGTGATCGAAAGCGTGAGCGGCCAGAGCTACTACGATTATGTGCGGGACCACGTCTACAAACCGGCAGGCATGACCACAAGCGGCTCGGAGCCGGAAGATCAGGCGGTAAGCGATCGCAGTGTCGGATACACGAGCATGGGTGGAGGGTCAGAGCATCCGACCACAGAGACGCTGCCGTACCGGGGCACTTCTGCCGGCGGTGGGTACTCCACAGTGCACGATCTATTGAGGTTTGCGAATGCCTTGGAAGCTCACAAGCTGCTCAATGCGCAGTATACGGAAATGCTTACCACGGGCAAGGTTGATACGCCGGGGGGCGGCCGCTATGCCTTCGGTTTCGATGATCGCA
Organism: Gemmatimonadales bacterium; assembly: GCA_036390255.1. Taxonomy (GTDB): domain Bacteria; phylum Gemmatimonadota; class Gemmatimonadetes; order Gemmatimonadales; family GWC2-71-9; genus 20CM-2-65-7. Next base: position 553 of record DASWCE010000324.1, on the reverse strand, counting down.
CGACCAACGGCATCCGCTGTTTTGGTCATGGCGGGGGCGCTCCCGGGATGAATGGCGAACTCGAGATCTGCCCCACAGCCGGCTACGTGGTGGCCGTGCTGGCGAACCTGGACCCGCCCGCAGCCGGCCGCATCTCCCAGTTCATTACCAGCCGACTGCCGGAGAAGTGAACTGACCGGCTGCTGAGCCCCCGATCCTAAAGACGTTCGAGGTTCTGCATTGGGATGCAACGCGCATTCCACGTGGCCACGCACGCATTGGATTCCGTGTGGGTTCAGCGCCCGCCGCACGGCGTCCCCCCCAGGCCCGCGCCTCTACGCTCCTGAGCGGTTACTCGATGCCGACTTTCCTCATGAGCGCCCTAAAGCGCGGGTCCTGGCGCAGGGAGTCGAAGTTGGGTGCCGGCATGTCGGTCACGAGCCATTCCGAGCGCTCCTCGTAGGCCGCTTGCAGCCAGCGCAGCGCTTGCTCGTTGTCCCCCAGCCCCAGGTGGACAAGTGCGATGGCGAAGGCCGTGTTGCCGGGCGGGCGGCGCTCGAGCGCCGTGAGGATC
>DASWCE010000323.1:0-2737 GCA_036390255.1 Gemmatimonadales bacterium | reverse complement strand
TCCTCCGAGTCGAACACGCGCGCGGGACCCGTGATTTCGTGCGGGCCGTGGCCGCTGACCTTCGCGACCGCCCCCTCGGGTGCGAGGTTGCCGCGCAGAATCACGATGTGCCCCTGCGAGGCGAGCGGGCGATCCCAGGGGTGAATCACGTCTTGATCGGGGCGCGGCCGTTTGGGAACGTCTTTCAGTGCTTCGGCGATCGTGCGGCCATCGATCGTCAGCGCGTCGCCGTGCAGCGCCCCGTTTGCAAGCAGCACGCTCATGACCTGCGCGATGCCGCCCGCCCGATGCAGGTCGGTCGTGACGAAGCGCCCCGATGGCTTGAGATCGCAGAGCACCGGCACGCGCGTGCGGACCGTTTCGAAATCGTCGATCGCGAGCGGCACTCCCGCGGCACGCGCGATGGCCAACAGATGCAGCACCGCGTTCGTAGACCCGCCGATCGCCATCACGACGGCGATCGCATTCTCGAATGCCTTACGCGTCAGGATTTGGCGCGGCGTGCGGCGCGCGCGAATGGCGTCGAACAACACGTCCGCCGAGCGAGCCGCACTGTCTGCCGTCTCCTGGTCCTCGGCCGCCATCGTCGAGGAGCGGGGTAGACTCATCCCCATCGCTTCAATTGCGGCAGACATCGTGTTGGCCGTGAACATCCCGCCGCATGACCCCGCGCCCGGACACGCACGCCGCTCGATCTCGAGCAGCTCATCCTGCTGCATCCGCCCCGCCCCGGCGGCTCCGACTGCTTCGAACACGCTTACCACCGTGAGATCGCGCCCCGCGTAATGACCGGGCTTGATCGTGCCGCCGTACACGAAGATGGCCGGGATATCGAGGCGCGCGATCGCGATCATCGCGCCCGGCATGTTCTTGTCGCAGCCGCCGATGGCCAGGAGCCCGTCCATACGCTGCGCACCACAGGCGGTCTCGATCGAATCGGCGATCACTTCGCGCGAGACGAGGGAGTAGCGCATCCCCTCGGTGCCCATCGAGATCCCGTCGCTTACCGTGATCGTCCCGAAGGTCTGCGGCATCGCGCCCGCCCGCCGCAGCGCCTCTTCGGCGCGCCGCGCCAGCCGATCGAGGGCGGCATTGCAGGGCGTGATGGTGCTGTAGGCGCTCGCGACGCCCACGATCGGCTTGGCGAAGTCGCCATCGCGGAATCCCACGGCGCGCAGCATGGCACGGTTGGGCGCCCGCTCGAGGCCCTCGGTAATCGCACGGCTCCGAAAATTGTCGCTCATGACCGACCCTCGAGCGCTTCCACGAGAATCAGCTCTGCGATCCGTGCGCCCATAGCCGCGGTCCCGATGCTCGGCTCACCGGGTCGCGCCAGGTCTTGCGTGCGGGCACCCGCATCGAGTGTCGCCGCGATCGCACCGTCCACCGCATCGGCGGCGTCCGGGAGCTTCAGCCCGTGGCGCAGCAGCAGCCCCACGGTCGCGATGGCGCCGATCGGATTGGCGATGCCCTTGCCCGCGAGCGGCGGGGCGGAGCCGTGTACCGGCTCGAACAGACCCGGCCCCTCACCGAGCGACGCGGATGGCAGCAGGCCGAGCGAGCCCACGAGCACCGCCGCTTCATCGCTGAGGATGTCGCCGAACATGTTCTCGGTGAGCACCACGTCGAACGTAGCGGGATCGGTGACCAGCCGCATCGCGGCCGTATCTATGTACGAGTGTTCCAGCCGCACCGTAGGGTAGTCGCGGGCGACGCGGGTGACGGTTTCCCGCCAGAGCTGCGACACCTCGAGGACGTTGGCCTTGTCCACCGACGTGACGTGCCGGCGCCGGGCGCGGGCCGCCTCGAACGCCACCCGGGCGACGCGCTCGATCTCGGTGGCCGTGTAGGCGAGCGTATTGGTCGCGCTGGTCGCGGCGCGTCGGCGCGGCTCGCCGTAGTAGAGCCCCCCCGTCAGCTCGCGCACCACGAGCAGATCGACGCCGCGCAACCGCTCCGGCTTGAGCGGGGAAGCGCCCACCAGCGCTGGATGGACGGCGACCGGCCGCAGGTTCGCGTAGACGTTCAACAGCTTGCGCAGCGCCAGCAGGCCAGTCTCGGGACGCAGCTCGCGGGGCGCGCTGTCGAGGGCCGGATCACCGACGGCGCCGAGCAGGACTGCGTCGCTACGCAGCACGGCTTCGCGCGTCTCCTGTGGCAGCGGCTCCTTCGCAGCCGCCACGCCCGCCGCGCCGACGGGGAACGTCTCGAGCGTAAAGCGAACGTCGAACCGCTCGGCTACGGCTTCAAGCACGCGCACCGCCTGCGCAATCACTTCCGGCCCGATACCGTCACCAGGCAGCACCACGATGGAGTACGTCTTCATGCGTGCGCCCTTTCGTAGGCCGCGATGCGCGGCTCCTCGAGCAGCGTGCGTCCGATCTCGTCGAGGCCGGAGAGCAGCAGCTCGCGCCCGTACGGATCGGCGCGAAAGGGGGTGGAGAAACCGTCGTCATCCGACACCACGAGCTTCTCCAGATCCACCACGACTTCATACGTGCTGCCGGCAAGGGGAGCTTCCGCGCGTCGAGTCAGTCTCTCGACGTCGGTCGCTGTGAGTTGCACCGGCAGCACCCCATTGCGATAGCAATTGGCGGTGAAGATGTCGGCGAATGAGGGCGCGATGATGGCGCGGAAGCCGTACTCCGCCAGCGCCCACACCGCGTGCTCGCGTGAGGACCCGCAGCCGAAATTGGGGCCGGTCACGAGAATCGTCGCGCCCTGCGCCGCCGGACGA
>DASWCE010000322.1:0-22293 GCA_036390255.1 Gemmatimonadales bacterium | reverse complement strand
CAGTTGCAACAGTGACGTGCCCGGAACTCGTGAATTCGCGTAAAGCGTGTTTTCTCTGGTGGTGCCAAGCGTTTCGTCGCCCAGGGGCGCAGGCAGTCGCACTGGTCACCGTGTAGCGGCCGATGCAGAACGGCCAGCGCTGGCGTGCGCCGGCCGTCCAGGATTACGAATCGAGAGGTTGTTCTCGTTACAACGGGACCGAAACAGTCTTGATCTCCTCGCCCTTTGCGAGCGCGACTTCGGCGACGGCGTGGCCATCCTTCAACGAGGGTGTGACGCTGACGGCGCGGAAGCCAGCGTTGGCTCGCAGCGCGTTCTGCACCGCGGCCCGCAGCGTGACCTTCGCCTTGGCCATCGCCGCGCTCTGACCTTGTGCCGCGGTGTAATCTTCGCCGTCTGCAATCGGCTCAGTCTTGACGACCCGTCCGCTGTTGGGATCGACGCTCACTTCGAAGAACTTGCCGCCCTTCATCGTGTAGACGGAAAGCTGCAACTTGCCCTCGTCCATCTCGAACTTGGCGGAAATGGGCCGCCCGTGGCTCGCGCTCGCGGCCAGACCACCGTCGAGGGACACGCGGGCGCTCAGTGCTGCCTTTGCTGCCGCAGCCGGGTTCCCTTCCTCTTCCTTGTCCTGGGCCGCGAGCGTGGTCCCCCAGCACACTGCTGCGATGGCGAGAACCGGAACAAGCCACGCCTTCATCGTCATCTTCATACAACGCCCCCGATCTCGGTGTAGTGAAGTGATGTCCTAGCCCCCTCGAACGATCGATGATACACTTGTTATAGTCAACTGAGTTGCGTTCCACCCGCAGCGAGACACCTATGCGATGGATCACTCGTGAGCATCCGAAAATCGATCGTGTCGCATGCCCGTGGCTGATCACGCGATTCATCGACCCGCAGGCTGAGTTTCTCTTTGCACCACCCACGGATGTGCGCGCTCGTGCTGATGCGCTCAACGCGGTCCCATACGATGTAGAAGGCGTAGAGCTTTCTCACGATGGGCCTTTGTGCAGCTTCGACGCCTTCCTGCAGAAGTACCGCTTGACTGATCCGGCCTTGCGCGAGCTAGCGGTTATCGTCCGCGGGGCGGACACGGACCGCCTCGACCTTGCACCGCAGGCGGCGGGATTGCTCGCCATCTCATTGGGACTGTCGCAACTGTTCCCGGATGATCACGAGCTGCTCACCCGCGGGTTCGTCATCTACGATGCGCTGTATGCATGGCTCCAACACGCCAAGGGGGAGCGTCATTCCTGGAACCCGCAGCGCGCCCCCGCCCCCGTCTGATGTCCAAGGGCACACCGACCGGACGTTGGCTCCTGCTGTTCCACCAGATTCCGCCGAAGCCCGACTACTTCCGTGTGAAAGTGTGGCGCAGGCTGCAGCGCATTGGCGCGGTGCCGGTCAAGAACTCGGTGTGGGTCCTCCCGTACAACGATCAGGCGGTCGAAGACTTTCGCTGGCTGTTGCAGGAGATCGAGGCAGGCGGTGGCGAGGGGTCAGTGTGCCGAGGGGATTTCGTGGATGGCCTGAGCGATCGCGACGTGGAGGGCTTGTTCCACAAGGCCCGCGCCGCGGATTACGGGGCCATCGCGCGCGAGGCGAAGACCCTGGCGCGCAAGGCAGCTCCCGCCGAGGTGGCGCGCCTCGATCACCGGCTGGCCGAGGTCGCAGCGATCGACTATTTCCACGCTCCCAACCGTCAAGCGGTGGAGCGGGTAGTGACGCGCCTCGAGGTACGCGCGCGCCGGGCCGAACCGCGCGCCGACCGGAGAGCCCGCGCTGGTCTGCGAGTCGCCCGGATGCGCGGGCGGACGTGGGTCACCCGCCGGGGCGTGTTCGTGGATCGCATCGCGAGTGCGTGGCTGATCAAGCGCTTCATCGATCAGGCGGCCCGGTTCAAATTCGTCGCTCCCGAGGGTTACTCGCCTCGCAGGAGCGAGCTGCGCTTCGACATGTTCGAGGCCGAGTATACGCACGAAGGCGATCGTTGCACCTTCGAGACGCTGCTCCGGCGGTTTCGACTGCGCGACCCCGCGCTGCGCGCGATCGCCGAGATCGTGCACGACATCGACTGCAAGGACGCGAAGTTCAGCCGCGCCGAGGCTACTGGTGTCGAGCGCTTGCTCGCGGGAATCGCCCGGAAGCACGCTACCGACGCGACGCGCCTCCGTCTCGGCGCGGCCGTGTTCGACAACCTCTATCAGTCATCGCGATGAAGCCCGCGCCGACGCGCGCCACGCTCCGGGAGTTCGTCGTCTACTTCCTCAAGCTCGGCACGTGGGGGTTCGGCGGACCGATCGCGCTCGCGGGCTACATGCAGCGCGATCTCGTGGACGAGCGTGGGTGGATCGCGCCGGAAGACTACAAGCAGGGACTCGCGCTCGCGCAACTCGCCCCGGGCCCGCTCGCGGCCCAACTCGCCATGTACCTCGGCTGGGTGCGTGGCCGAGTCCTGGGCGCGACACTTGTCGGGATCGCGTTCGTGGCGCCGTCGTTCCTCATGGTGCTTATCCTCGCGGCGCTCTACCTAAAGTTCGGTGGGCTCGCCTGGATGCAGGCGCTGTTCTACGGCGTCGGGGCGGCGGTTATCGCGATCATCGCGCGGAGCGCTGCGAAGCTCGCGCGGGCGACGCTGGGGCAGGATCCACTGCTGTGGGGACTGTTCGCTGTAAGCCTCATTGTCACCGCCTGGACGGCGACCGAGATCATTTGGGTGTTTGTGGCGTCGGGGTTCGTGCCCCTGCTCTCCCGCGCGCGCGCACGTCCGGCAATGCCGACCAAAGCGCTGCTCGTCGCGCCATGGCCCGCGTGGCTCACGTCGGGTCTCACTGGGGCGGTGTCTGTGGGGGTGCTCTGGAAAGTATTCTGGTACTTCGCCGCCGCTGGACTGTTCGTGTTCGGCAGCGGGCTCGCGATCGTGCCGTTCCTCCACGGCGGCGTCGTCGAACAATTCCGTTGGCTCACGGAGCGCCAGTTCCTGGATGCGGTCGCCGTTTCGATGATCACGCCCGGCCCCGTCGTGATCACCGTGGCGTTCATCGGGTATCTCGTTGCGGGACCGTTGGGAGCGATCGTGGCGGCGATCGGTGTGTTCGCACCAGTGTACTTCGTGACTGTGCTTGCGGCACCGCACTTTCACCGCTTTGCCGAGAGCCCGCGGATCAAGGCGTTCGTCGACGGAGTCACGGCCGCTGCCACCGGTGCGATCGCCGGCGCGGTGATCGTGCTCGGCCGGCGTGCCCTCGTCGACGTCCCGACGGTCCTGATCTGCGCAGTCACGCTCGCCGTCATTGTGACGATGAAGCGAGTTCCCGAACCCGCGCTTATCGCGGCGTCCGGCGTCGTTGGCTTGCTCCTGAAGCATGCGTTGTAGGCGGCCACCACGAAACGGAGGAGTCCGTCCATGAAGAAGGTCGTGAAGGCAACTCTATTCCTTAGCGTCGTCGCCGTTGGAGCCGGCCCGGTGCTCGCGCAACAGCCGTCGGCCGCTGTCTGGGATTCGGTCGGCCGCATCCTCGGAACGGCACGCACGAGTGCGCCTGGCTACGTTCGCTACAATCTGCCCCGCCGCGATCTCACCGTGCGGGTCGGGGACGTCACGGTCTCACCGGCACTCGCGCTTGGGGCCTGGGCCGGGTTCAGCGGTGAGCCCAACGACGCGACGATGATGGGTGATCTCGTACTTACAGCGGCAGAACTGGGCCCCGTACTCGCCGAGCTGGCGCACCAACGCATCGGGTTGACCGCGATCCACAATCACATCGTCGGCGAACAGCCGGAGATCATTTACGTGCACATCTTCGGCCAGGGAGCCGCGCTCGAGCTGGCGACCCGGTTGGATCGGGCTTTAACGAAAACCGCCACGCCTCGACCCGTCGCGTCGGCGCCGCCGGTTCCTCTGACGATCGACACGGCCGCCGTTTTTGCAGCGCTGGGAGGTCACGGCACAGCGCGCGGTAACGTCGCTCAAGTGGGGTTCGTTCTGGTCTCGGGGACGGTCACCATGGGCGGCCGCACCATGACCCCCGCGCTTGCCTACGGCTCGCCCGTCAACGTCCAGATGGTGAGTCCCACGCGCGCCGTCGCCACCGGTGACTTTGCGGTGCGAGACTCCAGCGTGGCCGGTGTGGTGGACGCGCTTACCGCGCACGGGATCACGGCGACCGCGGTGCACAGTCACATGATTGGTGATTCCCCCCACCTGAATTACATCCACTTCTGGGCCGACGGCCCGCTCGCCGACGTGCTGCGCGGTCTCAGAGCAGCAGTCGATGCCGGGCACTGAGAGGACACATGTACGCATTTCGGAAAGTAGGGCTGGTGACCCTCAGCCTCGCCTTAATCGGGACGACAGGGTGCAGCAAGAGTCGCAGTCACGACCAGGATGATGATGACGACGACGACCCGGCTCCCGCGGTGAATCCCTCGCCGAGTACTGCGCAGGCCGCCACCATCTGGACATTCGACAGCTCGAACGTCGGGCAGCCACCCGCCGGCTTCTCGTTCGGGCGGACGGGGTCGGGGCGCCCCGGACGTTGGGTGGTCCGCGCCGCGGCCGATGCCCCCAGCGGGCCCAACGTACTCGCGCAGGAAGACAGTGATCGGACAGACTACCGCTTCCCTCTCGCCGTGGCTGACGGCCCCACGTTCGGGGACGTAAGCGTGACGGTCCGGTGCAAACCGGTGAGCGGTCGAGTGGATCGCGCGTGCGGCATCGTCTGGCGGTACCAAGACGAAAACAACTACTACCTCACGCGGGCGAATGCGCTCGAGGACAACGTCTGCTGGTATTACGTGCAGAATGGCCGCCGCGTCGAGGTGAAGCGCGTGCATGTGCCCGTCGCATCGGGGGTCTGGCACTCGCTGCGCGCGAACATGCGCGGCGATCACGTCGAGGTCTACTTCAACGGCAAGAAGCTGATCGACGTCCACGACACACGGTTTACGGCGCCGGGTAAGGTTGGCGTGTGGACCAAAGCCGATTCGCACACTCTGTTCGACGACCTCACCGCCACGGCACTCGCGCCCTGACCTTGGCCTTCCTGCTTACAGCGCTCACCTTCATCGCGGCCCCCCAAGCACCGCCTGCGGCCTGTACCCTCGGCGGGCCATCTGTCGAAGCTCACTGGACTGGTACGGTTCCACGACCACCGACGGCCGCGGCACCGCTCCGCGTGCTCGCGGACCTCCCTCTGCCCGGAAGCGCCTCGCGCTTTGACTATCAGAGTCTCGAATCAACGACGGGGCGGCTGTTCATCTCGCACATGGGCGCAGGGCAGCTCGTCGTTTTCGATGTACGCGTTGGGCGCGTTATCGCCACTCTAGACGGATTTCCCACCGTGACCGGTGTCCTGGCGGTGCCGGCCGAGCACCGCGCGTATGCCTCGGCGACCGGCGACCACGCTGTTGTGGTCGTCGACGATTCCACCTTTCAGATCGTGGCGCGCGTCGCCGGGCCGCGGTTCCCGGACGGGATCGCGTATGCGCCCGTGGAGCGGCGTGTCTTCGTCTCGGACGAATCGGGACGGCGCGACTTTGTAATCGATGCGACGACCAACACTGTCGCCGCGCAGATCGAGCTCGGCGGTGAGGCAGGAAACACGCAGTACGACTCGACCTCGCATTGTGTAATCGTCGCGGTCCAGACCACGAACCAACTGGCGATCATCCATCCAGCGACCTCTACCATCGTTCGTCAGATCACACTCGACAAAGCGGTTCGCCATCCGCACGGGGTCTACATCGACGCACCGAACCGTCTGGCCTTCATCGCGGGTGAGGAGAGCGGGACGCTGGGCGTGCTGGATCTGCGGACCCTACAGCTGCGTCAGGTGGTGCCGGTCGGGAGCGATCCTGACGTCTTGGCATTCGATCCAAAACTCAAACGGCTGTACGTAGCTGCCGAGTCCGGAGTCGTGGCGGTGTTCGAGGAGCGAGACGGCTCTCTCGCGCAGCTCGGCTGGTATCGCGCACCGAAGGCACACTCCGTCGCGGTCGATCCCGCCACGCACCGCGTGTACCTGCCGCTCGCGAACGTAAGCGGTCATCCGGTGCTCCGCGTATTGGTGCCGAGCGATGCTCACTGAGTGACGCTGCGGTACACGAACGAATCGTGAGCCCGTCGAGCATGTTGTCCGCCCGGGGAATGGGAACCGTGATCAGGATGATGAGAGCGTTCGTGATTGATCACTGCTCGATCCCCCGGCGCCGCCACAGGAAGTACAGCACCGGAATAACCACCAACGTCAAGGCCGTCGAGCTGACCATTCCTCCGACCATTGGCGCGGCGATCCGCTTCATCACATCTGCCCCCGTGCCATGACTCCACAGCGCCGGCACGAGGCCGAGCATGATCGCGAGCACCGTCATCAGCTTCGGCCGCACGCGGTTCACCGCGCCGTGCTCGATCGCGCCCACCAGCTCGGCGAGCGTGGGACGCCGCCCCTCCTGCGCGATGTCCTTCCAGGCGTGGTCCAGGTAAATAAGCATTACGACGCCCGTCTCGGCCGCGACGCCTGCGAGCGCGATGAATCCCACTGCCGCAGCGATCGACAGGTTATAGCCCAGCAGCCACATGATCCACACGCCGCCGACCAGCGCGAACGGCAGCGAGAGCATGACGATCGCCGTCTCGCCGACCGTGCCAAACGTCAGATATAGAAGAAGGGCAATGATGGCGAGAGTGAGCGGCACGACCACCCGGAGACGGGCCTTGACGCGTGCGAGCGCCTCGTATTGCCCGCTCCATCGGAGCCAATAGCCGGAAGGCAGCGTCACTTGGCGATCGACCAGCGCTCGCGCATCGGCCACGTAACCCCCCACATCTCGGCCGCGCACATCGATCGAGACCTGGTCATACAAGTATCCGCCCTCGCTGCGGATCATCGCCGCACCTGAACTGAAGCGGATATCGGCGACTTGGCCGAGTGGTACCTGTGCTCCATCCGACTTGCCGACCAGAATCCGCGCAATCTGGTCGGGATCGTCGCGGAAGTCTTGCGCATAGCGGACGGCAACCGGGTAACGCTCCCGGCCTTCGACCGTTGTCGTGATCTCCTCGCCGCCGAGCGCGAGGCCGATCACCTGCTGGGCGTCGCCCGTCGTGAGTCCATAGCGGGCGAGCGCGTCCGCGTCCGGCCGGATGTCTAGGTACCGACCGCCGAACGAACGCTCGGCATAGACGCTTGCGGTGCCGGTCAACGGCGCTAGCACCCGCTCGATATCCTGACCGATCCGCTGGATCGTCGCGAGATCGGGCCCGAAGATTTTTACCGCCAACGTGGTGCGAACACCGGTCGAGAGCATGTCGGTCCGATTCTTGATTGGCATCGTCCACGTGTTCACGGCACCGGTGAGCCGCAGCCGCCGATCCATCTCTGCGATCAAACGATCCTGCGTCATGCCAGCCCGCCATTCGGAGGTGGGCTTGAGGTTCACCACCGTTTCGACCATGGACATCGGCGCCCAGTCCGTGGCCGTGCTCGCGCGCCCAGCCTTGCCCCAGACGGAGGCGACTTCGGGAAACGTCATGAGGAGGCTGTCCTCGACGTGCAGCAGCCGGCGCTGTGTCGTGACGGAGACGGCCGGCAGCGTGTTGGGCATGTACATCAGCGAGCCCTCATTCAGCGGCGGCATGAACTCACTTCCGAGACCGGCGAGCGGCAGCAATGTCAGCACGAGAATCGCCCCGGTTCCTCCCAACACTAGCCACCGCGCCTCGAGCGCCCAGCGCAGAATCGGGCGGTAGACCCGGATCGCCCAGCGATTGACGGGATTGTCCGCCTCGGCGCGAATCTTCCCCTTCACGAACCAGCCCATCAATGCTGGGATGAGTGTGACGGAGAGCAGCGCCGCGGCCGCCATCGCGAATGTCTTGGTTAGCGCGAGCGGCCGAAACAACCGCCCCTCCTGGTCCTCGAGCGTGAAGACCGGCAGGAAGGACAGGGTGATGATGAGGAGCGACATGAACAGCGCCGGCCCGACCTCGCGCGCCGCCGCGAACACGCGCTCCCAGTGGGGCCTGTCGGGCTCGCGCTCGATGTGCTTGTGCAGGTTCTCGATCATGACTATGGCCGCATCGATCATCGCGCCGATCGCGATCGCGATTCCGCCCAGGCTCATGATGTTAGCGTTGATCCCGAGCCAGCGAATCAGAGCCAGTGCGATGAGCACGCCGAGCGGCAGCGTGGCCAGAGCGACCAGCGCGCTGCGTGTGTGCAGCAGGAACAACGCGCATACAAGGCCCACGATGATCGATTCCTCGATCAGCGTGCGCCACAACGTCTTGATCGAGCCGTGAATCAGGTTCGAGCGGTCGTAGGTAGGAACGATGCGCACGCCAGCCGGTAGCGAGGGCGTGATTTCCGCGACGCGTTGCTTCACAGCGTTGATCACGCGCAGCGCATTCTCGCCGTAGCGCATGACGACGACGCCACCCACCGCTTCCCCCTGGCCGTTCAGCTCCGCGATCCCCAGCCGGAGATCGGGACCGATCGTCACGCGGGCGACGTCGCCGATGCGCACGGAGCGACCGCCGGTGCCCACCGCGATTCCCACCTTCGCGATGTCTTCCACACCGCGGAAATAGCCGAGCCCACGAATCGCATAGTCCGCGCCGGCCACTTCCAGCGTGCGCGCGCCGACGTCCTGATTGGCCCCCCGCACCGCCTCGACGACCTGACGTATCTCCACGCCGTAGGCGAGCAGCCGGGCGGGGTCGAGCAGTACCTGGTATTGGCGCACGTAGCCGCCGAGACTCGCGACCTCGGCGACGCCGGGTACGGACTGCAAGGCGTACCGAACCTGGAAATCCTGAATCGAGCGTAACCGGTCCGGGGCATACCCCGGGCCCTCGAGCGCATACTGATAGACCCATCCGACGCCGGTCGCGTCCGGGCCCAGGCGGGTTTTGACCGCAGCTGGCAGACGGCTCTGGATGGCGTTCAGGTATTCGAGCACCCGCGAACGCGCCCAATACAGGTCGGTCCCGTCCTGGAAGATCACGTACACGAATGACGAGCTGAACATCGACTGCCCCCGCACCGCCTTTACGCGCGGCACGGACAGGAATTGCGTCACCAGGGGATACGTCACCTGATCTTCGACAACCTGCGGTGCTTGGCCGGAGTAGTCGCTATAGACGATCACCTGCGTATCGGAGAGATCAGGGATCGCATCCACTGGCATGGTGCGCAGCAGCCATATCCCCGCCACCAGGACAAAAATCGCGCCGAGCGCGACGAGCTCGCGTCGGCGGATCGCCCAGGCGATCACGTTCTGGATCATGGCCGTCTCCGCGACGTATCCATGCCGCCCATGTTGAGTCCCATCCCCATTTGCAGCATGAGTCCCTGAATCGCCGCTGCGAGGTTGGACTCCGAATCGAGCAGATACGTCGCCGACGCTACGACCTCGTCACCTGGCTTCAAGCCCTGCACGATTTCCACCAGTGAGTCACCGCGCGCGCCTACGCGTACTTCCCGAGGCACGAAGCGGCCGTCACCGCGATTGACGAACACCAGGTCCTTCGTGCCAGTCGGCAACACCGCGGTGAGGGGCACGCTCACCGCACGCCGTCCGGCGCGGGAGAGCTCCGCGGTCGCGAACATCCCCGGTCGGAGCGCGCCTGACGAGTTGGCGACTTCGACGCGCGCCGTGAGCGTACGTGTCTTCTCGTCGAGCTGGGGATAGATGAAAGTCACGCGGCCTTGGAATGTCCGGCCGGGGAGCGCATCGACCGTAATGGAGGCTGCGGTTCCCACGCGTACCGCTGCGGCATCTTGCTCGAAGATCGCGACGTCCACCCACAGCTCACTCCGGTCTGCGATGAGAAACAGATTCGTCCCCGCCTGCACGGCCTGACCATCGATGACATTCTTCTGCACGATCTCGCCGGACCTCGGTGCCCGTAACGTGAGCGTCCGAGCGACAGTGCCCCGCGCCTCCAGACTGTCGATTTGATCAGGTGGAATGTCCCACAGCGTGAGCCGGCGACGGGCGCTCGCCGCGAGCGTGTCGTCCCGCAGCCGTCGCGCGAGGAGATACTCTTCTTGCGCACTGACCAGATCGGGCGAGTAGAGCGCCAGCAATGGTTCACCGGCGTTCACGCGTTTGCCGACATAATCCGCGTACAACTTCTCCACCCAGCCACTGACGCGCGCGTTGACATACGCCTGTCGCGGCTCCGCGTACTTGAGCACGCCGACAGCGCGCACAGACGTTACGATCGGTCGGTCGCTCGCCCGGGCGAACGTGATGCCGAGTCGCCCTGCCTCTCCCCGATCGATGGGCACACCGCTCGTATCGGCTGCCTGCGACGCGCCGGACATGCCCGGCATGTCGGCCATCGATTGGTCCGGCGGCGTGTTCTTCTTGCGACACGCGGCCACTGCAAGCAGGCCACCGAGTAGGACAATGATTTCACGCTTCATGGGCGGGACTCCTCTGCGGTCAACTGCCGCAGCCTTACGAGTTGAGCCTGGTACTCCGCCGCCACTTGGGCCGCCTCAAGCTCGGCCCGATATCGGGCGTCTTCGACGGACAGCAAGGTCAGGAATTCGGCGCGACCGACCTGGTAGGTCCGCAGCACCGATTCGACCGTCCCCCGCGCACTGGGCAGGACGCCGTCTACGAGGAGCACAAGACGCTGCCGTAACGCTTCGACTTGAGCGGCGGCTTCAGCGACCTCGCGACTGAGCTGGAGCTCCGCGTCCTGCAGAGCGGCGGCGGCCCCCGTGGAATCGGCGCGCGCGGCGTCGGCGAGGCGGTTTTGCTTGCGCCACGCCCAGATCGGGAGACGCACGCCCACGAAGGCGGAGAAGAAGTCCGGAAAGTTGAAGCCGAGCGTGACGGGTCTGTACCCATAGCGCGCCGAGAGCGTAAAGTCGGGACGCGCTTCCAACCGCTCGACCTGAATTGTGCGGGTGGCCTGGTCGATCGCGGCTCGCTGGGCGACGAGTCGCGGATGCGCTGCGAGAGCCAGAGCGACGAGAGAGTCGGCGGGAGACACTGCCGTTGCGACACTCCGCACCGTCGCGGGGTCAATCGCGGTGACCGGGACAGAATCTCGAGGCGCGTATCTCCGCAATGCATTTACCGCCGCAAGCGCTGCGACCCGCTCGCTTTCCAACGCGTACTCCTCCAATTGCAGCCGATCACGAGCGAGCTTCGCCTGCAGCGGATCGCTTTGTGGTGCCATACCGGTGGCATAGCGCGTTGTGCTCAGCTGGACGGCGGCTTCCAGCAGCTGGCGTTGCCGGCGGATGGTCTCCAACGCGGTCACGGCGTACTGCAGGCGGTAGTACGCCGCCGCCACCGCAACCGTTACCTCCCGCCGCATGACGTTCTCATCCGCGCGCGCGCCGGTGGCAGCGGCCCGCGCCACTGCTGACCGTGCGCCGAGGCTGCCGGGCCAGGGGATCTCCTGGCTCAGCTCGACGTCCACCTCGGTGAAGTCGCTCTGGTTGAACTCGAAGTGCGGCATCTGCAGATCCATCACACCGAGCGACAGCATTGGGTCGGGCAGTGTGCCGGCTGGCCGGATTCGCAGCGTCGCCGCCCGAATTGCCGCCTGCCGCTGTACCAGTGTCGGGCTGCGCGCGAGCGCTTCCGCGATCAGCGATTGTAGAACCGAGTCCTGCGCGCGCGCAGGAGACGCGCCCGCCATCGTGAGCGCAAGTGCTGTCAACATCAGTTGTCGGAATTGCATACCTCTCCTCGCCGAACACTTTTCCGGCTGAATGCGCCGGAGCCCGCGCCGGAATTCGCGGCGCGTTAGGGCACACTACTCCTGGGCGAGGCTAGGCTTGGGGCGGTGGAGAGAGCGGTGGTTGCGGGTCGGTCGGGGCGAACGTCGCAATGCAGAAGCCGACGATGTGCGATTCTCCTGCGGAAACGGAAACGGCTCCACCAAGCGCGACAACGGCTGTGGTCGTGCTGGCGCAGAGCGCTGAACTGGCGCACGGGGTCGCGTGGGTCGTCGCATTGACGACCGGGCCAGACGGATGGGAAGCCATCTGCTGGTCACAGTTCGCTGGCGTTGCTCGTTGGACTTGGTCGCACAGGAGCGGCAAGCCAATCGGCAACATCTGGCCGCTTAGCAGCAAGGTGGCGACGAATCTGACGAGTGAGACGTTCATGCTCGTCGGGAATATACTACGGACGCCATCGGCGTGGTCATGCCCCCTCGTTCTGTCGGGGTGGGCATCGGCTCGACCCATACGAACAGAAGATGCAGCAGTCTCCAGGCTTCGGCCGAAGAATCGTTCGGCATCCGGAGCACTCGTAGAAATGCACGCAGGCGTTGGTTGGCATCGTTTCGGTCGTCTGGTGTCCGCAGTTCGGGCAGGTCACGGTCGCCGTTAGGACGGTCATGCTAGGGATTTTAAGCGCCACGTCCGGGGGTTGCTAAGGGTTGCGAACGGTAAGAATGCGCGCCGTTGCGGCGTTTTTGGTGACCGATGGTGCATGTAGCCGCTCATGGGTGCACAAGCGATCCTGCCAGTGGAATCCCGTAGAGCTAGCATCCCAATCATCCCGCTCACCCGTGAGAGCCGCCCCGTGACTGGTCCATCCGGGCCAATCCTTGTATGGGACGCCCAGAGGCCGCAGCTTATGCGCAATCGCCGAGAGTTCGGAGGAGCAGGCCGTGACCATAGTTGCTGACACCCAGGCCTCTTTGGAGGCCGACCTCAAGGACGAAATCATCCGGATGTATCAGGAAGTGGCCGACCATCCGGATGGCGAGTTCCACTTTTTTCACGGCCGCGAGGCGGCAGAACTCTTCGGCTATGCGCCCCAGTGGCTCGACCGCGCGTCCCCAGGCGCGGTCGCGTCGTTTGCGGGGGTCGGAAACCCGCACGAGCGCAGCAACCTGCAACCGGGGGAGACCGTCCTCGATCTGGGCAGCGGAGCGGGACTCGACGCGATCGTCGCCGCCTGGCAAGTGGGTCCGACCGGAAGAGTCATCGGCGTGGATCTGAATCCATCCATGTGCCTGAAAGCGCAAACCCACGCGGCGGCGACGGGAGCAGCCATGGAATGTCACCAAGGTCGCATGGAAGACATTCCGCTGCCGGACGCTTCCGTGGACGTCGTGATTTCGAATGGAGTGATTAACCTGTCGTTCCGTAAGCGCCGGGTGGCGCAGGAGATGTTTCGGGTCTTGAGGCCCGGTGGTCGCATTTCGATCACGGACATCGTCAGTGCGAAGCAGCTGTCGCAATCAATCGTCAACGATCCAAAGCTTTGGGCTAGCTGAATCGGCGGCGCTCTCCTGGAAGGAGAGATGTTCCGGCTGCTCGAGGAGACTGGCTTTACTCGTGTCCGATCCGCGGTGGTTCCGCGGTTTCGGTTCCGCAAGGAGTCGACGCAGAACTCAGCCGAAGCCTACGGCGTGAAGGCCATCATGATGACCGCGCTAAAGCCAGGGGAGGACAAACAGCGGGTACCAGCAACACATTAGCCGCCCTCAGAACCAAGAGGCCGAGGAGAACGGACCCCAAGCTGTCTCAAGACTGCAGCAGCTTTGCCGTCGCGCTATTGCAGGAAAGGCCGGCCGTGAGTGGCAATGCCGTTTCGGGAACAAACTACGCCGTCACCCTCAAGCCCGTCCGGAATTGAGAGATCCGGGCGCCCGACGCTCCGGCCCCGACTAGCCGAGCGCCCTGGTCCCTATCTTGCACGCGGGAAGACTAGTCGACCGGGGTAACGCCGCGCGTGCGCAGTCGCCGTCGCGAGGTCTCTAGCCATGGCAATGGTCGGTCGTGCAGCCGTGCTTCCCGCTGGATCCGCACCGGCGCTGGTTTCTAAGTCGGTTCGCGCCGTTCTCCCAACCCATCAGATCGCGAAGGTGTGTCCGCCGGTGCTAGGCTCGTCCCCCGCCTGTGCACCTTGTGAACGCAGAGTGAACACCCAATAGGAAGCACAACCCCGAAGGAGGAACACACAATGAATGCGCGGACCTTGATCGCAGGACTCGCGGGCGTTGCGGTGATCAGCCTCGCTCTCGGATGTGAGAAGGGAACGCCAGCCTCGACGATGCTGGCGTCGCGGCCCGCCGGGCTCTCCCCAAACTTCAGCGCTTCAGCTAGCAACCACCACATGCGGTGGGACATCATCAGCGTCGACTTCGGCACGGGCACCGTCTCGGCCGGCGGGGTGGCCTCGGCGCGCTCCAATCTGGATCTCTCGAAGATCACGCTCACGGGATCTGGCACGTATCGCTCCAATCCCGGGAACGCACAGGACGTGACCGGCGGTGGGACCTGGCGGACCTTCGATGCCAGTGGCGCGGCGACTGGAAGCGGCAGCTACACGGTGACAAGCTTCGTGAGTTTCACAGTGGCTCCAGGCACATTTCCGCTGACGCATGACAACATCGGCAACGCAGCTGACAGCCGAGCCGGGCTACTCGTGGTCCGGATCGCCTACTCGGACGGCAGCGAGGGGACCCTCGCCGTCAGCTGCCATATAGTGGGAACCCCCGACGCTGTGTTCGAGGGCGTCACTGCATCGAAGGGTTTCGTCGACTACTGGAACCGCGAAGCACCTCCGGCGCCTCCGGGAAATGCCAACCGGACGGCGTTCCATGTGATCGATTAGGACACACATCCACGGGGGCGGCGCGAGCCGCCCCCGTCAACGCCAGGGAGGAACCATGCAACACTCTCTGCATTACACCGCAATAGTGGCAGCGGCGCTCGGATTCGCCGCGTGTGCCGCTCCGGGAGATGCCTTCGATCCGCCCGCCGCCATGTCGAGCGACCGTGCGGCTGCGCCGTCAGCGCATTCGGTCCAGGTTACAGGCGGCGGCACCACGACCTTCGGCGCCGATCTCGACGGCGATGGAGACGTAGACGCGTCGCACTTTGGCTTCGCGGCGGTGATCGCCGATGACGGATCGGCACGAGGACACTTCACATGTCTCATGGCCGGCAACGCCGACTTCCTCGGACTGCATCTGATGGCTGTGCAGGGGCCCGTGACGAGCGGGGCACGGGACGGGCGCAGCTTCCGCGGCACAGCCACTGTGAAGGTGTTGAACGGGTTTGGCCCTGGTGTGCAGTCGATCTTCCGCGATATCCCGTTTGTCGTTGCGGTCACGCCCGGTGGCCCGGGGGTCGCGACGTTACAGCTCACGGTCCTGGGGGTGTTCGACGGCGTACCGGGGGATGTGGCGCCCGGAAATAACAACTATGATCTCGCCAAGGAGACGCTGACGACGGGGCAGATCACGATCCAATAAAGTCGCCGTCGCTGAGGACCGCCTTGTCGCCAAGGAGCGCTTAATGCCGAGTTTCAAACGCGGGACCGGCTGGCTCGCGGCGGGCGTCGTACTCAGCGCCGCCAGCTGCGCCCGGGACGTGGTGTCGCCACGCCTCGACCGGGGCGGCGCTGTCGCACGGCAGGACGTTGCGGCCACGACGGACAACGTCGCGATTCAGTGGGACAACGCGCTGCTGCAGGCGATCCGCGTAACGAAACCCGGTCCCCCGATCGTGGCGCGGGCCCTCGCCATCGTGCACACAACGATGTACGACGCATGGGCGGCCTACGACGACCAGGCGGTCGGCACGCGCTTGGGAGGATCGTTGCGACGCCCCCCTGTCGAACGCACGCTCGCCAACAAGGACGAAGCTGTGAGCTTCGCCGCCTACCGGTCGTTGGTCGACCTCTTTCCCATACAGACGCCCGCATTCAACGACGTCATGAGGAGCCTCGGCTACGATCCGGCCAACGGCTCGACCGACGTCACAACGCCGGCCGGGGTCGGGAACGTGGCGGCGGCCGCCGTGATCGCGTTCCGCCACCACGACGGCGCGAATCAGCTGGGTGACTTGCACCCGGGCGCGTATTCCGACTACACGGGGTACGTGCCGGTGAACGATCCCGATCACATCAACGACCCCAACCGGTGGCAGCCCCTGCGTTTCTCCGACGGACACGGCGGCACCGTAACGCCGGGCTTCATCGCGCCACACTGGGGGCGGGTTGTCCCGTTCGCGTTGACCTCGGGCGCCCAGTTCCGCCCGCCCGACGTGCCGAACCTGTACCCCTTCGGCGGCTACCGCGTGCAGGCCGAGCAAATCCTGCACTACAGCGCGGGGCTGACCGACACTCAGAAAGTGATCGCCGAGTACTGGGCCGACGGCCCGAATTCGGAGCTGCCACCCGGCCACTGGATGCTGTTCGGCCAGTTCGTGTCGCGGCGCGACCGCCACACGTTGGACCAGGACGTAAAGCTGTTCTTCGCCTTGGCGAACGCGGTGTTCGATGCCGGCATCGTTGCCTGGGACTGCAAGCGCGCCTACGACTACGTGCGCCCCGTCACGGCAGTGCATTTCCTGTTCGCTGGCAAGAAGGTGCGCGCGTGGGCGGGCCCGTATCGAGGAACGCGGGTCATCGATGGAGCAGACTGGGAGCCCTACCAGCCGGTCACGTTCGTGACGCCGCCCTTCCCCGAATTCATTTCCGGCCACAGCGCTTTCAGCGCCGCGGGGGCGGAGATCTTGAAGTCATTCACCGGCAGCGACGCCTTGTTTGCGTCCGCGACTGTGCGGGCAGGGAGCTCGAAGGTGGAGCCCGGCGCCGTGCCGGCGACGGACGTCACGCTGTCTTGGGCGACGTTTTCTGACGCCGCCGATCAGGCGGGGATGTCGCGGCGCTACGGCGCGATCCACTTCGTGCAAGGGGATCTCCAGGGTCGCCACGGCGGCCGCCTAGTCGGCGCGCAGGTATGGGCGAAGGTGCTGACGTACTTCAACGGCACCGCAAACCCGTAACGTTCGGCCCTGTTAGGGTCATTCCCGGCGCGCGCGTGCGGATGCTGCCCGGACAGACCCACAACGTCTCGGCCACAGTCCTCGCCCCCGTCCTGAAGGAGTTCTTCACCTGCACGCCCGACAGCGCGGCCTGACGCCATGTGACGCGTATCACGCGCGGCGTAACATCTGCGCGCGAGCGGGGTCTTCAGAGGACATGTCGCTCAACAGGAGTGGATCATGAAACGCACACCGCATTATCTGCTCGTCGCCGGCGCGCTGAGCCTCGCAGGTTGTGCCCCGGGCTACACCAGCGCCAGCGTCGTCTACGCCGAGCCTGCGGAGTACGTCTACGTTGTGCCGGTGGATCGCGTGGTGGTTGTCACGCGCGAAGTGCTCGTCAACCGTGGGTGGGTCGTCTATCGCGAGGAGCGCTCAGGACCGAATCGGATCATCTGGGCGCGCCGCGGTGACGACGAAGTCGTGCGCATCTTCGCCACGCCGCAAGGCCAGCAGGTCGCCGTGCGCGGCTTGTGGGAGGCCCGCGAGCGGCACGATCGCGGCAAGCACAAGGGGTGGGAGAAGCGCGGCGCCCCCCGCGACATCATCACGGATATCGACGTCCGTTTGAAGAGTCGCTGAACGTCACGAACGCACGGACGCGAAGCCTCGTTCGTGCGCCCTGGTCATCGTGACGAGGACGTCCGGAACGATGACCACGCCTGGCAATGCATGCGCGACCAAGTCGGCGTGAACGTCCGTCGCGGCGCCCAGCCCGCTCTTCTCGAGCCGCGCCGACCAACGTTTCAACGCATTGTTGCACAGCGCGAATATCACGCCGCGATGCTGGAGGGTCTCCATCGAGGTCCCGGGTTCGCGATCCGCGACCGGGTCGCCGGGCTGGGGGTGGGCGAACCAGTTGCGGACCAGCGGCGCGTTGGTGGTGGGATCTGTGATGTTCAGAGCCGCGCCAAGCTGGTACTTCGCCCACATCGCGTCCTGCAGCCCGAGCGGCGTGGTCCGCGCGTACAGCGTGACGACGACGTTGACGTCCTGTTCCCCGACGCCGTAGGCATCGCGCCAGGCATCGAGATAGTTGCGGACGTGGCGAAGTACCGTCCCGCCCTCTGGGTCCGGAACGTCGAACAACTGCCGGTGCTTGCCCTTGAGATGATCCAGCCAGGCGTCCGAAGGTTGCTGGGTGACGAGCAAAGGATGCGCACCAGTGCCCGCGCCCAGCACCATGCCGGCGCCGAGAGTCGCGATCGCGCCGACGAACCCGCGGCGATGGGTGGGAATCGTCAGGTCGAGCATCGCTACCTCCTGCTGTGTGATTGTGGAGGTGCTCCGCCTACGCGTGCCCCGCCCATTGCGTCTCGCCCGGCGTGTACGGCACGCACGGATCGAACCGCCCCGGCGTCTCCCGGTACCGCATCGCCTGCGTGCAGCCGATCTCCGAGGTGAAGTAGCCGAGCAGCGTGAGCTCCTTGATGAGGCGGAAGTAATGCGGCGGCGCGCCTTCGGCGCGCGTATCCATGTACGTCTTCTGCTCGCGGTCCAGCTGCTCGAGCTTTGCCAGCCGCTGCGCCGGTGTCGCCGCCATGAATGCGGCGTCGTTCAGTTTCTGCATCCCGTCGCGGAAGCTGGCCTGCTGCCGCTCGTCGTACGTATCGGTCACCATCAGCGCCATGAACGCACCGGTGTGCGCCGCCTTCGCGCCTGGTGTCTTCGTCTCTGGAAGGATCGTGTCCGCCACTTCGTCGAGTAGGGCAATGTCCTGCGCGGTGAATGTCCCGACCTGGCGCACGGCTCTCGCCCGCGCGTGGGCGCGTTCCACCGCCGTCAAGAGCGTGCCGCCACCCGTGAGCGCGACGCCGCCGAGCATTGCCGTGACACGCCGAATGGCTTCGCGACGATCGATGCCTTGGCCCTGTTGCATCTCAGACATGATTCGTGCCCTCTCCTAAAGATTCCGACGCTTCAGCTCGTTGACGGCGAACTCCGCCGCGCGCGCCGTGAGCGCCATGTATGTGAGCGATGGGTTTGGACAGGCCGTGGACGCCATGCAAGCGCCGTCCGTCACGAAGACGTTCGGGGCGTCC
Organism: Gemmatimonadales bacterium; assembly: GCA_036390255.1. Lineage (GTDB taxonomy): Bacteria > Gemmatimonadota > Gemmatimonadetes > Gemmatimonadales > GWC2-71-9 > 20CM-2-65-7. The sequence continues at coordinate 3,425 of DASWCE010000322.1, read as the reverse complement.
CACACCTGGTTGTGCGAGTTGAGGACCGATGTCTTGGGATCCCGGCCCATGCGCGCCGTCCCCATTTCGTGGATCCCCATCCCCGGCCAATATCCGCCGTCGTAGGTGCGGACGTCCTTCACGCCCGCAGCCTCGAGCATTTCGGCCATGTCGTTCATCATGTCCTTGCGCATCAGCCGCTCGTTCTCGCCGGTGGCGCAGTCGATCGCGAGCACGGGCAGTCCCCACTTGTCCTTCTTGGTCGTGTCGATCGTGACGCGGTTGGCAGGATTGGGAAGCATCTCCCCGAACGCGGTGCCGCCGATCGTCCACGGACCCGGCTGCGCCGCGGCGTCCTTGAATGCACCGCCAACGCCGAGTTCCGCGACGGCGCGCGACCAGCCCTGACGGCTTGCGCCCCCCTGGTATCCGAAGCCGCGCAAGTACTCCCGCTTATCACCGAACAGATTGCGGAAGCGCGGGATGTAGAAGCCGGTCGGCCGGCGGCCATAGTAGTACTTGTCGGTGAGCCCCTCGATTGTCCCGGACGCGCCCGCGCGGAAATGATGATCCATGAGATTGCGCCCCAGCGCGTTGGAGCTCGAGCCGAGGCCGCCTGGCCACACGTCCGTCGCCGAGCGGAGCAGCAGCCACGTGGAATTGAGCGTGGACGCGCACAGGAAGATGATCCGAGCGGTGTAGTCGGTGGTCTGCTCGGTCACGGCATCGAGCACGCGCACTCCGGTCGCGCGCTTCGTGTTGCGATCGTACAGGACTTCGGTAACGATCGCGAACGGCCGCAGCGTCAGCCGGCCCGTCGCCATCGCGGCCGGCAACGTGGAGGACTGCGTGCTGAAGTAGCCACCGAACGGACAGCCCAGCCAGCAGGCATTGCGAAACTGACACTGGGTGCGTCCGGGCAGCGGCTGCGTGAGGTTGGCAGTGCGTCCCGGAATGATCCGCCGGCGGCCGTCGAAATGCCCCTTGAGTCGGCCGGCGATCAGCTCTTCGCCGCAGTTGAGCGGCATGGGCGGCTGGAACTGACCGTCCGGCAGCTGCGCCATCCCTTCCAGCGAGCCGGAAATGCCAGCATGCCGTTCGACATGATCGTACCAGGGCGCGATGTCCGCGTAGCGAATCGGCCAATCGATCGCGATTCCGTCCTTGGCGTTCGCCTCGAAATCGAAATCGCTCCAGCGATAGCTCTGACGGCCCCACATGAGCGAGCGGCCGCCCACGTGGTAACCGCGGTACCAGTCGAACCGCTTCACCTCGGTGTAGGGCGACTCCTGGTCGGAGGCCCACCAATCGAGGTTCGTTTCGTTCAGCGGATAGTCGCGTTTCAACACTGGGTAGGCCAGCTCCATCGCCTTCGTGCGTCTGCCGCGATGCGGATAGTCCCACGGCGCCTTGGTGGCATTTACGTAATCTTTGATGTGCTCGATGTTCTTGCCGCGCTCGAGCAGCAGCACCTGCAGGCCTTTTTCCGTGAGCTCCTTGGCGGCCCAGCCGCCGGAGATCCCTGACCCTACGACGATCGCATCATAGTTCTGAGACTGCACAGTTCCTCCATCAGGCAGCGAGGGTTCTGATTTCCCGCAGCACCAGCTCGATCTCTTCCGGCTTGTTCATGATACCCGCGGAAACGCGCGCGTACGAGACCTTATAGGGTGATGTTGTCGTGCGAATCTTCTTCTCAGCAAGTCGCGCCACGATCTGCTCCGGCGTCATCCCACGCACTTCGAAACACGAGATCCCGCCGGAGAGCGCCGGATCGCGCGGCGTGTGCAGCGTTAGGCCGGGAATCCTGGCCGCGCCTTCCCGGAACGCCGCGTTCAATTCTGCAATGCGCCCTGCGACGCGGTCTCGTCCAATGGTGCGGTGCAGCTCCACTGCCGCCGGAACGGCGAGTAGGTGCTCGTAGGCAAGAAACCCGCCCGGCGAGACGAACGCTGCCTGCGTGGGTGGCAATTCCGCGCGATCCGCCCACGTCCCGAACGTCGTGTCGATGCCGTCCGGATCGAAGCTGGGAATCGTCGGTCGCAGCTCGGGCCAGGCATCCGCGCGGCCCCACAGGAACCCGGTCCCGCGTGGCGCGAACAGCCACTTGTGCGTGCCGCTCGCGAAGAAGTCGGCGCCGAGTCGCGCGACGTCCACGTCCTGATTCGCAAACCCGTGCACCCCGTCCACGATCAGCAAGCAGCGATCTGGGCTTACCCGGCCGCGATTGGCGCGCGCCACGACTTCGGCGATGCGGTCGATGGGGAGCTTCACCCCGGTGGACGAATGCACCCAGGTCACACCCACCGCGCGGGTTTTGGCGGTGATCGCGCGGCCGACGCGGTCCGCGATCTGGCCGACATTGGCGGTGGCCCCGCTGTCATACAATGGGATATACCGGACGCTCGCACCCGAGCGCGCGGCCGAATAGCGGATTGACTCGTGATGCGAGTAGTGGTCGTGCTCGGTGGTCAGAATCTCCTGATCAGCACGAATGCGCAGGCCATGATAGGCCATCGCCAACGCGCTCGTCGTGTTCGACGTGAACGCGATCTCCGTGGGACTTCCTCCCGTATAGTCGGCGAGCGCGCGCTTGACCGCCGCGAAGGGCCGCCCTTCCGCATCGGTGAAGGCCGCGATCTCGATCCACATCGCGTCGGAGTCGAGCTTCCGGCGGAAGTGGTCGATCGCGTCGGCGACGGGCTTGGGATGCGAGACGAAGAGGAAGCTCGAGAGGTGGGTCCAGTCGGAAGCCAGTGGAAAGAGGTCCCGAACCGCGGGCCAGTCTACGGCGTCGCTCACCGATCGCAGCGGCCGCACCCGCGGACGGAGGCGCAGCGGAGGGGGAACCAGGGGGGCCGCCGCCGGCAATAGTGAAGCGGCGAGCAGCGTCTTCAGCATCTGGCGTCGGTGGATCATGATTTTCGGTCCTTATCGGTCGCCACCACATAAGCGACCGTGTCCCAGGCGTTGTGAATCCCGATGAACAACAGCAGCAACGCGACCGCGCCGATCACGAACAGCGCCCACGGTTGATCGTGCGATAGGCCGGCCGCGCCGACGAACAGCCCGACGTAGGCGATCATCGGCAGGATCAGATGCCACACCCAATCCTCCAGCACCGGCTTGTACCCCGACTGCCGGCGCACGCGGCGCAACACGATGAGCACGTACACGACACCCGCCAGCGCGGTCGCGCCCACGACGTGCGCGGGATCTTTGAGTCGCTGCCACGGCGCGCTGAGCACGGCCGCCAGCAGCAGCACGGCGACGAAATGGATGACGGTGGGTGTCCCAAAGGCGTCGATCGAATCGGGATTGCGCGGCAGCGAGGATTCCTTGATCAGGGCGACAACCACGAACATCAGGCCCGTCAGGCCGCCGGCCGACGAGCCCACAATGACCCAGAAGTTTTCCCATTGCGAGAGCAGTGCGTGCGCTGGTGT
>DASWCE010000321.1:0-3215 GCA_036390255.1 Gemmatimonadales bacterium | reverse complement strand
TGCTGATCCGGGACCGCCACACACCGAGCTTGTCGCGGTCTCGCGTCTGCAGCGCAACATTTCGTGCTGCGCTGCGCGCGGGACACAAGGGTGGCGACACCGCTCTGGCTCCCGCCACAATCCTGGTTTATGTCCCAATCGCCATGAACAAGATGCGCGTCGCCAAGTTCAAGATCGGCCAGGTGGTGAAGCACCGGCTGTTTCCGTTCCGTGGCGTCATCTTCGACATCGACCCGGTCTTCAACAATACCGAGGAGTGGTACGAGTCGATCCCGGCCGAGGTGCGGCCGCACAAGGATCAGCCGTTCTATCACCTGCTGGCCGAGAACGCGGAGACCGAATACATCGCCTATGTCTCCGAGCAGAACCTGTTGGCCGACACGTCAGGCGAGCCGTTGCGCCACCCGCAGGTCGCCGAGATTTTCGAGAAGGATGAGAAGGGCAGCTATCGGCCGCGCAATTCCCTGCTGAATTGATGACGGAGATCGGATGACGAAGCTGTCAGCTTCGGTCGTCCGTGATCCGGGGTCTGTCGTCGCGCTTAGAGCATGTTTCGGTCGACTTCACTCAGCCACTGCACACCCACGTTCGTCACCCCCGGGCTTGACCCGGGGGTCCATCGCATAACAGGAATCATGCGAAGAAGATGGATTGCCGGGTCAAGCCCGGCAATGAGTGCGTCCAGCAGTCCGTTTGTCAGCATGGTGGGAGTCCGTGCCATGTGAAGTCACCGCATATGTAGCTGAAGGCAACTGCGTCGACCGAGGGCGGAATGGTCGCGTCGCGCCGAGGCGGGGTGGGGAGCAGCCGGAGGCGAAGGGACAGCCTGTAGGATGACGAACCCGTTTCGGCGGCGTGTGGCGGCGAGCCTGCTCATTGGTGGCGAAGCCTGGACCGCAAGGAACCGACCGGATGCACGAGGTGATAGGCACGTGACAATCCGGGCGCACGACGTGGTTGGGGATGGGATGTCGCGAAGGCAAGCGGATGGACTGGAGAGGCCTGTCGTACTGGCGAGGTGCGGCAGGAGTCAGAGCCCGCATAGTACCGCAGCGGCGAGGAGCCGCGGAAGGTGCGGACAGCAAAGCCGCACTTAGGGAAGGTGGGTAGGAAGGTGGATGCGCAATGGATCGGAAAGAGGCACAGAGAGCATCGGCAGTGCCGGTGACGGCTACACAAGGTGCAGAAGCCCGCAACTGGTCGTGGGTGGAAGCCTCGGTCTGGACCGAGCGCATGGTGTCGGCGCTGGAGAACGGCGTCAAAGGAGGACGTTGGTACAGTCTGATGGACAAGGTGATGGCGCCGGCGACGCTGGAGGCGGCCTGGGACAAAGTTCAGGCCAATGGCGGCGCTGCCGGTGTCGATAGGCAAAGCATCGAGCGGTTCGATGCGCGGGCAGAGCTGTACTTGGCCGAGCTTTCGACGGCGTTGCGGGACGGCAGTTACCGCCCGCAGCCGATCCGGCGGGTCGAGATCCCGAAGGGCGAGGGCAAGACGCGACCGCTGGGCATACCGACGGTCAAGGATCGCATCGTCCAGACGGCGGTGAAGTTTGCGCTGGAACCGATCTTCGAAGCCAAGTTCCGGCCGACGAGCTACGGCTTTCGGCCGCGACGGGGCTGCCGGGATGCGTTGCGCGAAGTGGCTCAACTGATCGAGGCCGGCCACACGTTTGTGGTTGACGCCGACTTCGAGAGCTATTTCGACACCATTGCGCATGACCGGCTGATGCAGAGGGTCGAGGAGCGAGTGAGTGATGGACGCCTCCTCGATCTGCTGCGCGGGTGGCTCAAGCAGGACATCATGCATGATCTGCAGCGATGGACGCCGACAGAAGGCACTCCGCAAGGAGCGGTGATCAGCCCGCTGCTGGCGAACATCTACCTGCACCCGCTTGATGAACTGATGGCAGCCCGTGGCTACCGGATGGTGCGCTATGCGGATGACTTCGTGGTGCTGTGCAAAAGCCGCGAGGAGGCCGACGCCGCCCTGGCCGAAATTCGGGCCTGGGTGGCGGAGAATGGCCTGCGTCTGCATCCGAACAAGACCCATATCGGCGACTGCCGACAGCCTGGGGAAGGGTTTGAGTTCCTTGGCTATCGGTTTGAAGCCGGACGGCGGTTTGTTCGCAAGAAGAGTCTGGACCGCCTCAAGGACAACATCCGGGCGCGGACGCGACGAACGCGCGGGCAGAGCCTCGCGCGCATCATCGACGGCCTCAACTCGGTGCTGAAAGGCTGGTTCGCGTACTTCAAGCATGCGCACCCCCGCACCTTTATCCCGATCGACAAGTTCATCCGCAGGCGGCTTCGCTCGATCCTGCTCAAGCAGACGAAGAAGCAGTCTGGCTTCGGACTCAGTCGGGCTACCCATCAGCGCTGGCCCAACGCCTTCTTCGCTCAAGCCGGGCTGCTCGCACTCCACACGGCCTGGCTGACCGCGAGACACTCCCGATGAGGAAACTGCCGACTGGAGAGCCGTATGCGGGAAAACCGCCCGTACGGTTCGGAGGGCGGGGAGGGTGAACACCCTTCCCGACCCCTATCGAGTCAGGATTGTGAGGCTTGGCGTTATTCTTCATAAATCATCTTCCGCGTCATGCCGCCGTCGACCAGAAAATTCGCGCCGGTGATGAATCCGGAGCGGCGCCTGTCGAGCAGGAATTCCGCCATTGCGGCGACGTCTTCCGGCTTGCCGACGCGGCCCACCGGATGCTGCGCGTGGTCTTGTCTGCGCAGCTCCCCGTAGTTCCGGGTCCGGATCCATCCGGGACTGATGCAATTGACGCGCACGTCGGGCGCGAAGCTGATCGCAAGCGCATGCGTGAGCGCGACCAGAGCGCCTTTCGTGGCCGAATAGGCCTCGGTGTTGGCCTCCGACATCAGCGCGCGGCTCGACGCGATGAGCACCATCGCGCCCTTGCTCTTGCGCAGCGCCGGCTCGGCGGCGCGGGCGAACAGGAAGGCGGCGGTGAGATTGACGTCGAGGACGCGATGCCATTCCTCGAGCGTGAGCTTGGCGATCGGCCGGTTGCGTGAGATTCCCGCATTGGACACGACGCCGTCGATCCGGCCGAAGCGTTCGAGCGCCGCGGCCACGGCGCGCTTCGCCGTCTCTTCTTGCGCCACGTCGCCTTCGATCATGATCGCGCGGCGGAGCTTGGCGAACCGGCGGGCAAGACCGGTGCCGGGGAGATCGAGCGCGGCGACGCGCCA
>DASWCE010000320.1:0-3861 GCA_036390255.1 Gemmatimonadales bacterium | reverse complement strand
GATGCTCTCCGCACTCGGCCCCGTAAAGGGCGGCTCGCCCGCCAACATCTCGTACAGCACGCACCCGAGACTGTAGATGTCGCTCCGCTCGTCCACCCGGGCACTCGCCGCGCCCTGCTCGGGGCTCATGTAGCCCGGCGTGCCGATCGCGATCCCCGTCGCGGTGAGACTCGCGCCCGCCGCGGCCGTGATCGCCCGGGCAATTCCGAAATCGCTCACGACCGCGTGCGCTGCCTGGAACAGAATGTTCTCGGGCTTGATGTCCCGGTGCACCACGTCGTGACTGTGGGCATAGCTGAGCGCGTCCGCCACTTCACGCGTGATCCGCACGGCGTCCTCAAGGGGCAGCTGCCCCTCCCGCTTGAGGCGATCCCGCAACGTCTCGCCCTCGACGTACGGCATCACGTAATACAGTGACGTGGCCGCCTCTCCCGAATCGTAGAGTGGCAAGATGTGCGGGTGGTTGAGGCCGGCCGCGATCTCGATCTCGCGCAGAAAGCGCTCGGGACCGAGTGCTGCGGCAAGCTCGGGCTCGAGCACCTTGATGGCTACTTTGCGATGGTGCTTCAGGTCCTGGGCGAGGTAGACCGTCGCCATCCCGCCGTGGCCGAGCTCGCGCTCGATTGTGTAGCGGTCGGCTAGTGCAGCTCGCAACTGCTGAAATGGATCCGCCAGCGGCGGCTCCGGGGCTCGGGCGATTCACATCATAGGGTGCCGTCCGCAAGAGAGCCAGCCGCTGCCTCGCACCGGCCGGCGCATCAGAAGGCGATCGCGAATCCCACTCTGCCGAGCGACTGCTGAATCGGCGCCGGCAACGCCCCGCTCCCGTCATCCGTCTTCCGCGAGAAGCGCTGGAATCCATAATCGCCCGTCACCCGCACCCGGCTGTGCAGCGCGTCGACGGTGAGGCCGAGTCCCAGCTGTAACGCACCAAGGCCTGACGTCGTCCCGCCGCCCGAATACTTGGCGCCGAACATCAGGCCGCCGTGCAATGCCATCCGCACGCCGGGTCCCAGCAAATACGCCATCTGCGCACCGGCCGTGACTGCGCCGACCGATTGCGCCTCGAATTCGGGATCCACTTTACGGTTGATAAAGCCCAACTCACCCGACACGGGACCTGTGATGTAGTAGCGCAGCCGGACGTCCACTTCTGACGCGTCGAACTCCGTGGTCGCCGTTCCGTCACTCGTGGGCTTGTACTTCACTTTCGAGAGCACGATATCGGCGGAGAACTTCTTCCACTCGAGGGTCGCCTTCGCACCAATGCCGCCGCCGCGATAATGGAGATCGGACGAGACTTCGCGATAATCGCCGAAGGCCACCTGCGGGCCGATCGCGACGTGTTGTGCCGCGAGACCGATCGGCAGCAACGCCACGAGCGCGCACGCGAGCGACCTCATCGCGAGCCTCCGCTACGCGCTACGGGCGCGACCGTCAGGGCCACCTGCTGACGACGTCGCGTGTTCTCCTGCGCGATTTCGGCGTTGCGGCGCGTGATCTGCTCACGCAGCAGCTGGTTGTACAGAATGTTGCCGCGCGCCGGTTGTGGAGCCGGCTTCTTCAGCGTCATGATGAAGCCTGCCAGCACGATGCCAGCGCCGATCGTGCCGCCTTCACGCAGCGAGGCCGAGCCGAGGTCGCTGTTCGAGAGCGCCGAGGTGCCGGCAAGCGCAATGCCGGTGTACACGAGCGCGAGACCCATCGGACGCCAGCTCTTGGGGGGCACTTCGGTCTCGGGGAGGTAGGTATACCCTGGCAAGCTGGTGAGATGCGCCACGGTATCCACGGTCCCGTGCGAGACCCGGATCGGCTGCGAGGTTGAAGAACTGTTTTGTCCCACCGTCGCATCGACGACGACCGTGTAGTTGCCGGGAGGGATCGGATCGCCGTTCGGCAGGCGAGCAGGCCAGCGAATGTTCACTTGCCCCGTCGCGACGGTCGAGTCGATCCGCAGCGACGTGGACCCGCCGACGACGCGGGTGACCACGCGTGCCGGTTGCGTCACGGTATAACGGATCGGCACGACTCCCTGCCCACCCACGAACGCGACGCTGTCCACCACCAGCTGTCGCACGACGAGCACCTGAGTCAACGCCACCTGGAAGGCACTCAGCGCCTTCGGCGACGTCCGGTTCGGGTCGAGCGTGCGCTCGGGCTCCAGGAGCACCACCTGCTTGAAGGCGTCCACGGCTTTCAGGATGGAGTCCATGCCGCTGTACGTGAAGCCAAGCAGCTCATAGGCTCGCGCGCGCTCGAACCCAGTGAGCCGCTCGCGCAATGCGGCCTGGCCGGCGCTGAGGGCCTGACGGTAATCGAGATTGTCAAACGCTTGCTGCGCGCGGCGCAGGGTGGGATTCTGAATTGTCTGCGCGCGGAGCGTAGCGACACCACCCAAAGCCATCACCGCAAGCAAGACGACCCGAGCGTTCATGGTGTCACTCCGGAAGCAGCGTATACCGCTTGCGTACGGGATTGTTGGCCGACACCTGCACCGTCTCGTTCACCGTTTTGTAACCGGCGCGTTCGACCCGAATCGTGTGCCTCCCCACGGGCACCGAGTAGTCGACCACGGGCGTCTGACCGACATCGGTGCCGTCAATGAAGACTTGACCGTACGGGTCAGCGGCAACGGTGATCGTGCCTTCGGCCGCGGCGGGAGGAGCGGGCGGCGGGGCTGCCTGACGCCGGCTGTCGTTCCCCCGTCTCGGCGGCGGCGGAGGATTCGGGGCGACGCGGACTGTTTCGACCGAGGCGGCCGGCGGCGGCGTGGGAGCCGCAGCCGGCTCACCCTTTCTGCCCAGCGCGAGATAGCCACCCACACCGGCGACGACGACGACGAGCGCGCCAACCAGCATGCCCATGTTGGAGCGTTTCTTCCTCTCCCCCGGGATCTTCATGCCCGCACGGGGGATCGGCGTGGTTGGGGCGCTGGTCACTTCCGTGGGCGCGTCGGCTGTCGCCGTGCGGGTCGGGGGTGGCGGGGGTCTCCGGTGGCTCCTCGCTGCACCCGCTTTCGGCACCGCAACCGGTTGCTCGGGCCACACCGCGGTCGCGAACTCCTCCATCGTGGGGAAGCGCTGGTCGGGCTCCTTCGAGAGCGCGCGTGAGATCGCCGCTGTTAGAAACGGCGGCGTGTCGCTGCGTTTCGCACTGACGCTCGGCACTTCCTCGAAGATGTGCTTATAGAGGATGGTGTGAACGGAGTCGCCGGTGTACGGCAGCTCGCCGGTGATCATGCGATAGCCGACCACCGCGAGCGAGTACTCGTCCGCGCGTCCGTTCACTGTGCCGCCCTTGGCCTGCTCCGGCGCCATGTAATGCGGGGTGCCGATGATCATCCCGGTGCCGGTGAAGCCGGTCGCCGCCTGCAGCGCCTTCGAGATGCCGAAGTCGGTCAGCATCACGCGCCCGTCGTGGTCGAACATGATGTTGGCCGGCTTCACGTCGCGATGCACGACGCCGCGCTGGTGCGCGTGGCCGAGGGCGCACGCGGCTTCCCACAGCACGCGCTGGATGTAGTCGATGGTCAGCGGCTGCTTCTGATCGAGCACATCTTCGAGCGACGTGCCGGCGATGTACTTCATGACGAAATAGTTGAGGCCGCCCTCGCTCTCGACCCGGTAGATCGGGATGATGTTGGTATGGTCGAGCTTCGCCGACGTCTTGGCTTCCTGCTGGAAGCGTTTGACGATGTGCTCGTCCATCGAGATGTCGGGCGGCAGGACTTTGATGGCGACTTCTCGCTCGAGCGTCAGGTCGTGCGCCAGGAATACCGCGCCCATCCCGCCTTTGCCGAGCAAGCGCTCGATCTTGTACTTCCCCTCCACGAGCCGCTGCAGCCGCTGCATCAAGCCTTCG
>DASWCE010000319.1:0-16405 GCA_036390255.1 Gemmatimonadales bacterium | reverse complement strand
GCCCGTCTCGCGCAACGCTTCGGCCGGCCCCTCTCCCTCAGCGACGATGCCGTCGCCTGGCTCGAGCGGCAGGAGTGGCCGGGGAACGTGCGGGAGCTCGAGAACGCGATCGAGCGCGCGGCGGTGCTCAACGAGAAGGCGGTCTTGGATCGAGGCGACTTCAGTGTCGTTCCCCCTCGCCACGAAGTGGAGAGGGGGTCAGGGGGTGAGGACGCAGGGGACGGGACCCTCAAATCGGTCGTCGAGACCGCGGAGCGGGACGTCATCACCCAGGCCTTGAAAGCGACCAACGGCAATCGCCGTGAAGCCGCGAAGCGCCTCGGTGTGAGCCTCCGGACGCTGTTTTACAAGATCGATCGGTACGGCATCGGGTAGTGCAAAACTCTGCACAAGTGCAGGATTCTGCGGTGTTTTTCAGCGACTTACGTCAACGTATCTCTGTGGTGTATTTGGAGTTACGTTGAGGCATGGAACGTGTAAGTAGGAGCCGCCCAATGGAGGGCACATGAGTCGCAAAGGGTTCAGCCTTATCGAGATGATGTTCGTGTTTGTGCTGGCCGGCGTGATCATGGCGATCGGTTTCCCCCGGCTCCGGAGCAGTCTCGAGAAGCAAAACATCCGCAGCGCGAGGGCGCTGCTCGGGACATTGGCGGCGACGGCACGGGGGACAGCGGTTGCGCGCGGCTGCAACGCCACGCTGAACATGACCGTCGACAGCGTGTGGGTGACGGCCTGCGCGATGACGCCGCCGTTCGCGGCGGTCGGGGTGGGCACCAAGAAGCTCGTCGGCGATGAGTTCGGTGTGACGTTGTCTCCCGATGTCGCGTCGATCGTCTACGATCCGCGCGGGATTCGGATGCCGTTCGCGTCGTCGCCGACCTACGTTCACATCGTCGGGGCGCATTACCGCGACTCCGTGGTGATTAACCAAGTGGGGAAGGTGACCCGGCAATGAACATCAAACAGAACGAGCGCGGCTTTACGATCATCGAGATCATCATCGCCATCATCGTCCTGACCGTCGGCCTGCTCGGCCTGGTCACGACGGGCGCGCTGGTGACACGCATGCTCGCGCGCGGGCAGCGCTCCGCCACGGCGGCGGCATTCGCCTCGCGCCGGCTCGAGCGGATGCGTATCGCGGGGTGCATCGACACACAGCGCCTCCCCGGCCAGGACACCCTGTATCGCGGGTCGACCTGGGTGGCGATCAACCGGTGGGCGTTTACCGATGCCGGGAATCAGAACTACCGGCTCAAGATCGTGACGACCTACAAGACCATCAAGAATCGCGTCCGCAGCGATTCCACGGAGACGACGATCCCATGCAACGCGTTCTCATGAGCCGTCGCGGTTTCACGATGGTCGAGCTGCTGGTCGCGCTAGTCCTCTTGGGAATTGTGAGCGCCGCGCTCTACCGCGTGCTCGTCAACAATCAGCGCCTCTACATGGCGCAGACCGCGCGGATCGATCTGTCCCAGAACATTCGCGCGGCGGGAAACATCATGCCCGCTGAGTTTCGTGAGCTCGACGCGTCCGACGGCGATATCACCGCCATGTCGGCGACGAGTCTCTCGATTCGGGCGATGCGCTGGACCAGTTTCGTCTGCGTCGCTCCGGCGTTGAACGGTATTACAGGCGGTCGGCAAATGACGATCCGGGGCGGGCAGGCCGGGGACCCGATGTTCTTCGGTGCTCGGAGCATCCTGGTCGGCACGGATTCCATGTTTGTATATCTGGATGCCGACCCGACGTCCCGACTCGATGATTATTACGTGCCGGCGAGGTTGACTGCCGCGGCGCCGTTGCTCTGCCCGGCGGTCGGACTGGCCCCGCCGCAACCGGGAACGCTGGTGACGTGGGACGGCAACTTCTTCGCCGGTAACAATGTGGCCGGTGCCATTCCGGTCGGGGCGCCGGTCTGGGGCTTCGAGCGCATCACATATCAGCTCTTTCGGCCGGCGGGAGACACGCTGTACTACATCGGCTATGGGCCCACGGGCGGAACGCCACAGCCGCTCATCGGCCCTGTGCTCCCGAACGGACTGTCGTTCGCGTTCTACGACTCGACCGGTGCCGTTACCGCTATCAGGACGAAGGTCGCTCGCATTGACATCACGGTGCGCGCGCGAACCACCAGCGCGGTCCGGGTCGGGGGCCAGGGTACGGCTGCTACGATCGTCGACAGCATGGTCACGAGTGTTGCATTGCGGAATAACCGGCGGTTCTAGGGCCGTCCGGAACCCATGAAGGAGAGAGGCATGAAACGGATTCTGCGGGACGAGCGCGGTATGGCGCTCGCGGTTGCGATCTTCGCCCTCGTCGTTGTCGGGGCGCTGGTCGCCGGAGCGTTCTTCGCCGGCACCCAGGAGCAGCGGGTGGGCGAGAATCAGCGCCGCGTGCAAACGTCGTTCGGCGCCGCCGAGGCGGGTGTGCAGGAGCGCGTGATTAGCTGGAAGCCCGACTCGATGAACAAGCGCAACGCGTATCCGCAGGACTCCGTGCCCATCTACTCGGTGAGCGCGCAGGGGTCCACACCTGGCGGCACAGGGAGATACTTCGGGTACAGCTACAAGCTCGGGAACAACATCTTCCTGATCGACGTCACAGGACGCGATCGGGCGAGTGCCAACGGCCCGCTCGCCGGCGGCGCCGGTGCGCGCCAGCGCATTGGGATGATTACCCGCCTCGCGCCAGTCGACTTCGGGATCCATGCTTCGCTCACGACACAGGGTGGCGTGAGCCTGTCCGGTAACGCGGACGTCAACGGGTACGACCAGGTTCCCACTGGCTGGGTTAACTGCGATCCGCCAGGGGCCCCCCAGGCTGGTATTCGCGACCCGGGTGCCAACGTCGGGACGAGTGGTAACGGGGCGGTGCAGGGGTATCCCGCGGTCGTGAACGACCCGAGCATCAACAACAATTCGTTCACGAACTTCGGCGGGGCGACGTACGCTCAGCTGGCCGCCCGCGCCAACATTACGTTAGGGCCGGGCGTGTATAAGACCAACCCGAACTTCGGTGGCCCGACCGGCTGTGATAAGACCGATCTCCTGAACTGGGGTGACGGGTTAAATCCGACCAGTACGTGCGGCGACTACTTCCCGATCATCCACATCACCGGTGACGTCACGCTCAACGGCGACCAGGGCCAAGGTGTCTTGTTGGTCGACGGGACGTTGAACGTTAACGGCTCTTACCAGTTCTTTGGCATCGCGATCATTCAGCAAGACATTAAGACCGCAGGTGGTGGTAACACCGATGCGCACTTCTGGGGTGGCGTCATGGCCAAGAACGCCGACCTGTCGACTCAGAACGTGAGTGGTCACGCGACGCTGAACTACTCTAGCTGCAGCATCTTATCGGCTCTGCAGGCCACGAGCCAGATCTCGATGATGCGGCAACGCGGGTGGGTTCAGCTCTACTAAAAGTGGCGTAAGTAGAAGCAGCGGCGATAGTTGTTGCTTCGGCCTCAAGTCGATTCGAGGCTTGACAGGATAAGGGGCGGGGCCTATTGTAGTTTGCCCTCGCCCCTTCTTGTCTCTACGCAAAAAGGTGCATATGGCCCTTTTTGGGTTATTCGGTGGCAAAAAAACCTCGGTCGGGCTGGATATCGGGTCCGGTATCATCAAACTCGTGGTTATTGACCATGGGGGCAGCGAAGCTGAGCTGACCAAAGTCGCGACAACCGAAGTCGCCGCCGATGCGATCGTCGAGGGCGAGGTCATGGACCCCGGCCTGGTTTCGGAGGCTATTCGGGGGCTGTTCGAAGCCGCCGGCGTCAAGCGCAAATCCGTCGTTACGGCCGTGGGGGGCCGTGACGTCATCGTCAAGAAGATTCAGATGGACCGGATGAAAGAAGGGGATGCCCGCGAAGTCATCCGGTGGGAAGCCGAGCAGCACGTGCCGTTCGACATGGCGAACGTGGAGCTCGATTTCCAGATCCTCGATCCCGACGCCGAAGGCCTCCAGATGAACGTCCTGCTCGTGGCTGCCAAGCGCGAGCTCGTCGAGAGCCGCGTCGGCCTGCTCAGCGAAGCCGGACTCGATCCCTCCATCATCGACGTCGACGCGTTCGCCATTCACAACGCCTTCGAGCTGAACCATCCCGACGCCATGCAGGGCGTGGTCGGTCTCGTCAACATCGGTCACGAAGTGACCAACGTGAACATCCTCGAGGACGGCGTTCCCGTCCTCACGCGCGATCTCTCGGTCGGCACGCGACGCTTCCGCGAAGACTTGCAGCGCGAAAAAGGACTCGCGAGCGAGGAAGCCGAGCGGGTTATTCAGGGCGCGTCGCAGCACGCCGATCTTGCCGGCTACGTGAGCGCGCGCGGCGAGGAGATTGCGGTCGGCGTGGAGCGCGCCGCGGCGTTCCTCGCGACCGCGTCGCGCAACGCGGGGGGATTGTCGCGCGTCTACACGACGGGCGGCGGTGCGCGCATTCCTGGTCTGAACGATGCGCTCGGCGCCCGACTCAGAGTGCCGATCGAGCTGGCCAATCCGGTGCAGCGCCTGCGCGTGAAGGATGACGTGTTCGAGACGGTCCCGGTGGACGAGGTCGCCCCGCTGCTCATGCTGGCGGTCGGCCTGGCGCTGAGGCGCGCCGCATGATTGAAATAAACCTAATCCCGGGAAAGAAGAAGGCGGCCAAAGGCGCGGGCTTCCAGCTCGCGCTGCCGGATTTCAAGGGACTGATCGCGCAGGTCAAGGATCCATTCCTGATCGGCGCGATCGCGGCGTGGGTGGTCGTCGGCGGTGGCGGGGCGCTCCTCTTCATCACCGATCGGGCGCGACTCGCCGCGGCGGAGATCCGGCTCGAGAACATTCGGACTGAAAAGCGCCGGTACGACATCGTCATTGCGCAGAAGCGTCAGGCCGAGAAAGTGCGCGATTCGCTGCTCTACCAGATCAATGTGATCCGCGACATCGATGCGGACCGCTACATCTGGCCGCACGTGCTCGATCAGGCGACGAAGGCATTGCCGCCATACACCTGGATCACGCGCGTGCAGACGGTGTCTACCATCGTCGCGCCCGGCCCGGGGCAGCCGGCGGCCAACGGGCCCGCGACGATCGAGCGGGATACGATCGGCCGGCCCGCGGTGAAGATCTCCATCGAGGGACGGACGGTGGACATCCAGGCGTACACGACGTTTCTGCGACAGCTCGCGGCGTCGCCGTGGTTCACCGACGTTACGCCCGCCGCCTCGCAGACGGTGATCGAGGCGGATCGGCCCGTGACGGCGTTCACGGTGACGGTCAGCTACAGAATCGCGGATTCGGTCTACATCCGAACGGTCCCGCTCGTGCAGTCGGTGAGGTAGGCGCATGGCACTGTTACCGACCGACCAGCGCAGCCAGATCATGGCGCTGCTCATCCTCGTCGCCGGGGCGGGCGGCTACTTCTTCTGGACGAAGAAGCACACGCCCGACGTGGAGCAGATCCGGTCGGCGAATGCGGAGTCCGATAGTCTCGAGCGAATCGTCGCCGCGGCGAAGGCGGACCTGGCGAGTGGGAGCATCGACGATCTGCGGCGGCGCGTCGAAGAATATCAGGGCTCGCTCGAGTTGATGCGGCGGCTGGTGCCGGAGCGCAACGAGGTCCCGACGCTGATCGACGACATCTCGACCAAAGCCAAGGTTCGCGGGATCACCCTCGGCAAGATTCAGCCGCTCAGCCCCGAGCCCGGTTCGCCGTTCGACACCTATCGGTACCGGCTTGAGATCTACGGCCACTACGATCAAATCGGCGAATACCTCGCTGATGTCGCGTCGCTGCCGCGCATCGTCGTGCCGCAGGACGTCACCCTGGCGACCGCCACGCCGGCTGCGCAAAAGCTGCTGGGCGACACGGCGGGTGCGCTGCTGCTCGCCGAATTCGCGATTCGCACCTTCGTGAAGGCGGCCAAGCCGCCGCCGCCCCCCGCGGGCAAGCCGGCCGGAGCTCCGCGTGCACGCAGCTAGCGTCGCGCTCGCGTTCGTCGCGTTCGCGCTGCCCGCGGCCGCACAGCAGGCGGAGCGGGCGTCCGATACTCTGGCCGCGCATCCGCAGTCGCTGTTGCGCGAAGTGTTCTCGTACGAAGGCGGCGGGCGCGATCCGTTCATGTCGCTGCTCAAGACCGGCGACGTGCGGCCGCTGATTTCCGATTTGAAGCTGACGACCGTCGTATACGACGGGCGTTTTGCGTCGCGCAGTGTCGCCATACTGCGGGACATCACCAATCGACGCATCTACCGGGTGAAAACGGGCGACATCATCGGGCGCTTGAAGGTGACGCAGATCCGGCCCCGCGAAGTCGTCTTCACCGTTCAGGAATTCGGGTTCGAGCGGCAGGAGACCCTGTCGCTCGCCAAGCAGGAGGGGACGCCATGAAGGCCATTCTTCCCATCGCGGCGCTGCTCGTCGCCGTCGCTCCCCGGGCCCTTGCGGGGACGACGGTCGACGGGTGGAGCGCTCGCGACGGTGAAGTCCGCGGGGTGAGCGTGCTGCCGGCGAGCGGCAAGGTCGAGATCGTGATCGACCTGCAGGGCGCCGCGGTCGTCCAGGACTTCACGCTCTCCAATCCCGCGCGGCTCGTGATCGATCTGCAGGGCGCACGCCTCACGGCACCCGTCGCGCTGTACGACGGTCAGAATCGCGGCGGCGTCCGCAACGTGCGCTACGCGCAATTCAAGCCCGACGTCGTGCGCGTCGTGATCGACCTGGACGCGCTGAAGGACTATCAAGTCGAGCGCGCCACCGGCCAGGTGCGCATTCGCATCGGCAGCGAGCGGACGAGCTTCGCGGCGTGGTCGAGCAACAACGTTGCGCCGATGGCTCCTTCCGCTGCGGCAACCCCACCCCCCGCCCCTCGCCGGGTGGCGGAGCGGGCTGAGGTGGCACCGCCGGTAACGGGCGGACCGGAAGCGGCAGCGCGGGTGACGACGCCGTCGTTGGGCCGGCCGATGTCGATCGATGAGTATCTGGCGACGCACCGCGCCGAGGCCGCGCAATCGCAGGCGTCGCGCATCACGGTCCAGTGGGACAACGCGAGCATCGAGGACGTGGTCGCGGGCTTCGCGGCGTTCAGCGGGCGCACGATCATCCTCGGCAAGGACATCAAGGGCAACGTCACCGCCGAGATCAAGAATCAGCCGTGGGATCTCGCGCTCAACGCGGTGCTCGAGTCGCAAGGTCTCGCGTGGCAAAACCTGCCCGGCGGGATTCTCAACGTCGTGGACAAGAAAGAGCTGGCCCGCGCCGATTCCACCGTGCCCATCACGACGCGCCTGGTGCGCATCAACTACGCGAAGGCGACGTCCCTGGTCCCGTCGGTCGCATCGATTTTGACCAAGCGCGGTCAGGCGGTCGCCGACTCGACGAGCAACTCGCTCGTGATCACCGAGGTCAGCTCGCGCATCGACGAGGTCGTGGAGTTCGTGAAGGGCCTCGACCAGCGCACGCCCCAGGTGTCGATCCAGGCGAAGATCATCTTCGTCGATCGCACCGACGTCGAGGAGATGGGCGTCAAATACGACCTCGGCTCGACCACGCAGTTCTTCAACAAGCTCATTCAGCGTCCCGATCCGCGCACGGCGAAACCGGTCGATACCGATCTGGACGGCGTGCCCGACGCGCTCGTCCCGCAGTCGAATTTCCCCGCCAACGAGAACATCGTGTCGCTGGGCGGCAATTCCTTGTCGGCGCTCGGCAATGCGGCCCAGGAGGTCGTCAACCCGGCGCTCGATCTGATTTTCTCGACCGCCCTTGGCAACTTCGATCTGACCGCCTTCGTGCAGGCGCTGCAGCGGGTCGACCTCGCCGACATCCAGGCCGAGCCGACGATCACGACGCTCGATAACCGGCAGGCCGAGATCCTCGTCGGCGACCGCGTGCCAATTCGCGTCATCGATGTGAGCGCCGTCGGCGGTGGGGGTGGAGGCGGTACCAACGTGCCTCGTGCGACGGTGCAGTTCCAGCAGACCGGTATCAATCTCCGCGTGACGCCGCACGTGACGGGGACGCGGCAGATCCTGATGGAAGTGCACGCGGAGCGCTCGAACGTGCGCCCGGCATCCGTGGACATCGGGTTCACGTTCCAGACGCAACAGGCGGACAATCAGATCCTGGTCAGCGACGGCGAAACGGCCGTAATTGGCGGACTTACGGTGACTGAGGTCACGGTAGCGAAGTCCGGAATTCCCTTCCTTGTAGATCTGCCGATTCTGGGCAAGCTGTTCGGCTTCACGTCCCAGACGGAGAACCGGCGCGATCTGCTGATTTTGATCACGCCGCACATCATCGACGATCTCGTCTCGCCGAGCGGCCGGTAGGCCGGGCAGACAGCAGGAGAGGGTAGCCATGCGGCTGGTTCGAATCAGACGCGGTACCGCACTGCTCTGCGTGAGCGCGCTCGCACTCGCCGTCTGGGCGTGCGAGACGGCGCGCAACATTGGCGGCATCCAACGCGACGTCACACCACCAGCCATCACGCTCACGAACACCGCGGGCGACACGCAGGCTATCGCCGGCGGTCTCCACTTCAACGTGTCCGCGGTCGACAATCTGGCGTTGAAGAGCGTGAACCTGACGTTCAGCGGCGGGCTCATCGGGACGCTCGATACGAGCTTCATCGGCCAGGTCAAGACGTACTCCGTGGGCCGCTCGATCACGTTCCCGTCGAACTCCGGTGCGGGCGGCAACATCACGATCGTCGGCCGTGCGACCGATGGCGCCGGCAATTTCGCCGAAGACACGCTCTCCATCTTCCTGTCGAACGTGCAGGCGCTCCAGGTCATCTTGATTTCGCCGACGCCGGGCGCGGTCGCATCGCAGAACCGTTCGATTCCGATCGAGGTCCGGGCTATCCAGAACTCAGGCATCTCGAAGATTGGGTTCCTAGTCGCGCCGGCGAGTGCCGTCACGAACCCCACGGTGCCGCCCAACGACTCCATCGTGTTCCTGGGCGCCCTGAAGGACACCGTCGATTACACCGACACGCTGACCGTCCTCGCGGGCACCGGCACCTTCCAGGTCGTCGGGTTCGCCGAGGACTCGGCGGGCCGGCGCGGCTTCACGAACGTCGTTACGGTTACCATCCAGTCCGCCGCGAACGACGTTACGCCGCCGCTGGTGTCCCACTCGGTCGGCGCGCGCGTCGAGGTGGACGACACGGTGATCGTGCGCGCCACCGACGCGAGCGCGATCGCGTGGATCGGCTTCCGCGTCGACACGGGTGGCGTGCTGCTCAAGTTCGATACGATCAATGTCGCGGCCGGCAATCTCACCGACGTCACCCGGCGCGCAAGCCTCAACCTGGGCTCGGTCCTGCCGCCTGGTGTGTTGCCACATTCGATCGTCGTGCGCGGCTACGCCTGCGACGCCGCCGTGGCGCGCAATTGCTCGTACACGAACACGACGTCGCTGCTGCCCAGCGCGCCCAGCACGCCGGCGCTGTACCCCGCGGTCAAGCTGGCGGGGCTGCCGCGGTCCCCGACCGCGCTGATCGATACCGTGATCGTGGTCAACGGCGTCACGGTGCCTCTGGCCGGCACGGGGACGATCGCCGACGCCATTTACAACGCGAACTTGCGTGAGCTGTACCTCACGAATCCCGGGCTCAATCGGGTGGATGTGTTCCAGGTCGCCAACACGGCGTTCGTCGCGGGGGGCATCCCGACCGCCGGGGGACAGCCGTGGGGCATCGCGCTCTGGCCCCGCGACACGCTCGGCGGCTACAAGGATACGATCATCGTAGCCGATGCCGGCGGCTCGTACCTCGGCATCATCAACGTCGGTGCGGGTGGACCGCGCCAGATCATTTGGCGCCAGAATCTGCCCGACTTCATCATCCAGACGTACAAGGTGATCGTGCAGGCGGGCGGAGCGGTCGTTCACATCACCGACTATCACACGTCCGATCTGCCGCAGTACCTGGCGACGGTTTGCCGGGTGGCGAGCGGGACCTCGACCTGCCATGCCGACTCGGTCTTCGCGATCTATTCGACCGCCCCGACCGGCGCGGAAACGCCGCCCTTCACCGGGCGGGCCACGCTGCGGATGGAAAAACTGATCAACACTACGGATCCCAACCTGATGTTTGGGCACCTCTTCTGGGAAATCGCGACCCAGTCGTTCAACGACGTCACCGATACCCTGCGGATCTTCATGAGTCGCGGCCGCAATTTCTCGAAGGTCATACTCTCGGCGTGCGGCGGTGCGACCATCCAGCTCAGCCGGATGGGGTTGGGGGACCGCACATTCACGCGCAACACCGGGAACTTCACGCACGCTTTCATCGGGGAGGGCGGGAACATTACGGCGCAGTTTGCGCGAGTCATGTCGTACGATGCGCGCAACCAGCTGCTCGTGGGAACAGCCGCAGGCTGCTTTACCGGCAACGCGACGCGCGACTCAGGACAAGTCGACATCGACTTCGGCATGTCGCCGGGACGCGAGGTCAGCGACTTTATCGCCAACACCGGCATCAGGGTCGTGTCGGTCGCGACGAACTTCAACGGGCTCACGAATGCGGTGCGCGCGGACTCGATCTACTATCTGGATCAGGACCTGCGGCGCATGGTGACGTCCGCTGCGCCGCCGGGGCCATCCCCGCTGACGCCCGGCATGGACATGAACTATTTCCACGACTTCGCTCCCACGGGGCAATGTCCCCCGGGCAGCACGTACTGCGGCGGCGGGACCGACAAGAACCAGCGCCTGATGTTCTCGGCGAGCCCGAGCGGCAACATCGACGTGTTCGACACGTTCTTCGGCGCGTTCCTCGGGTCGATACCGGTGCGCGATCCGATCATCGGGCCGCTGCGCGTCGCGCGCGATGCGGGCGGGAATCAGTTACTGTTCGGGGTGACGCCGAACGGCCTGCTGGTCCTACAGCTGCCGCCGTTCGTCAACCCGCTGCCGGTGCCGCCGCAGCACTGAGGGGGCGCTTACCGTCCCCCCCGGGTGCGATACCATACGAGCCCGACCCCGGTCGGGCTCGGCTGTTATAGGGGATTCGAACGTTCCCCCTCTCCCTGACGGGGAGAGGGGGTCAGGGGGTGAGGAATGACATTCCGGTTCACGACGGCGGGCGAGTCGCACGGCCGCGGCTTGGTGGGGATTCTCGAAGGCATTCCCGCCGGCCTGCCCGTCTCCGCCGCCGACGTGGATCTGGAGCTGAAGCGCCGCCAGGGCGGCTACGGCCGCGGCGCGCGCATGAAGATCGAGTCCGACCGCATCGAATGGCTCGCCGGCGTGCGCGCCGGCGAGACACTCGGCTCCCCGATCGCCATGTTGATCTGGAACCGCGATTGGGAGCACTGGCAGGACGTCATGGCGCCCGAAGCGGACGCCGCACCCGATCCGCAGGGACGCCGCCGCCAGGTTACACGGCCTAGGCCCGGGCATGCCGACCTCGCTGGGTCGCTGAAGTACGATCGCCTCGATGCCCGCGACATCCTGGAGCGCGCCAGCGCCCGCGAGACCGTCGCGCGAGTTGCCTGCGGCGCGGTGTGCAGGAAGCTGCTGCGCGAATTCAGCATCGAGATCGGCTCCTATGTCGCCGAACTCGGCGGCGTCACCGCCCGTCCCCCGTCCCCCGTCCCCCGTCCCCTCAACGAGGCCGCTGACCAGAGCCCCGTGCGCTGCCTCGACAAGGATGCCGAGGAGGAGATGATCCGCCGCATCGACGCCGCGAAGGCCGCGGGTGACACCCTCGGCGGCATCGTGGAGGTCATCGCCTTGGGCGTGCCGGTGGGACTGGGCTCTCACGTCTCCTGGGACCGAAAGCTCGATGGCCGGCTAGCGCAGGCGCTCATGTCGATCCCCGCGGTGAAGGGCGTCGAGCTGGGCCTCGGTTTCGAGGCGGCACGGCGCAAAGGCTCGGAAGTGCACGACGAAATCCTGCCCGGCTTGACACGGGCGACGAATCGCGCCGGGGGCACGGAAGGCGGCATGACGACCGGGGAGCCGCTCGTCGTCCGCGTCGCGATGAAGCCGATCTCCACGCTGATGTCGCCGCTCCGCACGGTCGATCTCAAGACGGGCGGTCCCGCGCAGGCGCAATCGGAGCGCTCGGATGTGACGGCGGTGCCGGCGATGGGGGTCATTGCGGAAGCCATGATGGCGATCGTGTTGACCGAGGCGCTGCTCGAGAAATTCGGGGCCGATGCGTTGAGCGAGCTGAAGCGCAACGTGGACGGCTACCTGGCGCAAGTGCGCGCGCGGACGCCCCGCGGAGCGGCGTCGTGAAACGGCACATTGTCCTGATCGGATTGCCTGGCGCGGGGAAGACCACCGTCGGTCGCCTGGTCGCGGACGGGTTGCACGCGGGATTCGTGGACATCGACACCATCCTGATTCGCAAAGAGGGCAAACCGATTTCCATGATCTTCGCCGAGAAGGGCGAGCCGGCGTTTCGGGAGATGGAACGCAAGGAAGTCGACGCCGCGCTGGCGAATGAACCGGCGGTGATCGCGCCGGGCGGCGGCTGGTCCGCGCAGCCCGGCGCGCTCGATGCCGCCAAACCTCGCGGGTACATCGTTTATCTGAAGGCGCGCGCCGAAGTGGCAGCCGGCCGCGCCGAGCCGTCGGGAACCCGGCCCGTTTTGATGGGGGATGATCCGCTGGCCCGTATGCGCGAGCTTTTCACGACGCGCGATCCGTTGTACGCCAAAGCGGATGCGACGGTGCTCACTGAAGCCAAGAGTGCGGAAAACGTAGCTGCCGAGGTCGTAAAGCTTGCGCAAATGAGTGCGGGTTGGTAAAGATGCAACCCCTGACGTTGAACTGAGGTTGACAGGTGCCTGATAACGAAGAAGAAGTGAAACCCAAAAAGCCGAGAGCGCCGCGCAAGAAAAAAGTCGCGGTCGAAGCTCTCCCGACGGCGGATACTGAAGAAACCGACGCCGCTCCTGCAAAGGGCGGCGCACTCGTCATTGTCGAATCCCCGACGAAGGCCAAGACGATCGGCAAGTACCTGGGTCGCGGCTATACGGTCAAGGCAACCGTGGGGCATCTGCGCGATCTGCCCAAGCGCGAGCTGGGCGTTGACGTCGAGAACGGCTTCACGCCGAAATACGTCACTATAAAGGAAAAGGCGAAAACCCTGGCCGAGATCAAGAAGGCGGCCAAGGCGGCGGACCGGGTCCTGCTCGCCACCGATCCTGACCGTGAAGGGGAGGCGATCGCCTGGCACGTGGCGTCGCAGCTCAACGGCGACGGCGGGGGGGGACGAAACGGCAAGATCCGGCGCGTCCTGTTCCATGAAATCACGAAGGACGCGGTCGCGGAGGCGCTCGCTAACCCGCTCGATATCGACCAGCGCAAGGTCGACGCCCAGCAGGCCCGCCGTGTGCTGGATCGCCTGGTCGGCTACAAGGCGTCGCCGGTGCTCTGGAAGAGCATCAAGACCGGCCTGTCCGCCGGCCGCGTGCAGACCGTCGCCCTCCGGCTGATCATCGAGCGGGAGGAGGAAATCCGGAAGTTCGTGCCGCAGGAGTACTGGACCGTGGCCGCCGACCTCGAGAAGGACGGCCAGGCGTTCCAGGCCCGTCTCCAGAAGCTCAACGGGCACAAGCCTGAGATCAAAACCGAGCAGGATGCCCGCGCGATCGTCGCGGAGGTCGAGAAGCTGCCGTTCGTGGTCACAGCGGTCTCGACCGGCGAGCGCCGCCGCAAGGCGCCGGCGCCGTTTACGACGAGCACAATGCAGCAGGAAGCCGCCAAACAGCTGGGCTTTTCCGCCGGGCGCACGATGCGCGCGGCCCAGAAGCTGTACGAGGGCGTGGAGCTGGGCGAGCAGGGCTCCGTTGGTCTGATCACCTACATGCGCACCGATTCGGTGCGCGTCTCGGATGCCGCCATCAAGCAGGCGCGCGAGTACATCAATGCGCAGTTCGACAAGCGCTACCTGCCCGAGGAGCCCAACATCCACAAGGGTGGCCGCGGCTCGAAGGTGCAGGATGCGCACGAAGCGATTCGCCCGACTGAAGTCGGACTCCGCCCCGAAGACCTGAAGAAGTACCTCGAACGCGATCTCTTTAAGCTCTATCAGCTCATCTGGCGCCGGTTCCTCGCGTCCCAGATGACGCCGGCGGTCTACGAGGCGACGAAGGTCGACTTCGACCTGGCGGGCGGGAAGTTCCTGTTCCGGGCCACCGGCTCCCGCGTGTTGTTCAACGGCTACCACGCGCTCTACAGCGAGGCCCATGAGGCGGAAGACGCCAAGACGCTCGACAGCCTGCAGCCCATCCCGGCGCTCAAAGCGGGCGACCGCGCGACGCTCAAACAGGTCGTGCCCAGCCAGCACTTTACCGAGCCGCCGCCGCGCTATAGCGAGGCGAGCCTGGTGAAGGAGTTGGAGCGGCTGGGCATCGGCCGGCCGTCCACCTATGCAGCCATCATCTCGACCCTGCGCACCCGCTGGTATGCGACCGCCAAAGACCGCCGCTTCCAGCCCACGCCGCAAGGCGAGACCGTCTGGAAGGTCCTGAAGCGCTCGTTCCCCGAGGTCTTTGAAGTCGGGTTCACGGCCCAAATGGAAACCGAGCTGGACAAGGTCGAAGAGGGGGACCTCGACTGGAAGGCGGTGCTGGGCGACTTCTGGGGGCCGTTCAATCGCGCGCTGGAAGCGGTGGACATCAACAAGATCATCCACGAAGTGCACGATTTGTCGGGAGTGGCAGCCGAGAAATGCCCCAAATGTGGCGCGCCGCTCGAGGTGAAGAGCGGGCGTTTCGGGCCCTACATCGCCTGCTCACGCTACGCGTCGAAGGAGTGCGACTACTCCCGGTCTATCAGGAAGGACAAAGTCCCGGATCGTCCCTCAGACGAGATTTGCAAAGAGTGCGGCGCGCCGATGGTCATCAAGACCGGCCGGTTCGGCGAATTCCTGGCGTGCACCCGCTATCCCAAGTGCAAGTACACGCAGCCGGTCCCGCTGGGCATCACGTGTCCCAAGTGCGGCGTTGGCGACCTGGCGGAGCGCCGCACCAAGCGCGGCCGGACATTCTACGGTTGCTTGCGCTACCCGGATTGCGATTATTCGACCTGGAACAAGCCGGTCGCCGTCCCCTGTCCCAGCTGTGGCTTCGTTGGGATGGAGGAGATCAAGTCCAAGACGACGGGAGAGACGACACGCAAGTGTCTCAAGTGCGGCCACGAGATTCGGGTGGAGGAATCAGCCCCAGAGGCGGAAGAGGTAGTCTCGTAGGGGCGCAGCAGGGTGCGCCCGTGCCCGTCATCGGCGGCGGGCTCGCGGGTTGTGAAGCCGCCTGGGCGTTGGCCGAGCGCGGGGTCCGCGTGAACCTCCACGAGATGCGCCCGGTCCGCATGACGCCCGCGCATCAAACCGATCGCCTCGCCGAGCTGGTCTGTAGCAACACCTTCAAATCGGTAGAACCGACGCACGCGCACGGCCTGCTCAAGACCGAGATGCGCCAACTTGGGAGCATCGTGCTGCAGGCGGCAGACGAGGCGCGCATTCCCGGCGGCAGCGCGCTCGCCGTCGATCGCGTCGTGTTTGCGACGCGGGTGCAGGAGCGCGTCCTCGGCCATCCAAACATCACGCTGGTGCGTGGCGAGGTCACCGAGCTGCCGTCACCCGGAATCATCGCGACGGGTCCGCTGACATCCGACGCGCTCGCCGCTGCGATTGCGCGTCGACTCGGCGCCCCGTCGCTGGCGTTCTACGACGCGATCGCGCCGATCGTCTCGGCCGACTCGCTCGACTACGGCCGGCTGTTCAAGGCGTCGCGCTACGGCAAAGGGGGCGGCGACGACTACTGGAACGCGCCGTTCACTCAAGGCCAGTACGAAGCGTTCGTGGCGGCGCTCATCGCGGGCGATCAGTACGCGCCGGGGGTGGCACATGAGTTTGACAAGGTCTCCTATTTCGAGGGCTGCCTGCCGGTCGAGGAAATGGCGCAGCGCGGGCTCGAGACATTGCGCTTTGGGCCGATGAAGCCGGTCGGCCTCGTCGATCCGAAGACGGGGCGCGAGCCCTACGCGGTCGTGCAGCTGCGTCAGGAAGATCGCGCGGCGCAGATGTGGAATCTCGTGGGCTTCCAGACGCGCCTGAAGACTGGCGCCCAGCAGAAAATCTTCCGCACGATTCCTGGCCTGGAAGCCGCCGAGTTCCTGCGCTTCGGTAGCATTCACCGCAACAGCTACCTGAACGCGCCCGCCGCCTTGACCCCGCATCTCTCGGGAAAGGACGACCCGCAGCTACTCTTCGCGGGACAGCTCACCGGCGTCGAGGGCTACACCGAATCCGCCGCGACTGGCATGCTGGCCGGCATCAACCTGGCCCGGCTCCTCGCCGGTGAGGAGCCGCTCGTCCCGCCGCCCACGACGATGCTGGGCGCGCTGTATCGCTATCTGCGCGAGACCGACCCGGCGCGCTTCCAGCCGATGAACGCGAAC
>DASWCE010000318.1:0-1549 GCA_036390255.1 Gemmatimonadales bacterium | reverse complement strand
TGGAGACGAACACCTGCACCAGTCCTTCGCGCGCCATGGGTTCGAGCACATCGAGGTCTCGTTCGATCAGCGAGCCTTTGGTGACGATGCCGACCGGATTGCGGAACTCCCAAAGCACTTCGAGGATGCCGCGCGTGATCCCGTGTTTTCGTTCGACCGGCTGATACGGATCGGTATTGGCTCCGAGCGCAATGAGATCGCAGCGGTAGTCGGCACGGGACAATTCCTTGCGCAGCAGCTCGGCCGCGTTTTCCTTTGCAAAGATCCGCGTCTCGAAGTCCAGTCCGGGAGAGAGTCCCAGGTAGGCGTGGCTCGGCCTTGCGTAACAGTAGATGCAGCCGTGCTCGCATCCTTGATAAGGGTTGATCGACTGCGTGAAGGGAAGGTCGGGCGAATCGTTGCGCGCGATGATCGAGCGGGCCGAATGCAGTGTGACGACCGTTTCGGGCCGGGATTGAACCTCCTCTACCGCCTCGCGGCTACGGGCAAGTTTTTCGAACCGCCCCTGCGGACTGTCGGCGGCGCCGCGTCCTTTGATCGTCCGAGGCCTATCCATGACTAGATCGCGCCGCGCGCTTTCAGGCCGGCGATCTGCGTCCCGCTGTAGCCGTGGGCGGCGAGCACCGCCGCAGTGTGCTCGCCCAGCTCCGGGCCGATCCATTCGATCTCCCCGGGGGTCGCCGAGAGCTTGGGGACGATTCCGGGGACCTTGAGCGGCGTGCCGTCCTTCAGCCGCACCTCCCGGATCATGCCGCGCGCCAGATACTGCGCGTCGCGGGCGATATCGGCCATGCTGTAGATCTTGCCACTCGGCACCTGGGCTTCGTTCAGGATCTTCACGACTTCGTCGGCATCGCATTTCGCCGTCCACTCGCCGATCACGCGGTCGAGTTCATCGCCTCGCGTCGCGCGCCCGGCGTTGTCGGAGAGCGAAGGATCGTCCGCGAGATCTGCCCGTCCGATGACCTTCATCAGCCGCTTGAAGATGCTGTCGGCGTTGGCCCCGATCACGACGTGCTGGCCGTCGCGCGTGAGGTAGGTGCTCGAGGGAACGATGCCGGTGAGGTTGCTCCCGGTGCGCTCGCGCACCTCCTTGAACAGATCGTACTCCGGCAGCGCCCCTTCCATCATGTTGAATACCGCCTCGTATAAGGCCACGTCGATCACTTGTCCTTTGCCGCCGTTCGCGTTGCGGTGATGCAGGGCCACCAGCACGCCGATGACTCCGTGCAGCGACGCGAGCGCGTCGCCGATCGACAGGTTGGGGCGCACCGGCGGCCGGTCCGGGAAGCCCGTGACGTAACGCAGTCCCCCCATGGATTCGCCGATCGCCCCGAATCCGGCCTGGTCGCGGTACGGCCCGGTCTGGCCGAAACCGGAGAGGCGGAGCATGACGAGGCCGGGATTTTCCGCCGCGAGCCGGTCGTAGCCGAGGCCCCATTTCTCCAGGGTTCCGGGGCGAAAGTTCTCGATCACGACATCGGCGTCCCGCAGGATCCGGCGGGCCACTTCCTGCCCCTCGAGCAGCCGCAGATCGACGGTCACCGAT
>DASWCE010000317.1:0-5568 GCA_036390255.1 Gemmatimonadales bacterium | reverse complement strand
GTGGCCGTCGTCGGCCGGCCGAACGTCGGCAAGTCGAGTCTGGTCAACAAGCTCCTCGGTCAGGACCGGCTGGTCGTCAACGACGAGCCCGGGACGACGCGCGATGCCATCGACACGCCATTTGAGTACCAGGGCCGCAAGCTCGTCTTCATCGACACCGCCGGGCTGCGCAAGCGCAGCAAGGTCGAAGAAGATCTCGAGTTCTATTCGACACTCCGTACGACGCGCGCGATGGAACGCGCCGACGTCTGCCTGCTCGTCGTGGACGCCAAGGACGGTATGCACGTCCAGGACCTGAAGATTGCCAACGAGGCGTGGGAGCGCGGGGCGGCCGTTATCGTCGCTGTGAACAAATGGGACCTGATCGAAGAGAAAGTGACCAACACGGCGCGAGACGGCGAGCGGGACATCAAGGCGCGCGCGCCGTTCCTCGAGTTCATTCCGTTCTACTACGTCTCGGCCAAAACGGGGCAGCGCGTCACCAAACTGCTCGATGCCATCGTGACCGTGGCGGATGAGCGGGAAAAACGCGTGCCCACCGCCGAGGTGAATCGCGTGCTGGAGGAGCTGCTCGCGCGCCAACAGCCCCCGCAGCCGGTGGGAGAATCGGTGCGGCTGTTTTACGCGACGCAGGTGGGTACCGCCCCACCGCGCTTTGCCGTCGTCGCGAATCGTCCGGAGGCGATCCCCGAGTCGTACACGCGGTATCTGCACAACGGGTTCCGCGAAGCCTGGGAGTTCACGGGGGCGCCGCTCACGATCAAGTTCCGCCGCAAACGAGGCCGTCGCTGAACGCCGTCCTGGCGATTCTGGCTTCGTACCTGCTCGGCGCGACGCCGACGAGTTACATCGCCGGCAAGGTGGGGCGGGGCATCGACCTGCGCGAGCACGGCTCCAAGAATCTGGGCGCGACCAACGTCTACCGGATTCTCGGCTGGAAGTACGCGATCCCCGTTGCCCTGTTCGACATCGCCAAGGGCGCCATCCCGGTGCTCTTCTTTGCGGGATGGGCGGGGGCCGCAGAGCATCCGTGGCTGCCGGTCGCGCTGGGCGGCGCGGCGGTGCTGGGCCACATGTTCTCGCCGTATGTCAGCTTCAAAGGGGGCAAGGGCGTCGCGACCGCTGCGGGGATGTTCCTGGCGCTCGCGCCTGTCGCCGTACTGCTCGCGATTCCCGTCTGGGTGCTGTGCCTATGGCTGACCGGATACGTCTCGCTCAGCTCGATTATCGCAGTCCTGAGCGTCCCGCTGTCGGTCGCCCTGCTGCAGCCGGGTTCACCGTATGTCTTTTGGGCGAGCGTCGCGCTCGTGGCGCTGATCATCTTCGCCCATCGCCGCAACATCGCGCGGCTCCTCGCGGGTACAGAAAACCGTTTTCGCACGCGGGGGAAACCAGCGTGAGAGTCGCGGTCATCGGTGGCGGCGCGTGGGGTACGGCCCTCGCCGACCTGCTCGCTCGCAAGGGAGAGCGGGTAACGCTCTGGGCCCGCGAAGCCGAGGTCGTGGACAGCGTCAACCAACACCACGTGAACGACATGTTTCTGCCGGGCGCGTCGCTGGCGCCGGCATTGCGCGCCGACGGAGACCTTGCAGCGGCGATGCGTGGCGCCGAAACCGTCGTGTCGGTCGCGCCATCGCACGCGGTCCGGCCAGTGATGGCGGAGGCGGCCAAGGCGCTCGATCGGTCTCAGCCGCTCGTCGTGAGCGCCTCCAAGGGACTCGATCCTGACCGGCTCGAGCGGCCGTCGTGCGTGCTCGCCGAGGTGTTGCCGCACGGCGTGCCAGTCGCGGTGCTCTCGGGCCCATCGTTCGCGTGGGAGGTCTTCCAGCAACAGCCGACGGCGGTCGTCGCCGCGGCGACCGACCACAGCGTCGCGCAGCGCGCCCAACACGTCTTCTCGACCAGCTACTTTCGCGTCTACTCGCATACCGATGTCGTCGGTGTCGAGCTGGCCGGGGCGTTGAAAAACGTGATTGCGCTCGCTGCCGGGATCCTCGAGGGGCTGGGGCTGGGCTTCAATACGCGAGCGGCGCTGATCACTCGCGGGCTCGCGGAAATGACACGCCTCGGCGTCAAGCTCGGAGCGCAGCCCGTGACGTTCGCGGGTCTCGCCGGAATGGGCGACCTCATCCTCACCGCAACCGGCGCCTTGTCACGCAACCGCACCCTCGGCGTCGCGCTGGGGCAGGGGAAGACCCTCGAGCAGGCGCTGGCAGGCAAGCCCGCG
Source organism: Gemmatimonadales bacterium (assembly GCA_036390255.1). Taxonomy (GTDB): domain Bacteria; phylum Gemmatimonadota; class Gemmatimonadetes; order Gemmatimonadales; family GWC2-71-9; genus 20CM-2-65-7. The sequence goes on along the minus strand of DASWCE010000317.1, from coordinate 3,341 downwards.
GTCGTCGAGGGCGTCAACACGACCCGTACGGCGGTCGCGCTGGGCGAGCGCCACGGCGTCGAGCTGCCGATCGCGCGCGAAGTGGCCAACGTATTGTTCAAAAACAAACCGCCCCGTCAGGCGATCAGCGACCTCATGGAGCGCGAGCTGAAGGCGGAAACCCGATGAGCAGCGGCACGCCCCCCCCGTCGCAGCCCGTGCAGGAGTTCTTCTCGATCGGTGAAGTCTGCCAGCTCACCGACCTGAAGCCACACGTGCTACGCTACTGGGAGAGCCAATTCCGCTTTCTCAATCCTGCCAAGAACCGCTCGGGCAATCGCGTGTATCAGCGGCGCGAGATCGAGCTGATTATGCTCGTCAAGCATCTGCTGTACACCGAGAAATACACGATCGAAGGCGCCCGGCAGAAGATCGAGCAGTATCGCCGCTCCGGCGAGCTCAAGCCGGAGACGCGGCGCGCCCTCGCCACCGAAACCGTCAAGGAGCTCCGCGCCGAGCTCAAGTCTGTCCTCGGCATTCTCGAAGGGAGCTGAGTTGCGGGTGGCTGTGGTCATCCCCGCGTTCCAAGCCGCCGCCACGATCGGCGACGTCGTGGCGCGAACGCTCGCGGCGCTCCCCGAAGCTCAGGTGATCGTGGTCGACGACGGATCGAGCGACGGGACGGGGGAAGAGGGAAGGGGGAAGGGGGCGTCCGTCCTGACGCATCCGCGCAATCGGGGGAAAGGCGTCGCCCTGCGAACTGGCATTGCGCGGGCCTGTGCCGATGGTGCGGATCTGATCGTCACGCTCGATGCGGACGGGCAGCATCTACCCGAGGAAGCTCCACGTCTACTCAGACCTATAACTGATGCGCGCGCCGATCTCGTGCTCGGCGCTCGCCAGCGCGGCCAGCAGATGCCGGTCTCGCGCCGATTCACGAATTGGCTATCTGCGCGCCTGGCGTCACGTATTGGGGGACAGCGGGTGAGTGACGCCCAGACCGGGTTTCGCGCGTTCACGCGAGAAGTGGCCGAGCGGGTCCGGCCGGCAGGCGACCGCTACGAATACGAGGCTAACTTTCTGCTCGACGCATTGCGCGCGGGATACCGGGTCGCGTCTGTCGATGTGCCGACGATCTATGGTCCGCGCAGTCACTTCCGATCGTGGGCGGACACTTGGCGTATGGCGCGCGCATTCGCGCGCCACGCCGGCCGCATCGTAGCAGGAGCGATGTGACCACACCATACAAAGACGGGTTGCGCATTCTGGTTTCCAACGACGACGGCGTTCTCGCGCCGGGGATCGCGCTACTCGCCGATGTCTGTTCGACGGTCGGGCAGGTCACCGTCGTCGCTCCTGACCGCGAGCAGAGCGGCACATCGCATTCGCTCACGCTGCATCGGCCGTTGCGCGCACATCGGCGATCCGACGGCGCGTTTCAGGTCGACGGCACACCCACCGACTGCGTGCTGCTCGCCCTGGGCGCGCTCATGCCCGCAGGGCCGAACTGGGTGATGTCGGGTGTGAACCACGGCCCGAATATGGGCGAGGATGTGCTCTATTCCGGCACCGTATCGGCTGCCATGGAGGGGTTGGCGGCGGGCATTCCGAGCATTGCGATCTCCTACGGCAGCTTTGATCTGGAGCATCTCGAGAGCCACCGCAAAGGTCTCGAACACCTGATCCAACGCATTGTCCAGGTCGAGAACTTTCCGGGCGAAACCCTGCTCAACATCAACCTCCCACCCATCCCCGGCGATCAGGTGAAAGGTGTGAAAGCCACGAACCTCGGCAGCCGTGTCTTTCACGAAGAGATCGCGACGATGAAGGATCCGTGGGGCCGCGAGGTGCACTGGATCGGCGGGGGACGCGTGACGTGGTCCGGCGGCGCCGATTCGGATTTCCAGGCGGTCAAGGACGGCTATATCTCTGTCACACCGCTGCACGTGGACCTGACGAACTACAAGCTGCTCGAGGTCGTCAGGAAATGGGATTTGGGCGAGTGAACGCGAGCCGTGACACCTACGGCGGCTATCGCACGCGCCTCGTCGAGCAATTGCGCGCCCAGGGCATTCGCGATCTCGCGGTGCTGCGAGCCTTCGCGGCGACGCCGCGCCACCTCTTCGTCCCCGAAGCCGTGCGCCATCGCGCGTATGAAGACACCGCCCTCCCGATTGGCATCGGGCAAACGATCTCGCAGCCCTTTACACAAGCCCGCTACCTCGAGACCCTCGGCCTCACCGGCAAGGAACGCGTTCTCGAGATCGGCACCGGGTCGGGATATCAGACCGCCTTGCTTGCGGCCCTCGCCGAGCAGGTGTTCACGATCGAGCGCATGCGCCCGCTGGCCGAAGCCGCACAGGCCGCATTGCGCGCGGCGGGCGTTACGAACGTCTCCGTGCTCGTGGGCGACGGGACCCTAGGCTGGAGCGCCTACGCGCCCTACCAGGCCATCCTGGTGGCCGCAGGGGGCCCGGAGATCCCGCCCCCCCTTGTCGAGCAGCTCGCGCCCGGCGGCCGCATGATCATTCCCCTGGGCGCAAAAGGCGCCCAGACGCTCACGCTCGTCCGTCGCACCCCTGAGGGTATCCGCACATCGCCCATTGGCGAGGCCCGCTTCGTCCCGCTGGTCGGCGAGCACGGCTTCGATGCTTGAGCGGTTCGTCGATGGGCTGCTCCACACGCTGCTCAACCTCGGCTACCCTGGGATCGTTGCGCTGATGGCGATGGAGTCGTCGATCCTGCCGGTACCGAGTGAGCTGGTGATGCCTCCGGCAGGGTATTGGGCAGCCAAAGGCGAAATGAGTTTCCTGGTCGCCCTCACTTGCGGGGTCGTTGGGAGCGTCATCGGTGCGCTCGCCAACTACTACGGCGCGCAGTTGATCGGCCGACCCTTGATTCAGCGCTACGGCCGCTACGTGCTGCTTAGTGAGAAGAACCTGCTTCGCTCTGAGCGGTTCTTCGCCCAGCATGGTGAGATCAGCACCCTCATCGGCCGCCTGTTTCCTGTGATCCGCCACCTGATTTCGATTCCGGCGGGACTGCATCGCATGCCGCTGCCGAAATTCATCCTGTACACGGCCGCCGGCGCGACGGTGTGGTGTGCGATTCTCACCTGGATCGGCTACTTCCTGGGCCAGCATGAAGGCGTGCTGCGGAACGAAGACATTCACCGTTATGCGACGTGGGCGCTACTCGCTTTGATACCGCTGACCCTCATGGTCGTTGGGATCTATATCCTCCGCCGGCGACGTCCAAAATGAGCCTCCGTCGCTGGATCATCCAGGGGCGCGTTCAGGGCGTGGGGTTCAGGTGGTTTGTCATGCGTGAAGCGCTGCGCCTCAAGCTGGGCGGCTTCGCGC
>DASWCE010000316.1:0-27895 GCA_036390255.1 Gemmatimonadales bacterium | reverse complement strand
GTCCTCGAAGGACTGGACGCTCTCCTCGCGCTGGCGCGGCACGCATCGCATGCTCACGGACGAGCAGGGGCGCGCCAAGTGCGTCGCCTGCGGCCTTTGCCCGCAGATCTGTCCCGCGAACTGCATCAAGCTGGTGCCGGGGGAAGACGAAGCGGGCCATCGCTATCCGCTGATTTACGAGATCGACGAGTTCCGCTGCATCTTCTGCGGCTATTGCCAGGAAGTGTGCCCGGAAGAAGCGATTCACGTCGGCGTGCACTACGAGAACTCCGAGTACTCGCGCGACCGGTTCGTCTACGATCTCGAACGCCTCACGGCACAAACACACCCCGTGTCTACGCTCTGGGATCCATCCGATCCCAAAGGCGAGTAGGCCCTAGGCCCGAGCCCCGAGCCCCGCCTTCATGACGCTCACGTTCTTCTGGATCTTTGGAGTCATTGCGATGGGCAGTGCGCTCTTGTGCATTACGCGCAAGAACCCCATCGGCAGCGCCTTGTGGCTGGTCGTGACGCTGTTCGCGCTGGCCGCCTTGTTCGTGCTGCTCGACGCGCAGTTCATCGCGGTGTTGCAGGTGCTCGTCTACGCCGGCGCGATCATGGTGCTGTTCCTGTTCGTCATCATGCTGCTCAACCTGGGCCGGCCAGGACCGACGGACATCAAGGGCCCGGTCGGCGTGCTGGCGGCGACCGTCCTGGCGGGCGCGCTGCTGCTCCAGCTGCGGGTGCTCAGTCAGGCGACCTTGCCGCCCGGGATCCAGCTGCCGGCCGGAACGATCTCGGCGCTGCAGCAACAGCAGGGCATGGTGGGATCGGTAGCGAATCCCTTGTTTGCCGCCTACCTCGTGCCCTTCGAGATCGCGAGCGTGTTGTTGCTCGCCGCCATCGTGGGCGCCGTCGTCCTCGCGAAGCGGAAGCTCTAGATGCTCCTCAGCCCCGCGCTCGCCATCTCCGCGGTCCTGTTCACGCTCGGCGTCGCCGGCGTGCTGCTGCGCCGCAACGCGATCGTGATCTTCATGTGCGTGGAGCTCATGCTCAACGCGGTGAACCTCACGTTCGTCGCCCTGGCCCAGAGTCTGGGCGTAGGTGGGCAGGTATTCGTCTTCTTCGTCATGGCGGTCGCGGCCGCTGAAGCGGCGGTCGGACTGGCGATCATTCTGGCCGTCTACCGCCACAAGCAGTCGGTCAGCTTGCAAAACATGAATCTCCTCAAGGACGGATGACCGGCACCACGGTCGACCTGATCTGGCTCGCCCCCGCGCTCGCGCTGCTCGGCTTCGTGCTGAACGGCGCGCTGGCGTTGCTGCGGCCGTCCGCGAAGACGCTCGTCTCGGTGATTGGCGCCGGCGTCTTGCTCGCCGCGTTCGCAGTCGCGATTGCGGTGTTCACCGCGTTCATCGGCCTGCCCACTGCTCCCGAGGCGCCGCTCGTCTTTCGGTACTGGTCATGGATTCCCGTGGGCACGCTGCAGGTGGACTTCGCGTTCCAGGTGGACCAGCTGTCCCTCGTCATGCTGCTCGTCGTGACGGGCGTCGGCTCTCTGATCCATCTCTTCAGCATCGGCTATATGAAGGAGGACCCGGGCTACGCGCGCTACTTCGCGTACTTGAACCTGTTCGTCTTCTTCATGCTCGTTCTCGTGCTGGGCGCCAGCTTCCCCGTGATGTTCGTCGGCTGGGAAGGCGTCGGCCTGTGCAGCTACCTGCTGATCGGGTTCTGGTTCAACGACGCAGTGAATGCGAACGCGGGCCGCAAGGCGTTCATCATGAACCGGATCGGCGACTTTGGCTTCATGGTCGCCATGTTCATGATCTTCTGGTCCACCGGTTCGCTCGATTTCGATACCGTGTTCGCGCACGCGCCCACCGCGCTCGCCGCGGGCGGCACGACGATCACGGCGATCACGCTGCTTCTGTTCCTCGGCTGTACCGGCAAATCCGCGCAGATTCCGCTGTACACCTGGCTCCCCGATGCCATGGCGGGACCGACGCCGGTCTCCGCGCTGATCCACGCGGCGACGATGGTGACGGCCGGCGTCTATCTCGTGGCGCGCTGCAACTTGCTGTTCGCCCTGGCGCCCGTTTCGAGCGCGGTGGTGGCTGGCGTCGGCGCGCTCACCGCGTTGTTCGCCGCGACGATCGCGCTCAAGCAATGGGACATCAAAAAGGTTCTGGCGTATTCGACGATCTCCCAGCTCGGCTACATGTTCCTCGCGGTCGGCACCGGCGCGATCAGCGCCGGCATCTTCCACCTGGCGACGCACGCCTTCTTCAAGGCACTGCTGTTCCTCGGCTCGGGCAGCGTGATCTACGCGATGCATCACGCCTACCACGCGACCCACTCGCATGAAGACGCGCAGGACATGCGTAACATGGGCGGGCTCTCGCGGTACATGCCGTGGACGACGGTATTGATGTGGATCGCGACCCTGGCGATCGCGGGAATCCCGGTCCTCTCCGGCTTCTTCTCCAAAGACGAGATTCTCACCGCCGCATTCGCTCGCGGCAGGATCCATCCGGAGTGGCTCGTGTTCTGGGGGTTCGGCCTCGCCACGGCGCTGCTCACGGCGTTCTACATGACGCGGTTGATCCTGTACACCTTCTACGGCCCCAATCGCACCGGAGAACAAGAGCAGTCGCACCTCCACGAGGCGCCTTGGATCATGACGGGGCCGCTGGTGGTGCTCGGTGTTCTCTCGGCCATCGGCGGAATCCTCAACGTGCCTGCGCTCTACCACGGTGGGGAATGGCTGCATCATTGGCTCGAGCCCGTCGTCCACCCGGGCGCTGCGTTGCGACCGGAGGCGCAGCTCTCGAGCGCCACAGAGTGGATGCTGGTCGGTATCGCGGTCGCCACCGCCATCATCGGCATGGTCGGCGCGTGGCGGCTGCTCAGGCCGCAAGACCTCGTGCCCGCGCGCAGCGCGCCCGAGGAGCGCGGCTTTGCGCGTGTGTTGCGCAACAAGTGGTACATCGATGAGATCTACGACGCGCTGTTCGTCCGCCCGCTCGTGTGGGTGTCGCGAGAAGTCCTGTGGAAGCAAGTGGACCAGCGTGTGATCGACGGCGCCGCGGTCAATGGCGCCGCGCGCGGCGCACGCGCGCTCGGGTGGACCAACCGCTGGCTCCAGAGTGGCCAAGTCGGCACTTACGTTGCGATCTTCGTCGTCGGCGTGCTGCTGGTCCTGTGGCGGGCGATGAGCTGATGTACGCCCGCTGGGTGCTCACCGCGCTCCTCGCGTGGCCGCTCCTCGCCGGCCTCGTGGTCGTGCTCGTGCCCGCCCGGCTCGCCAAGTACATCGCGCTCGCCGCGAGCCTGATCGAATTCGCGATTTCCGTACCGCTGTGGTGGACATTCGTGCCGGCCGGCGGCATGCAGTTCACCGCCGATCAGCCGTGGATCGCCGCGTGGGGCATTCACTACGCGGTCGGTGTGGACGGGATTTCACTGTTCCTCGTCCTGCTCACCACGTTCCTCATGCCGCTCTCGATTCTCGGGAGCTGGAGCTACATCACCAAGCGCGAAGGTGGCTTCTACGCGCTGCTGCTCGTGCTGACGACCGGCATGATCGGCGTCTTCGTTTCGCTCGATCTCTTCCTCTTCTATGTGATGTGGGAAGTGATGCTGATTCCGATGTACTTCATCATCGGGGTCTGGGGCGGGGACAACCGGCTGTACGCGGCGATCAAGTTCTTCATCTATACGTTCTTCGGCTCCTTGCTCATGCTGGTGGCGATCCTCGTGCTGTATCTGCACGCGGGCCGGGCAACCGGTACGTACTCGTTCGCGTACGGGCACGTGCTGAGCCAGGTCGCCCAGCTTGGGCCCGTGGCCTGGTGGCTGTTCGGCGCCTTCTTCCTCGCGTTCGCGATCAAGGTGCCGCTGTTCCCGCTGCACACCTGGCTCCCCGATGCGCACGTCGAGGCGCCTACGGCGGGCTCTGTGATCCTGGCGGGCATTCTCCTCAAGATGGGGACCTACGGCTTCCTGCGATTCGCGCTGCCGTTCTTCCCGGGCGTGGCGCTGAGCGACACGGTGCAGCTCGTCATCGTGATCCTGTCGCTGATCGGCATCATTTACGGCGGTCTGGTGGCGATGGTGCAGCCCGATTTCAAGAAGCTCATCGCCTACTCGTCGGTCGCGCACCTCGGGTTCGTGATGCTCGGCATCTGGGCGCTCACGTTGCAAAGCGTGCAGGGGGCGCTGCTCGTGATGATCAATCACGGGATCTCGACGGGGGCGCTGTTCTTCCTGGTCGGCATGATTTACGAACGGCGCCACAGCCGCCTGATCGAGGCGTACGGCGGCATCGCGCGTGTCGTGCCGCTGTTTGCCGTGATCCTGACGATCGTGTCGCTGTCTTCCATCGCGCTCCCGGGCACCAACGGCTTCGTCGGTGAATTCCTCGTTCTGATCGGCTCCTTCCGGACCTATCCCATTGCGACGGCCGTCGCGACGAGCGGCGTGATCATCGCGGCGGCCTACCTGCTGACGGCGCTGCAGCGCGTGATCTACAACCCGCTGACGCAGCGCGAGAACGAGAAGCTCACCGACCTCACGCCGCGCGAGATCGCGGTGCTCGTGCCGTTGATCGTGTGCATCCTGTGGATCGGGATTTACCCGAAACCGATTCTGCAGCGCATGGAGCCATCCGCCCGCGCGTTGATCGAGCTGATCAAGCCCGCGACCGCGCAAGCACCAGCCGTGACCGGGGGCGGGCAGCCGTGAACCTGGATCCCTCGGTTTCGCGCGATCTCCTGCTGTCGTTACTGCCGGAGTTAGTGCTGACGGGCTGGGCGCTGGTGCTGTTGCTGTTCGTCGCGTGGCGGCATCAGAGCGTCAGAGATCTGCGGATCGCGGGAGCGGTGACGCTGATCGCCCTCGCGTCGACGGCGATCGCCATCTGGTGGCTGTGGTGGAATCGCGCGGGCGTCCATGGCGTCGTGTCGATGGTTGCGGCGGACGACTTCCGCTGGGTCGCCGACTGGGTGTTCGTAGGCGCCGCGGCGCTCACGGTTCTGATCTCTTTCACTTATCTCGAGCGCGAGCAACTGTTGGCGCCGGAGTACTACGTCCTGCTGCTTTTCGGCACGATCGGAATGATGGTGATGGCGGCCGGCGCCGACTTGATGGTGATCTTCCTTGGCCTCGAGCTGATGTCGGTCGCCGTGTACGTGCTAGCCGGCTTCGATCGGCGGCGCGCACGCTCCGCCGAAGCCGCCCTCAAGTATTTCCTGCTGGGGGCGTTCGCGTCCGGATTCCTGCTGTATGGCATCGCGCTCGTCTATGGCGCCACCGGCGCGACGAACCTCGTGCTGATCGGCGCGCAGCTCAGCACGACCGTGAAGCCGAGCGCCATGCTGCTGGCGGGGCTGGCGCTGCTGATTGTGGGATTCGGATTCAAGATCGCGGCGGTGCCGTTCCACATGTGGGCCCCGGACGTCTACGACGGCGCCCCCACTCCCGTGACGGCGTTCATGGCGACGGGCGTCAAGGCCGCGGCATTTGCCGCGCTGTTCCGCGTGATGTACCAGGCGTTCGCGTCAGTCCCGGCGTGGCACGATATCCTCTGGTGGCTCGCGGTGATCACGATGATCGGCGGTAACCTGTTTGCGCTGGGCCAGCGATCGCTCAAGCGCATGCTCGCCTACTCGTCGGTGGCCCACGCGGGCTATCTGCTGGTCGCGGTGACCGCGGGCGGCGTGGCCGGCACGAGCGCGTTCCTCGTCTATATCGTCGCCTACACGCTGATGTCGCTCGGGGCATTCGCGGTGCTCTCCGCCAAGGGACGAGGTGGCGAGAGCGACGTGCTGATCGACGATCTCTCCGGCCTGGCGGCGCGGCGTCCCTGGCTCGCGTTCGCCCTCGCGATCTGCATGCTGTCGCTGCTGGGATTCCCGGGGACCGCGGGGTTCATCGGCAAGTGGTACGTCCTGATTGCCGCAACGAGTGCCGGTCAAAATGCCCTCGCCGCGATCCTGGTGCTGACCAGCGTCGTCTCGGCGGGGTACTATCTTCCCGTCATCATGGCGATGTACATGAAACCGGAGCCGACCGAGGCCGCGCACGTGGATGTCTGCCTCGATCGGTGGGCGCGCGCCGCCGTCGCCACCGTCGTGGTGGGTCTGTTGCTCCTCGGGGTGTGGCCCAATCCCTTGTTCGACCTCGCGAAAACAGCGGGCGACAGCGTGCACGCCGTCGAAGCGGGCACTGCAACCGCGGCTCCGGTCGCACCGGGGGGGAGGGGGGGGTCCGGCCAACGATGAAGCTTCCGGCGACGATTTTCCGGCAGTACGACATCCGCGGCCTCGTGGAGAAAGAGCTCACGCCCGCTGCCGCGCGCGCCGTGGGGCAGGCCTACACTACGTTCGCCACGCAGCGGCTGGGGAAACCGCCCCGCGTCGCGGTGGGACGCGACAATCGCCCGTCCGGAAGGAAGCTCGGGCAAGGCATCGCCGAGGGAATCGCCGCCGCCGGCGGCAGCGCTCTCGACGTCGGCGAGCTTCCCACCCCCGCGCTCTATTTCGCCACCAAGACGCTGCCGGTGGACGGCGGCATTCAAGTCACCGGCTCGCACAACCCGCCTGAGTTCAATGGATTCAAGATGGTGCTGGCGCACGACGCGGTGTTCGGTGACGACATTCAAGTCCTGCACCAACTCATCGACGGCGGCAAGCTTGCCTCCAAGCCCGGTGGCACCATCTCGACACACCGCGATCTGCTCACGGCGTATCGCCAGGCGATCGTCCAGCGGAATACCCCGCTCGCGCGGCGCTTCAAGGTGGTCGTGGACTGCGGCAACGGGGTCACGAGTCTCGTCGCCGTGGAGACGTTGCGGGAACTCGGCGTGGAAGTGGTCGCGTTGTTCGCCGAGTCCGACGGCACGTTTCCGCACCACCATCCGGACCCCACCGTGCTCGAGAACCTCCACGACCTCCAGATCGCGGTGAAAGAGGAAAAGGCGGAGCTGGGTATCGCGTTCGACGGCGACGGCGATCGCATCGGCGCCGTCGACGAAACGGGTGAGCCCGTCCTCGGCGATCAGCTGCTGGTGCTGTTTGGACGCGACCTGGTGCGGCGCATGGGGAAGGGCAAGCCGGTGATCTTCGACGTGAAGTGCTCGGAGATTCTGCCGCAGATGCTGAAGCGCGCCGGCCTGGAACCGGTCATGTGGAAGACCGGTCATTCGTTCATCAAGCAAAAGATGAAAGAGATCGGCGCGCCGCTCGCCGGGGAAATGAGCGGCCACATGTTCTTCGGCGGTGACTGGTACGGGTTCGACGATGCACTGTTCGCCGCGGCGCGGCTGCTCGCCTACGTGGCACGTGAGGGCGGGCCCCTCTCACGCCTGCTCGCCGACCTGCCCAAGACCTACGCCACGCCCGAGATGCGCGTCGACTGCCCCGACGAACAGAAGTTCGAGATCGTCCAGCAGGCGGCCGAGGAGTTCGCCGAAAAGTATCCCGTGTCAACGCTCGATGGCGTGCGCATCACGTTCCCGGAGGGGTGGGGATTGCTGCGGGCCTCGAATACACAGCCGGTGCTGGTGATGCGGTTCGAGGCGACGAGCCCGCAGGCCCGCGACGCCTATCGCGCCGAAGTCGAGAACTGGCTGGCGGCGCGCGGCGTCACGGCGTGACCCGGCAGACCCGGCGCCAGCTGTACCTGATCGGCGCCGGACTTCTGGTAGTGGCGCTCTTTGGCGGCCGCTGGCTGGCCGTCGAAACAACGGAGCGTGCATGGGACCGGACCTTCGCAGGCGGCGAGGCGCTGATCGCCGCCCGCACGCTCGCCCGGCTGCTCTCCACCGTCGTCCTGCTTGTCGCGATCGCCTGGATCACCGGGAATCTCCTGCTCGTCTACCGGGCCATCGGCTCGGTTCACATGCCCCGCCGTCTCGGCGACCTCGAGATCGTCGAAGCCGTTCCGCGCGGCACGCTGCTCAGCGGCACGATCGCGCTCGGCGTGGTCCTCGGTGCGCTGGTGTCGCTCGGCACAGGCGACTGGTGGCGTCAGGCCGTCCTCGCCGCCGCGCCGCCGCATTTCGGCGTCAGCGACGCGACGAATCTGGGGCGCGACGCCGGCTATTACATGAGCGTCCTCCCCTGGCTCGCCACACTGCAGAATCGCACGCTGCTCTTCGTCATCGCCGCGCTGGGGATTGTGGCGCTCCTCTATGGCGTGATCGGCTCATTGCGCATCCGGCACGGCCGCATCCGCGCTAGCGATTACGCGCGGCGGCACCTGGGCGTGCTGCTTGCCTGCCTCGCATTGGTCCTTGCCTGGGGAGCGGCTCTCGATCCGGCGGAGATCGTGGGTGGACTCCATGGCGTCGTAGATCAGGCGGCGCTGTCGGCCCGCATTCCCGGCGCCGCCGTCGTCGCCGCGGTGGCCATCGTGACGGCCGTCATCTCGCTCGCCTGGGCCTGGCGGGAACGGCCCACCTTGATCCTCGCCAGCTGGGCGGCGCTCTTCCTCTCGCTCACCGCCGGCTACTTCGTCATCCCCGGCGTGGTCAGTGCGTCCACCGGCGCAGGACCGGAGAGCGTCGCGGTGGTGCGCCGCCGAGCGGCGCTGGAGCGGCTCGCGTTCGGGCTTACCGATGTCGACCCTGGACCGCCGCCTGCCTTCCGCTCAGGCGAAGCCGCGGTGCGAGCCATCCCGCTGTGGGATCCAGCGCACGTGGCAGCCGCGGTCGGTGGGCCGGCGACGGCGGTTGCGTTACGACCGCTGACCTCCGGCGCGGAAGCGCGGCCGGCGTGGATCGTGGCGCCGCTGAACGCGCCGGGACCGGTCCGCTTGGCGCTGGAAACCGACAGCGAGGTCAGTGTCATTTCCTTGCCGGCGGCGAACGCCGCGCTGCTGTTCGGTCCTGGTCTGGAGACTCCCCTGGTACTTTCGAGCGATTCCATTGGCGTGCCGCTCGTCGGCAGTTGGCGTCGCTTTGCGATCGCCTGGACCATTCAGGCGTGGGGCTTGATTCGTGGCGAATCGACCGGGCGCTCCCTGGTGTGGCGGCGCGACGTGACGGAGCGGCTGGAGCACCTAGCCCCGTTCGCGCGCTTTGGTCCGCCGGCGCCCGTGCTGCGCGATGGGAGGGGAGGGGGCGGGGGCGGGCCTTTGTGGTGGGTGAGTTGGGGCTATGTCTCCCATGAAAACTTTCCGCTGGTTCGTCCACTCCCGTGGCGCGATGACGAAGTGCGGTTTCTCCGCGCCGGCCTCGTCGGCGCAGTACGTGCCGGGACCGGCGAAACGCATGTCTGGCTCGCGCCAGGCTACGACTCGCTGACCGCCGCGTGGGCGCGCCGCTTTGCGCCGCTGATCGAGCGGGCGGAGCGGCTACCGGCGGATCTGCGCGCCCAGCTCGCCTATCCAATCGACGCGTTCAACATCGCGGCCGCGCAGCTCGGGCGCGCGAGCGCTGATTCCTCGATTCACGCGGCGTGGATCATGCGACCGCGCGAGCCATTCCAGCTCAACGCGCCAGGAGAGGGGGGATCGCTCTGGACCGGGGTGGCGTTCGAGTCCGGCGAGCTCACGCCGAAACAGTTCGTCGGTCTGTTCGCTGGAACACTCACAGCACGGGGACCCGAGCTTCACTTGTGGCGACCCGCGGCTACGGATCCCGACCGCCTCCCCGGTGTGCTCCTTGGCTCATCGCAGCTACGGCCTAGTCAACTGCGCATCTGGCCCACGGGGGGAGTGGGGGGAGGCGAGGGAGGGAGGAACTCGCTCATCACGGTGCAGGCGCAGATGTTCGAACCCGTCGCGGCGCAGCCGCCCCCGCCGCCTCGCGTCGTCCGAGTCTACGTCACTCTCGATGGACGCAGCGGCGAGGGGCTCACGGCACGCGCCGCGCTGCTGGGCGGTGAGGAGATCGTTACCGACACGACGCTCGGCGCGCGCTGGGAGCGCGCGCGACGGCTGGCGATGCGGGCCGACTCCGCGCTGGGCGTCGGCAATCTCGAGCTGTTCGGGACTTTGTGGCGGCAGCTCATGGGTGAGCTTGCTCCGCCTCACCGGCCCCGCTAGGTTGCGCCGCCGTGACGGCACCTGGCACGATCGTGATCGCCCTCGGAGGAAATGCCGTCGCCCCTCCCGGTGAACGGCCGACGATCAGCAACCAGTTTCGTCATACGCGCGCGAGCCTCGTACCCATTGTCGATCTGGCCGCGGCGGGATGGCACATCGTGCTCGTGCACGGCAACGGGCCGCAGGTGGGCGACGAACTGGCGCGCAACGAAATCGCCGCCGATCAGGTCGAGCCGTTGCCGCTCGGTGTGCTCGTGGCGGGAACCGCCGGGTGGATGGGTTACATGATCCAGCAGTCACTGCAAAACGCACTGGCGCGCGCGGGCGTGGAGCGTTCAGTCGTCACCTTGATCACGCAGACGCTCTGTCGTGCCGATGATCCGGACTTCCGCACGCCGTCCAAGCCGGTCGGGCATGCACTCGATCCCGTGCGGCAATCACGGCTCGTCGCCCGCGGCATTCCGGTCCGCGACGGGCGCCGCCTCGCGCCGAGCCCCAAGCCGGCCGGTATCGTGGAGCGCGACATGGTGCGCGACCTTGCGCGCGCGGGGCACATTGTGATCGCGGGCGGCGGCGGCGGTCCGCCGGTCTACCAGGATCCGAAGCTGGGCCTCGAAGGGATCGACGCGGTCGCCGACAAGGACCGCGTCGCTGCGATCCTCGGCCGCGAAATAGGAGCGCAGGTGCTGTTGATCCTGACGAATGTGAAAGCTGTGTATCGCGCCTTCGGCACGCCCACGCAGGAGGCGATTCGGCGCCTAACACTCGCTCAAGCCGACCACCTGCTGGCCGGCAAAGAGCTGGGCACGGGCAGCATGCGGCCCAAGGTCGAAGCCGCCGCGGAGTTCGTCCGCACTGGAGGCGAGCGTGCCATCATCGCCGAGCTGCCCGAGGGGCTGGCGGCGCTGCGGGGCGAAGCGGGAACGACGATCACGAAGGAGCACGCGTGAATCTGCACGAGTACCAGGCGCGGGACATCCTGCGCCGGCATGGGATCCCGGTGCCACCGGGCGAAGTCGCGTCGACTGCGGCGGAGGCGCGCGCGATCGCCGAGCGACTCGGGGGAAAGGTCGTCGTGAAAGCGCAGGTGCACGCTGGCGGGCGCGGCAAAGCGGGGGGCGTGAAGCTCGCCAAGACCGCTGCCGAGGCCGAGACCCACGCCAAGGCGATTCTCGGCATGACGATCAAGGGCCTCACCGTCCAGAAGGTACTCCTCGCGCCCGCCGCCGAAATCGCATCGGAGAGCTACGTCGGCATCATCGTCGACCGCGCATCGCAGCGGCCGGTGTTGATGGTGAGTCCCGCGGGAGGCATCGACATCGAGGAAGTCGCCGCGAAGACGCCCGAGAAGATTCACCGCCTCGCCATCGATCCACGCTATGGCCTGCTCCCACATCAAGCCCTGACGCTCGGCTTCAAGCTTTACCGCGACGTGAAGCAGGCGCGCGCGGCCGCCGACATCATGCAGAAGCTGTACGGCGCTGTTTACGCCGTCGGCGCGTCGCTCGCCGAGATCAATCCGCTCGTCAGCACGCCAGATGGGAGCGTTCAGGCGCTCGATGCCAAGATCGCGATTGACGACAACGAGCTCGAGCGCCGGCCGGAGATCGCCGCTTTGCGCGATGCGTCGGCGGAGGCGCCAGGGGAAGTCGCCGCGCGTGAAGCGGGACTCACATTCATCAAGCTCGACGGCAACGTCGGCTGCTGCGTGAACGGCGCCGGACTCGCGATGGCCACGATGGATCTCGTAAAGTATTACGGCGGTGAGCCGGCCAACTTCCTGGATATCGGCGGGAGCTCCAATCCGCAAAAAGTTGTGAGCGCGCTGAGCATTATCACCTCAGATCCTAGAGTAAAGGTGATCCTGTTCAACATTTTCGGCGGCATCACGCGCGCGGACGACGTCGCGAACGGCATCGTGCAAGCGACGCGCGAGTTCCCCCTCAAGGTACCAATCGTCATACGCCTCATCGGGACGAACGAACAGCTCGCCGTGGACATCCTGACCAAAGCGGGCTTCTCCGCGCTCACGGACATGGACGAAGCCGTGAAGCAGGCGGTGGCGAAGGTGACAGGGAAGGCCGCGTGAGCATCTTCATCGATCAATCCACGCGCCTCCTGGTGCAGGGGATTACCGGGCGCGACGGCTCCTTCCACGCCAAGCAGATGATGGCCTACGGCACGAAGGTCGTCGCCGGCGTGACGCCCGGAAAGGGCGGGCAGCGGTTCGAGGACGCCGTACCGGTCTTCAACACGGTCGCCGAGGCGGTCCACGAAACTCAGGCGAACACCGCGGTCATCTACGTTCCGGCAGCCGTCGCCGCATCCGCGATCTTCGAGGCAGCCGATTCGGGCATCGAGCTGATCGTCTGCATCACCGAGGGCATCCCCGTGCTCGACATGACGCGCGCGCTGCCGTACGTGCACGAACGGGGTGCGCGACTCATCGGACCGAACTGCCCCGGTCTGATCTCACCCGGCAAGAGCAAAGTCGGGATCATCCCCGGCAACATCTGCAAGCCGGGCAGGATCGGCATCGTGTCCCGCAGCGGCACGTTGACCTACGAAATCATCCATCAACTCTCGACGCAGGGACTCGGTCAGTCGACGTGCGTGGGAATAGGCGGTGATCCGCTCATCGGGACCAACTTCATTCACTGCCTATCCGCGTTCGAGGCGGATCCGGAGACCGCCGCGGTCGTTATGATCGGCGAGATCGGTGGCACGGACGAGCAGCTGGCCGCGGAGTTCGTGAAGGAGAAGATGAAGAAGCCCGTGGTCGGATTCATCGCGGGCCAGACCGCGCCGCCGGGCCGCCGCATGGGACACGCCGGGGCCATCATTTCCGGCTCGTCGGGCACAGCGGCGGAGAAGATGGCGGCGCTCGAGAGAGCCGGCATCAGCGTGATGAAGCGTCCCGCCGATGTCGTACCGTTGTTGAAGCAGCGGCTGTCACTCGCGAACGCCTGACACCAGACACGAGACACCTATCACGATGCTTACGCTAGCAATCATCAAACCCGACGCCGTCGCGGCCAGGCACACTGGCAAGATCATCGCCCATCTCGAAGCCGAGGGCTTCCACATTCGCGAAGCGCAGATGGTGCGCCTGACGGAGAAGCGGGCGGAGGCGTTCTACGAGGTCCATCGGGAGCGCCCGTTCTTCCGGCCGCTCGTCTCGTTTATGACGTCCGGCCCGGCGCTGGCGTTGGTACTCGAACGCGACGATGCGGTCACACATCTCCGCAAGGTCATCGGCGCGACCGACCCCGCCCAGGCCGAGGCCGGTACGATTCGGCGGCTGTACGCGCAGTCCAAGGAGCGCAATGCGATTCACGCCTCCGACTCGCCCGAAACTGCCGCACGGGAGGTGGTGTTTTTCTTCCCGTCGCGTCGCGCGTAAGTGCCGTTGACGCAAGTCCCACAAGGGTTTAGCTTCGCTCACCATGTTGCGAGTCGATTTGCGGGAGTTGGCCCGGGGCAGAGCCATGGAAACCCGGGGCGAGCTCAAGCACGACGACCCGGCGTTCGATGGCACTGAGATCACGCTGAAGCAGCCGGTTGTCGTGGCCGGGCGGTTGCAGTCCATCGGGGAAGGCCGGTTCTACTGGCAGGGGACGGCGCAAACGGCTGTGGAGGGCGAATGCCGGCGGTGTCTGACGCCGGTGGCGACGCCGTTGCAACTCGAAATCGGGGCGCTGTTTACCCAGGACCCAGAAGCTCTCGACGATCCCGACTCCTACCCGGTTGCCCCGGACGCGACCGAAATCGACATCACTCCCGCTGTGCGTGAGGAGTTGGTACTGGCGGCGCCGCGGTATGTGGTGTGCCGGGATGACTGCAAGGGACTGTGCCCGCAATGCGGGAGGGACGTGAACGCCGGTCCCTGTGGTTGTTCGCCCGTGACCGAGGCCCGCTGGCAGCCGTTGAAAGCTCTGAAGGACAAGCTTCGCTCATAACCAAAGGACGATCGTAATGGCGGTACCCAAGCGCAGAACCTCCAAGCGCAAGAAGCGCGCGCGCCGGACCCACTACAAGGCGGTGCGCCCCACGCTGCAGGCGTGCCCGCGCTGCGGGGACATGAAGCAGCCGCACCGCGTTTGCCCCACATGCGGGTACTACAATGGCGAACAGCGAGTGACCGTCGAGGACTGATGATCCGCATCGCGTTGGACGCGATGGGAAGTGACAACGCCCCTCAGGTGGAAGTGGAGGGCGCGGCGCAGGCGCTCAAGGAGTTGCCTGCCGAGTTCCAGATCCAGCTGGTCGGGCGCAAGGCGGACATCGAAGCCGCGCTAGGGGGCAGCGGCGTCGCAGATCGCGCGCGCATCGAGGTCGTGGATGCGCCCGAGGTGGTCGGCATGGGTGACAAGCCCCTGGCGGCGATCCGCGGCAAGCCGCGCTCTTCCATCGCGGTGGGCCTCGACCTGCAAAAGAAGCGCAAGTCCGACGCCTTCATCTCCGCGGGCAACACCGGCGCCGTGATGGCAGCGAGCACGCTGCTGTTGCGCCTGCACCCCGGCGTGCAGCGGGCCGCCATCGGGGCACTCTTTCCCAGCGCGGGCCAGCCGGTCCTCGTGCTCGACGGCGGCGCCACCGTGGACTGCGACGCGCGCGAGCTCGTGGGCTTCGCGCATCTCGGTTCAGTGTACGCGCGCGATGTGCTGGGACGCTCTAATCCCACCGTCGGGTTGCTGAACATCGGCGAGGAGGACGAAAAGGGAAACTCGGTCGTCAAAGAAGCGCACCAACTCCTCAAGCAGACCCCCGGCCTCAATTACATCGGCAACGTCGAAGGCCGTGACATCCCGGTGGGCGAGGCCCGCGGGCAGCGGCTGGACGTCGTGGCGTGCGACGGCTTCGTCGGCAACGTGGTGCTCAAGTTTTATGAATCGGCGGGGCGTGTCTTCATGTCGCTCATCAAGCGCGAAGCACCGGATGTGCTGCAGCGGCCCGAGATGGGCAACGTGCTCGAAGTGCTCGATTATGCGACGTACGGCGGCGCACCGCTGCTCGGCGTACAGGGCGTCGTGATCATCTGCCACGGCGCCTCTCCCGCTAAAGCGATCAAGAACGCGATCCGCGTCGCGGCCCAAGCGGTGCGTAGTCACCTCTCCGACGACATCGCCGCGGAGTTCTCCGAAGGAAAGGTCCCCGCATGAAGCGCCCCTTCGCCGAGCTGTGGGGAACGGGCAGCTACGCGCCGTCGCGCGTGATGACGAACGACGAGTTCTCGAAGTTTCTCGACACCTCGGATCAGTGGATCCAGGAGCGCACCGGCATACGCGAGCGCCGCGTGTCGAGCAAAGACGAAACGAATGCCTGTATGGGAAAAGCAGCGGCCCTGCAGGTCCTCGAGGAAACCGGGTTAACTCCGCTCGATATCGACGCGATCGTGTACGCAACGGCGTCCCCCGATCGCCTGTTGCCGTCTCAGGCCTGCGATCTCCAAGCAACGCTCGGAGCCAAGAATGCGGCGGCGTTCGACGTCGGCGCCGCGTGCTCGGGCTTCATCTACGCCCTGACGACCGCCGAAGGGATCATCGCAGCGGAACAGGCCAAGCACGTCCTCGTGATCGCGGCTGAAAAACTCACGAGCATCATGGATTGGAGCGATCGCACGACGGCCGTGCTGTTCGGGGACGGCGCCGGGGCGACGATGGTGCGCAGCAGCACGAACGGCCGCGGCATTTTGTCGACGTATTTGAAGTCGGACGGGACGCTCGCGGAGCTCCTGTACCGGCCCGGCGGCGGCGCGACGCATCCGCCCAGCGAGGAGCTGCTCAAGGATCACAGCTACTACATCAAGATGGCGGGCCGCGAAGTCTTCAAGGCCGCCGTGTTGTCGATGGCAGACGCGTGCGACCACGCGCTCGAGCGTGCCGGTCTCACCGCCGGCGACATCGATCTGCTCATTCCTCACCAGGCCAACATCCGCATCATCGAAGCAACCGCGAAGCACGCCGGCGTGCCGATGGACAAGGTCTACGTGAACGTGGATCGCTTCGGCAACACGTCGGCGGCGTCCATCGCGATCGCGCTGGACGAGGCCGTCAAGACCGGCCGGCTGAAGCCGGGCATGGTCGTGATGCTCTGTGCGTTCGGCGCCGGCTTCACCTGGGGCAGCATGGTCGTGCGGTGGTAAGCACGATCTGGCTCTGCCCCGGTCAGGGCGCCCAAAAAGTCGGCATGGGAAAAGATCTGGCGGAACGGTTTCCGGCGGCGCGCGCGGTGTTCGACGCGATCGACGCGGCGCTCGGGGGGGGCGTCCCGCTGTCCCGCATCATGTTCGAGGGCCCGGAAGAGGAGCTGACCGCGACCCAGAACGCCCAGCCCGCCATTCTCGCGCACAGCGCCGCGGTCTTCGCCGTGATTCGCGACAAGGTCGACGGCGTCGTCACCGCGGTCGGCCATTCCCTCGGCGAGTATTCCGCCTACGTCACCGCGAACGCTCTCAGCTCACCACAAGCGGCCAAGCTCGTCCGGCGCCGGGGTGAGCTTATGCAGAAAGCGGGCGAGGAGCGGCCCGGCACGATGGCGGCCGTGATCGGCCTTCCGACGAACGAGGTGGAAGCGGCGTGCGAGGAAGCGTCGCAACAGGCGAGCGTCGCCGTCGCCGCGAACATCAACGCCCCCGACCAAACGGTGATCTCCGGCGATCCCGATGCCGTCCGGCGCGCCGGCGAGGGCTGCAAGAAGCGCGGCGCCAAGCGGGTCATTCCGCTCAAAGTGAGCGGCGCGTTTCATTCACCCCTGATGGGTCCCGCCAAAAACCACCTGCAACTGGCGCTCGAGCGCGCGGAATTCCGCGATCCGGCATTTCCAGTCGTCGCGAATGCCACCGCCGAGGCCGTCAAAGACGCTGTTCGCGCGCGGCGACTCCTTGCCGACCAACTCACCGCGGCGGTACGCTGGGTAGAATGCATGCAGCACGCGGCGCGCATGGGAGGTGCAGATGCGCGCTTCGTGGAAATCGGCCCAGGCTCCGTGCTCGCGGGTCTCTTGAAACGAATTGTACCCGAGGCGAACGTGGTCAGCCTGGGAACGGTCGATGAGGTGACCAGGTTCATGGAAGCAGCGTGACGATGGCAACGAGACAAGCGGTAGTCGAGTCCACCGGACAGGCGGCAAATCGGTTGCGGCTCGATCTGACCGGAAAGGTCGCGGTCGTGACCGGCGGGACGCGCGGCATTGGCCACGACATTTGTCGGGCATTCGTGGAGGCGGGCGCGAACGTGGCCCTCTGCTCGCGCGACGGCGCGGCGGCGGAGCAGACGGCGAGCGGCCTCGGACAGGGGACGCGCGGCTACGCGTGCGACGTCGGCGTGAGCACCCAGGTGGAAGCGTTCGCCAAGAGGGTCGATAAGGATTTCGGACACATTGACGTGCTGGTGAACAACGCCGGGTTTACCAAGGACAACTTGCTCTTCCTGCTGACGGAAGCAGACTGGGACTCGGTCGTGGATACGAACCTGAAAGGCACGTTTCTGATGACGAAGTACGCGGCGCGGGGCATGATCAAGCGGCGCTGGGGACGGGTCATCAATATCACCAGCGTCGTCGGGCTGAACGGCAACAAGGGACAATCGAATTACTCCGCCTCCAAGGCAGGGATCATCGGGTTCACCAAATCCGTGGCCAAGGAGCTGGCCTCCCGCAACGTGTTGGTCAATGCCGTCGCTCCCGGCTATGTCGAGACGGAGCTGACACAAGGCATCTCCCCGGAAGCCAAGCAGTACTTCCTGGATAACATTCCGTTGGGACGGCTGGGGCAGGGTCCCGATATCGCGGCCGCCGTCCTCTTTCTCGCCTCCGACTTAGCCAGCTACATTACGGGTCAAGTTCTGGTTGTCGACGGCGGGATGGTGATGTGAGCTTCCTTACCTTCGCTGAGGGTTACCCATGGCAATGGACATGAAGCAGCTCGAGGAGAAGGTCAAAGACATCATCGTCGAGGAGCTCGGGGTCGAGCGCGACAAGCTCACCAACGATGCGAGCTTCATGGAAGATCTCGGCGCCGACAGCCTCGATACGGTCGAGCTGGTCATGGCGTTCGAGAAAGAATTCGACATCGACATCCCGGACGAAGAGGCGGAGAAGCTCCGCACCGTCGGGGCGGCGATGACCTATCTGCACGAGAAGATGGGGAAGGGCAAATAGTGACCCGCCGTGTGGCGATCACGGGCCTGGGACTCGTGACGCCGGTAGGTAACGACGTCGCCAGCACCTGGGCCGCCCTCGTCGCCGGACAGTCGGGGGCGGGTCCGATCACCAAGTTTGATTCCGAAAAGTTGCCGGTGCATTTCGCCTGCGAAGTGAAGGGGTATGATCCCCTGCTATACATCGATAAGAAGGAAGCCCGCCGCTACGATCTGTTCTCCCAGTTCGCGATGGGCGCGGCGGTGCAGGCCGTCCGCGATTCCTGCTTCGAAAAAAGCCCGCTCGATCCCAAACGCATCGGTGTCATCATCGGCACCGGTACGGGCGGCATCGCGACATTCGAAGAGAACATGCGGACCTTCATCGAGAAGGGACCGAGCCGGGTATCGCCGTTCTTCGTCCCCATGTTCATGGCGAACGTCGCGTCGGCCATCGTGTCGATGCGCTACGGCTTCCAGGGACCCAACTACTGTACCGTCTCCGCATGCGCGTCCTCCGGGCATGCGTTGGGCGATGCGTTCGACTTGATCCGTGAGAACAAGGCCGACGTGATGGTCGCCGGCGGGTCGGAGGCCGCGATCACCCCGCTCGCGCTCGCCAGCTTCGCGAACATGAAGGCCCTGTCGGAGCGCAACGACGACCCGAAGACCGCGAGCCGGCCCTTCGACAAAGACCGCGACGGCTTCGTGATGGGCGACGGCGCGGCCGTGGTCATCCTCGAGGAGTGGGAGCGCGCGAAGGCGCGCGGGGCGAATATCGTCGCCGAGCTCGTCGGCTACGGTGCCACGGCCGACGCCTACCACATCACCGCCCCGGCCCCTGACGGCTCCGGCGCGCAGGAGGCGATGCGGCTCGCGATGCAATCCGCCGGCATTCGCCCCGACGAGGTCGACTACATCAACGCGCACGGCACGTCCACCCCGCACGGCGATGCCGCCGAGACCGCAGCCGTCAAGGCGGTGTTCGGTGACCACGCGCGGAAGTTGATCTTCGGCTCGACCAAATCGATGACGGGCCACCTGCTCGGCGCCGCCGGTGCCCTGGAGCTCGGGATTTGCGCGCTCGCCATCCAGAACGGCGTCATTCCACCGACCATCAATCAGTTCAACGCCGACCCCGCGTGCGATCTCGAGTCCGCGCCCAACACGGCAGTGGAGCGGCGCGTCGACATCGCCCTCTCGAACTCGTTCGGCTTCGGGGGCCACAACGTGACGCTGGCGGTGCGGAGAGCGGCGTGAATCTCCGACCTATCGCCGACAAGGTGGAACGCGGCGAGCGGCTGACGCGCGAGGATGGCCTCGCGCTTTTCGCATCTAACGACCTCCTGACGATCGGTCGCCTCGCGAACCTCGCCAACGTGCGCAAGAACGGTGAGCGCGTCTACTTCGCCGCGAATCAACACATCAATCCGACGAACGTCTGCATCCTGCGCAACACCTGCGTGTTCTGCTCCTTCGCGCGCATGCCGAAAGAAGACGGGGCGTACACGCGGAGCCTCGACGAGGTGTTCGCGGAAGCCGATGCCGCGCGCGACAATCCGACCCGCGAGTTTCACATCGTGGGCGGGCTGCATCCCAAGCTGCGGCTCGCATATTACGTCGACATGTTTCGCGGCCTCAAAGCACGCCACCCACAAGTCATGATCAAGGCCCTGACCGCCGTGGAGGTCGCGCACCTCGCGCGCATCGAAGGCATGACGACGCGCGAAGTCTTGCAAGCCATGAAGGACGCCGGGGTGAGCACGCTGCCCGGCGGCGGCGCGGAAGTCTTCTCGCCCGCAGCACGCGCGACCATCGCGGACCGCAAGCTGAGCGGCGAGGAATGGCTCGCCGTGCATCGCGAGGCGCACCGGCTCGGCATGCCGTCGAACTGTACCATGCTGTACGGCCACGTCGAGACCATGGAAGACCGCGTCGATCACCTCCTGGCGCTGCGCGCGCTCCAGGATGAGACCGGCGGCTTTCTGACCTACATCCCGCTCGCCTACCACCCGGACCACAACGAGCTGGGCGAAATGCTGGGCCGGACGGGCACGGCGACGACGGGCTTCGACGACCTCAAGAACATCGCCGTGGGGCGGCTGCTGCTGGACAACATCCCTCACGTGAAGACGCACTGGCCGATGGTGACGCCGTTCATCTCGCAGGTCGCCCTCACCTTCGGCTGCGACGACCTCGAGGGCACAGTGGTATTCGAGCGCGTCTATCACGAGGCCGGCGCACCGACGCCCATGTGGCTGTCGTACGACGAGATCGTGACGTTGATCCGCGGGGCGGGGAAGGAGCCCGTCGAGCGCGACTCGCTGTATCAGACGGTCAGAACGTTCGAAGGCTACGAGCCGAAGGTTCGCGCGCCGGTGCGGCCCCAGGGTCCGGCGCCGCAGGGGGCGCTGTTCCAGATCGCGCATCGGCCGAAGGCGGCGGCCAGGCCAAAGCAGCCGGTGGCAACGGTTGTGGATGGTGCCGAATGAGAATTGGACGCATCGGCTACATCAACTGCGCGCCCGTGTACGGCGCGATCGACCGCGGCATCGTGGCGCTGCCCCACGGCGGTGAGCTCGTGACCGGCACCCCCGCCGAACTGAACGATCTGCTGGTAGCGGGGGAGCTGGATGTGAGCGTCATCAGCGCGATCGAGTACGCGCGCCACGCGAAGGATCTCGTGCTCCTGCCCGAGCTCGCCATCTCCTGTGATGGACCGGTGCGCAGCGTGGCGCTGTTCAGTCGTCGGACGGTCCGACAGCTGGACGGTCGGACGGTGCTGCTCTCGGCGTCATCGCGGACGTCGGTCGCATTGCTGGAGCTATTGTGTCGGGAGGTCTGGCATATTCGGCCGAAGTTTGCGGAGGCGCGCGCCGAAGCCCAGGATCTCGAGCTGCTCGCGGGCCTGCCGCATGACGCCGTGCTCGTCATAGGCGATGCGGCGCTCAAGCTCGCCGCCGCCGGCACCTACCAGCACCGCTACGATCTCGGCGAGCAGTGGAAGCGCTGGACCACCCTTCCGTTCGTCTTTGCAGTGTGGGCGAGCCGCCGCGGCGTAGGCTTTAGCCAGGCTCACAAGGCGCTGCTCGCATCGCGCACCTGGGGGCTCGCGCACCTCGACGAGCTAGCGGCCGAAGCGTCCCGGAAGACCGGCGTTTCGCGCGCCGTCTGCCGCGAGTATCTCGGCGGTCTCGACTACGCGTTCACCGATCGGCATCGGACCGCGCTGACAGACTTTCTGCGGCGGGTTGGCGTCCCGCAATTCATCCAGGTGGCTTGATGGTCGATCGCACGGGTGCCGAGTTCCGCTCTTACCTCGAGTTGTACGAGCGCGCCTCGCTGCTCGAGCTCGGGCGTCTCGCCGACGAGGTCCGGTGGAAACTCCATCCGGAAAACGTCGTCACCTACATCATCGACCGCAACATCAACTACACGAACGTTTGCGTCGCCGACTGCAAGTTCTGCGCATTCTATCGTCGTCCCAAACACCCGGAAGGGTATCTGCTGTCGTTTGAAGAAATCGGGCGCAAGATCGACGAGCTGAAGGCGATCGGGGGCGTCCAGATTCTGATGCAGGGCGGGCACAACCCCTACGTTCCCTTCGAGTGGTATCTCGATCTGCTGCGCTATATCAAGCGCCTTCATCCGATCCACATTCACGGCTTCTCGCCGTCGGAGGTCGACTTCTTCGCCGGGCGCTTCGGCATGACGATCGCCGAAGTGATCAAAGAGTTGATGGCGGCGGGGCTCGACTCCATTCCGGGTGGCGGCGGCGAGATCCTGGTGCAGAGCGTGCGCGACCAGGTCGCGCGCAAGAAGGCCGGCGCGGATCGCTGGCTCGAGGTCATGGAGATCGCGCATCGTCTCGGTCTCAGGACTTCCGTGACGATGATGTACGGACTGGGCGAGACGCACGCGGACCGCATCGAGCACCTTTTTCGCGTCCGCGAAGTGCAGCGCAGGACGCGCGGCTTCACAGCGTTCATCTGCTGGCCGCTGCAACCCGAGAATTCTGAGCTCGCGCACCTCCCCAAAACCGACGCGGTGACGTATCTCAAGACGCAGGCGATCGCGCGCATCGTGCTCGAAGACGTCCCCAACATTCAGGCGTCGTGGGTCACGATGGGGATGAAGGTGGGGCAGGTGGCGCTGCGGTTCGGCGCGAACGACTTCGGCTCGCTCATGATGGAAGAAAACGTCGTCTCGGCAGCGGGCACGACGAATCGCACGACGTTGAGCGAGATGCAGCGGCTGATCGCGGACGCCGGCTACACGCCCAAGAAACGCAAGCAGGACTATACCATCCTCGAAGACGCTGCCTGAGATGGCCGACGTGCTGATCCTTGTCGGCTCGGAGTCCGACAAGCCGCGCATCGAGCCGGCCTTCGAGATCCTCACGAACGCCGGCTTTTCCTACGAGTTCTACGCCTCCTCGGCGCATCGCCAGCCCGAGCAAACTGGCGACCTGGTCAAGAACGCCCGCAAGAAAGGGTTCAAGGTCGTCATCGCAGGCGCCGGGCTCTCGGCGGCGCTGCCGGGCTTCGCGGCGTCGTTGACTGACCTCCCCGTCATTGGCGTGCCATTCGCTGTCGGGCCCTTGAACGGCTTGGATGCGCTGCTCGCGACGGTTCAGGAGCCACCGGGCGTCCCAGTCGCCACGGTCGGCATCGACAATGCGAAGAACGCCGCACACCTCGCCATCCGCATTCTCAAGGGGTGACCTAGAAAAGTCCGACCCTCCCTCGGACCGAGTCGATCAACTTGGCGGGGTCATACCCCACTCCCTGTTTGAAAACCAGCGTGACGTGCGCGATATCGGCAATGGTGGCCGCGGGATTGCCGTCGATCACCACGAGGTCGGCCTGCTTGCCCACCGCAATGGAGCCGATGCGATCCGCCCGGCCGAGGTACGTCGCCCCGTTCAGGGTGCAGACCTTGATCGCCTCGAGTGGCGTCAGGCCGCTCTCAACGAGCAGCTCAGCCTCACGCTGGTCGGAGTAGCCGGGGATCACGCCGCCGGCCCCCGTCGGGTCCGTGCCCGCCAGGAGCAGCCCGCCGGCGTGAAAGAACGCCACCTCCATTGCGCGATCCAGCGCGAGCAGCTTGCCGAACGGCGACGTCGTGTTCTGCTGCACCCGCGCGTATTGCTGATCGAATTGCGTCTTGAGAACGGGATCGAGCACGTCGAGCCCGGGGGGCACCGGCTGCCCGGGTGTGACGGTCTCGAACACGGTCTGCGTCGATGTGACCGCGACGTGATGAGCGATCAGGTATTGCACGAGTGACGTGAATTCCGGCGATTTCGGATCGACGGCGCCGAGGGCCGTCATCGCATTCTGTCCGGGACAGACGTCCGGCTGCTTGTCCTTGACGAAGTCGGTGGCGACGAAGAAGCCGTGTTCCAGGTCGTCGATGCCGAGATCGGCAGCTTCCCGGTAGGTGACCGAACAAAGATGGCCCGTGATCCGGAGTCCCCGCCGGTGCGCTTCAGCCACCGCCGCTGCGAGCTCGGCGCGGGTGATGTTCATGTACGCTTTGAACGACGTCGCGCCTGCGTCCGCCCAGAATGCCACGAACGCCCGAGCGTCGGCCGAGTCCTTTAACGCGTACATCTGTGTGAACGGGGACGGGCCGTTCACGTAGGGAGCGGTTGCGTCGATCCAGGGCCCTACTTGATTCCCGGCCTTGATCGCCGCCGCGAGGTTGAGGTCCGCGTAGCCGCCGACGTTGCCGCCGGTGCGCATCGACGTAACCCCGCCCGCCAGATACAGCCGCGAGAAGCTCACGTAATCGGCGCCGTAGACGCCCGGGCCGGTCGGGTAGTAGAGGTGCTCGTGCATCATCACGAGGCCCGGGATCACGGACTTCCCGGTGAGGTCCATCACTTGCGCGCCCTCCGGCACTCTGGTCGACCGGGCTGCGCCGAGCGCGACGATGTTCCCGTCACGGATGATCAGCGTCTGGTCTTCTCTGGGCGCGGCACCCGTGCCATCGATGACGCGCACGTGCGTGAGGGCCACCACCGGCGTGTCAACCGCGACGTATTGTTTTACCGCAGCGGAGAGCGTCGGACGCTGGCCCGTGAGGAGGGCTGGCACGAGGAGCAGGGCGCCAAGGGCTCGGAGAGTGGTCGTGGACATGGGGTGAGACTAGCACCAGGTTGGGTAACTGACCACCACCCCTCTTTATCCAAACGAGACCAACCGATGTCATCCTGAGCGCAGCGCGCGCACGCGCGCGGAGCGAAGGCCTGTTATTATGCTCTCCTCATGCGCGTCGGCATCGGCTACGACTCCCACCCGTTCGCAGCGGGCCGCAAGCTCATTTTGGGTGGCGTCGAGATTCCCCACATCAAGGGCCTGACCGGGCACTCCGACGCCGACGCGGTCGCGCATGCCCTCACCGACGCCCTCCTCGGCGCCGCGGGCCTCGGGGATATCG
Source organism: Gemmatimonadales bacterium (assembly GCA_036390255.1). GTDB lineage: Bacteria > Gemmatimonadota > Gemmatimonadetes > Gemmatimonadales > GWC2-71-9 > 20CM-2-65-7. Next base: position 3,284 of record DASWCE010000316.1, on the reverse strand, counting down.
GACGCATGTTCCCGAACGATGACCCGCAGTGGAAAGACGCGCGCTCGATCGATCTGCTCAACAAGGCGTTTCTGCAAGTCGTCGAGGCGGGGTTCCAATTCGTCCATGCCGACATCACGGTGATTGTCGAACAACCGAAGCTGGCGCCGCATCTCGACGCGATGGAGGAGAAGCTCGCTGAGGCGTTGCTGACAGGTGCGGCGCACGTGTCGGTGAAAGCAAAAACGAACGAAGGGATGGGCTGGATCGGGCGTGGGGAGGGCCTCGCGGCCATCGCGGTCGCAACCCTGAGCGGAGGCCCAAGAGTCTCCTGACCGACTTCCTCGCGTTTCTCGAGCAGTTACCCACCGGGCCGCTCTACGCGCTCATCGCCGTCCTGGCCGCTCTCGAAAACATTTTCCCACCGGTTCCGGCCGATGTCGCCGTATCCCTCGGCGCGTTCCTGGCGGGGCGCGGTGTGATGAACGCGTGGCTCGTCTTCCTGCTCACCTGGACCGCGAACGTCGGCTCAGGGGCCACCGTGTACGCGCTGGCGCGCCGCCACGGCGCGCTCGTGTCTGGCAGCTTCATAGGCCGCCACATCTTCACGCCCAATACGGTCGCGCACATCGCCGAGCAGTATCGCCGGCATGGCGCGTACGGGATATTCGTCTCGCGGCTCTTGCCGGTGTGGCGCGGCGTCGTCATGCCGTTCGCAGGGCTGGCTCGCGTGCCCGCCTGGCGAGCGTTGATTCCGCTTGCCCTCGCCTCGGGAGTGTACTACGGGGCACTGACGTACCTCGTCAGCAAGCTGGGGACGAATCTCACTGACGTGCTCCGTGTCGTGCGGCGGGTGAACACGGCGCTTGCGGTTGTCGGTGCAGTACTCATTGTGGTGATCGTTCTATGGATCGTTCGCCGCCGGCGCCTCCGTCCTCCTCCCCAGTAGCTCGGGCGTTTCAGCTCGAGCGCTTCCGCGACTACCTCGCCCTCGAGGCCGGGAACAGCGGAAACACAGTGGCGAGTTACCTCCGCGACATCACGCGGCTCGCCGCGTACGCCACGAGCCGCGGCGCCAAGTCACCGGAGCAGCTCTCCGCCGCGCGGCTGCGCGAATTCATTTACTTCCTCAAGGATCTCGGCCTCGCCACCACGACGATCAGCCGCCAGATCTCGGCGATCCGCACCTACTTCAAGTTCCTGGTGGGTGAGGGGCTCGCGGCGCGCGATCCCAGCGAACGACTCGAATCGCCGAAACGCTGGCGGACGCTGCCCGCGGTGCTGAGCGTCGCCGAAGTCGAGAAGTTGCTGCAGGCACCGAACACCGACGAGCCGCTCGCCATTCGGGACCGCGCGATGCTCGAGTTCGCCTACGCCACCGGCGTGCGCGTCTCCGAGCTCGTGGCGTTGAAGCTGCAGGATATCGTGTTCGAGGACGGGCTCGCGCGCGTTTTCGGCAAGGGCGCGAAGGAGCGGCTGGTGCCGGTCGGGCGGCGCGCGCTAGGCGCAGTCTCGCTGTATGCCCGCGAAATCCGGCCGACGCTGGATCGCGGCCACGGCCGCGGGGTCCTGTTTTTAAATGCACGCGGCACCCCGTTATCGCGTGTCGGGGCCTGGGGCGTGATCAAGGCCAACGCCCGGCGCGCCGGGCTCACCAAACGCGTCACGCCGCATACGTTGCGGCACACGTTCGCGACTCACCTTCTGGAGGGCGGAGCCGACCTGCGGGCGGTACAAGAGATGCTGGGTCACGTCGACCTCGCCACGACGCAGCTCTACACGCACATCGATCGGGACTACCTGCGTACCGTCCACAAGAGTTACCACCCACGCGCCTAGCGACCTCCACTTGCGGCCGCGCCGGCGCTGAGGAACGCGGCGATGGCAGTTGCCTCCGCATCCGTCAAGCCGAGATCCGGCATGACCTGTGAGTTCGGATTCTTCACCTTTTGAATGACGTACTCCCGAGCCAAATGCCGCCCGCCCAAGGCGGGCCCGACCGTCATGGCATTGTTGTCGGGCGGGTTCGATAGGTCCGTGTTCACATGGCAGGTGTTGCACCCTTTGGCCACAAACAGCATCTGCCCGCGATCGCTGGCAGTCCTGGTGGGTGGCGCGCCCCCCGCGGCTACGACAGTCTGCGGATAAAGGGTCAGCTGGTTGTTCATGAAGCCACTGCGGATTGTGAGCGTGACCGGACCGCTGGCTGGTGCCGTGAATCTGACGGCGTAGGTTCCTCCGGCAGATAAGGGAGCCGCAGGAATCATGAGGTCACGGGCGCCGGTGCTGTTCACAACCAACTGCGGACGGAGCCCGCTCAGCAGTGTGCGGCCGTGCTGGCGCACCTGGAACTCGATCGTGTATTGCTGTCCCGCAACGAAGTACTCCGGTAGGTCCTTCACCGTGACGACTGCCCATCCACCCGCCGCAACGAACCCAGTTAGTAGTGCCGGCGCGAGCTTCAGCATCATGGCTCCTGGATGATTTCCTTTAGGATGCCGGTTGGCGTCCCACGGTTTAGAATTCAGCATGCTCTTCGTGCTCGACAACTACGACTCGTTCACCTACAACCTGGTGCAGTACCTCGGCGAGCTGGGTGAGGACCCGGTCGTCTATCGGAACGACGCCTTGAGCGTCGCGGACGTGGAGGCGCTGAAACCGACGGCCGTGGTGCTGTCGCCGGGTCCCAAAACGCCCGCGCAGGCCGGCATCCTCGTGCCCCTGGTTCGCGCGCTCGCGGGGACAGTCCCGATTCTCGGCGTTTGTCTGGGGCACCAGGCGATCGGGGAAGCGTTCGGGGGCAAGATTGTGCGGGCGTCCCGCCTGATGCACGGCAAGACCTGCCCGATCGTCCACAGCAACGATGAGCTGTTCGATGGCGTTCCCAGCCCATTTACGGCCATGCGCTACCATTCCCTCGTCGTCGAACCGGCTTCGCTGCCGCCGGATTTGGTGGTGACCGCCATGAGCGCGGACCGTCAGGGCACGGGAGACGCAGCGGAGATCATGGCCATGAAGCATCGTGATCACCCGACCTATGGGGTGCAGTTCCATCCCGAGTCGATCGGGACGGAGCACGGCAAGCGCATTCTTGAGAACTTCTTGCGAGTAGCCCGAGCCCCGGCCTAGACTCCACGGCACGGATTTTGTATCTTCCTCCGTGCCCGTCCTTGGCGTGATTCCTGCACGGCTGGGCTCGACCCGGCTCCCTCGCAAGCCACTCGTGCCGCTGGCTGGCGAACCCCTCATCATCGTCGTCACGCGCCGCATCGCCGATCTCGGGATTTGCGACCGGCTCGTGGTGG
>DASWCE010000315.1:0-23361 GCA_036390255.1 Gemmatimonadales bacterium | reverse complement strand
CCCCCCTTGCCCTACACTACTCCTCGAGGGCGCGCTTCTCGCTGCGGGCGAACTTGCGGCGCTCGGTCGCGCCCAGGAGGCGCTTCCGCAGCCGCACAGACGACGGCGTCACCTCAATCAGCTCGTCGTCTTCGATGTACTCGAGCGCCAGCTCCAAGGTCATCTGGCGTGGCGGCTCCAAGATAATCATCTCGTCCGCCGCGGTGGTGCGCATGTTCGTCAACTTCTTTTCCTTCGTGGCGTTCACGTCCAGATCACCCGGGCGCACGTGCTCCGCGATGATCATCCCCTCATAGACCGGATCTCCCGGCTGTACGAACATCGTACCGCGCTCCTGAAGATTGAAGAGGGCGTACGCCACCACCACCCCCTCCCGGTCCGCCACCATCACCCCCCGGTTCCGCCCCGAGAGCGGACCGGCCCACAAATCATACTCGAAGAAGCGGTGGTGGATGATCCCCGTCCCCCGCGTATCCGTCAAGAATTCCGACCGGTAGCCCAGCAGCCCGCGGGCCGGGATCTTGAACCGCATGCGCACCATCCCCAGCCCGGGATTCTTCATATCCAGCATGGTCGCCCGCCGCGGTCCGAGCTTCTCCATCACCACGCCGACGTACCCCTCCGGGCAGTCGATCATCAGCTCCTCGTAGGGCTCCAGGCGCTCGCCGTTCGGGCCCTCACGCGGGATGATCCGCGGCCGGCTGACCTGGAATTCGTATCCCTCGCGCCGCATCGTCTCCATCAGGATGCCGAGGTGCAGCTCCCCGCGCCCCGATACCGTGAAGGCGTAGGGTGTGTCCGTGTCCTCCACCCGCAGCGCGACGTTGCGCTCCAGCTCGCGATACAGCCGCTCGCGCAGCTGCCGGCCGGTCACGAACTTGCCCTCGCGCCCGGCGAGGGGCGAGTTGTTGACCAGCATGTCGACCGAGATGGTCGGCTCCTCGACCGCGATGCCCGCCAGCCGGTCAAGATGATCGGGCGCCGTCACGGTCTTCCCAATTTCGACACCGGCAAGACCGGCAATGGCGACGATCTCGCCTGCCGCAGCCTTCACGAGCTCCACACGCTCAAGACCCTCGAATGCAAAAAGCTTCACCACGCGCGCCTGCTCGAACTTGCCGTCACCCACAGGACCCGGCTCCCCGATCGGCAGTAACGCGACGGTGTCACCCACGTGCATACGCCCGCGCTCGATCCGGCCGATGCCGATCCGTCCCAGATAGGACGAATAGTCGAGCGTCGAAATGAGCATCTGGAGCGGTCCGTCCGGATTTGCCTTCGGTGCGGGGATCGTGCCCAGAATCGTCTCGAACAGCGGCGTCAGATCCTTTCCTTCTTTCTTCAGGTCGAGCGTCGCAGTCCCCGCCCGGCTGGATGTATAAAGGAAAGGGCAGTTGAACTGCTCGGGCGACGCGTCGAGGTCCATCAGCAGCTCCAACACCTCGTCGTGCACCCGGAGCGGCTCCGCGTCAGGCCGGTCAACCTTGTTGACCAGCACGATCGGCTTGAGTCCGAGCGCCAGCGCCTTGCCCGCCACGAACCGCGTCTGCGGCATAGGCCCCTCGGCGGCGTCCACCAATAGCAGGAAGCCGTCGACCATCCGCAGAATCCGCTCGACCTCGCCACCGAAATCGGCGTGCCCCGGCGTGTCCACGATATTGATCTTCGTGTCTCCCCAGCGAACCGACGTGTTCTTCGCCAGGATTGTAATGCCGCGCTCACGCTCGAGGGGATTGGAATCCATGATGCGCTCCGCCACCTGCTGATTGGCGCGGAACACACCCGCTTGGCGGAGCATCTGATCCACGAGCGTCGTCTTGCCGTGATCGACGTGGGCGATGATGGCGATGTTACGAATCTTCACAAGCCTACGGTTCCCCCTTAAAGAGGGGCGCAGTATAAAAGGAGTAACGGTTGGGAACAAGGGATTCTGTCAGTCGCAGATCGGCTCTCGTTCCACCTGCACCGTCACATGCGCTATGCCGAGTGCCCGCATCCGGTCCTGCACCGCTTCCAGCACCGGCTGATTATCGGTGGGGTTCTTGACCACGAGGTGGCCGCTCATCGCCACCACGCCACTCGTCACGGTCCAAAGATGCAGATCGTGCACGGACTCGACCCCCGGTACCGAGGCGATCCGATCATGCACATCAGCGAGCGCGATGTGCGCCGGCGTCGCCTCGAGGAGCACGTCGGCGCTTTCCTTGACCAGTCGCCAGGCGCTGCCCAGCACCAGCGCGCCGATGAATACGGAGATGATGGGATCGGCCAGCGTCCATCCGAGCGTCAACACGATCACGCCCGCGATGAGCGCGCCCACCGAGCCCAGCAGATCGCCGAGCACGTGTAGATATGCGCCTCGCTGATTGAGCGAGTGTTCATGGCCGCGATGCAGGACACCGACCGCAACGAGATTGGCGACGAAGCCCACCGCCGCGACGCCGAGCAGCAACCCGCCGTTTACGAGCGGCGGAGTCCGAAAGCGATGCCACGCCTCGACGCCGATCCCGATCGCGATGGCAAAGAGCACCGCACCGTTCACGAGGGCGGCCAGAATTTCGAGCCGCATGAAACCGAACGAGCGCTCCGGAGTCGCGGGACGCTGAGCGATCCAGGCCGCAAACAGCGCCAGGCCGAGCGCGGCGACGTCCGCCAGCATGTGCGCGGCGTCGGCGAGCAGCGCCAGTGAGCCCGCCATCCAGCCGCCGATCAGCTCGACCAGCATGACGACGGCCGTGATGGCGAGCGCGAGCGTCAGGCGCCGTCGAGTCTCGACGTTGAGGGGGGCGCGATAGGTGCAGTGGGCTTCGGCGGGCAGCACGAGTGTTTCCTCGGGGAGAAACATAATACCTTTTAGATCGTGAACGCCCTCTGGCTGCGCCTGGTCGCCGTCATCGTGCTCGTTGCGGCCAATGCGTTCTTCGTGGCAGCTGAGTTTGCCCTGGTCGCCTCACGCCGCACGCGGATCGAGGCGATGATCCGCCGTGGCGACCGCAAGGCGCGGATCGTGCGCAAGGCGCTCGGCGAGCTGTACCGTCTGCTCTCGGCGACGCAGCTCGGCATCACCCTCACCTCCATTCTGCTCGGGTACGTCGCGGAAGACACCGTCGCGCACCTGTTCCACGACTGGTTCGCCACGCTCCCCGCGGCACTGAACTTCCTGACGCGCGGGGGCATCGCGTCGGTGATTGCCGTCGGAATGATTTCTTTTCTGCACGTCGTATTCGGCGAGCTGGTTCCCAAGACGTGGGCGATCACCCACCCCGAGGGCACCAGTCGCTGGGTCGCCTCGCCGCTCATCATTTTTTCCTGGATCACCCGGCCGTTCAATTTTCTGTTGAACGCGAGCGCGCGCTTCGTGGTCCGTCTGCTCGGCATCAAGACCACCAACCCCGAGCTGGACCGCGTGCATTCCCCCGAGGAGATCCGCATGCTGGTCGAGCAGAGCCGCAAGACCGGCGGTCTCGGCGCCGGCGACGCGCGCCTGCTGGAAGGCGTCTTTGAGTTCAGCGAAAAGAATGCGCGCGAGGTCATGACGCCGCGGACGCAGATCGTCGCGCTCCCCGCCGAGGCATCGCTGGCGGAGGCGGCCGACCGCGTCGCCGCCGCCGGCCGCTCGCGCTACCCCGTGACTGGCGACTCGGTGGACGACGTCGTCGGCATCGTGCATGCGAAAGACATCCTGCGCGGCCTGCTGTCCGGATCCGAAACCCCGGTGCAAGACATCGCGCGGCCCGCGTTCTTCGTGCCGGGGACGCGCGAAGTGGAGGACGTACTCGCCGACATGAAACGGCAGAAGGTGCACCTGGCGATTGTCCTTGATGAGTTCGGCGGCACGGCGGGACTGGTGACGATGGAGGACCTGCTCGAGGAGATCGTCGGTCCGATTTACGACGAATACGACCAAGCTCCCCCCCCCCTGGCGGGGTCAGGCGCGGCGGCAAGCGGCGGTGGCGGAGCGGGGGGGGGCGGCGTGCCCATCCTGGCGGGCAGCACGGAAATCAGCGACGTGAACCGCGCGCTCAAGCTGCAGCTCGACGACACCGATTATACGACGATCGGCGGGCTGTTGTTCGGACGGCTGGGCCGCCTGCCGAAGGTCGGCGACCGGGTCAACCTGGAGGGTGCGACGTTCGAGATTCTGGAGATGGACGGCCGGCGTGTGGGGCGCGTGCGGGTCTGGCCGGCGACCACGCACGTACCGGAACCCTCGAGCTAATCCCCCAGCGATTGACGCGCGGTCGCGAGCTGCACCGCCAGCTCGAGGGAGGCGCGCATCGACCCGGCGTCCGCGATCCCCTTCCCGGCGATGTCGAACGCGGTGCCGTGATCGGGTGACGTGCGGATGAAGGGCAAACCCAGCGTGACGTTCACGCCCGTTCCGAATCCCGATACTTTCACGGCCGTCATGCCCACATCGTGATACGGCGCGAGCACGGCGTCGAACTCACCCCGCAGCGCCCGTACGAAGACCGTATCGGCGGGCAGCGGCCCCGCCGCTTCGAGCGCCGCCGCGGCCGGCTCCAGAATGCGGGCATCCTCGTCGCCGAATAGCCCGCCCTCGCCTGCGTGCGGATTGAGGGCACAGAGCGCCAGCCGCGGCGACGCCACGCCCCACCACCGCTGCAGCGCATCCCGTGCAATACGCCCGGCCTGCACGACCCGCTCCGTAGACACAGATGCGATCGCGTCGCGCAACGACAAATGCGTGGTCACGAGCACAACCCGCAGCCGGCCCGTCGTCAGCATCATCGCGACGGGAATATCGCCCGCGATGTGCGCCAGGAATTCGGTGATGCCGGGGAACCGGTAGCCGGCCGCGTGTAGCGCAGCCTTGTTGACGGGGCCGGTGACGATCGCATCCACCTCGCCCGACAGGGCCAGCCGGGCCGCCGCTTCGATGCCCTCCGCTGCCGCACGACCGGCTTCCAATTCATTCGGGGCTCCGTCGTCCCAGCCGCCGACGATGCGGACCTCTGCATCCAGCGGCTGCCGGAGCGCTTTGCGGACGACCTCGGGACCGATCCCGCGGGGATCCCCTACAGCAACGGCGAGACGCGGTCGGGTGGGTGCCACCGCTACAGTCTGATATCGATGTAGATCTGGCGGCGCAGCTGATCGATGAAGTGCCGGATCGCGAGCTGATCGCTGAGCGATTGCCGAATCTTCAGCTTCACGTCGTCGAACGACAGGTCACCGGCCGCATGGCGCGCCGTCACCTCGAGGACGACGAACTTCGCGCGGGGCGTACCGGCTCCTGCTGTGATCACCGCCTTCAGCCCGAGCGTCGTGTCGGCCGAAATGATCTTCTGATACTCCGGCGGTATGTCGGTGAGCGCGGCATCCTCCGCGAGCTTCGGCTCCTGCGGGTCGCCGTACACCTTTGCCAGTGAATCGAATGACACGCCGCCGGATCGGCGCGCGAGCACGTCGTGCAGCGAATCGGCCAGGCGCTTGGCGATGGCGATCTGCGCCTCGCTGACGACCGGGGTGATCAGGATATGCCGCGCCAGGATCTCGGCCGGCTGCGTGCGCTCGACGTTGATGATGTGGAAGCCGAACGGTGTCTCCACCGGCGGCGAGATTTCGCCCGGACGGAGCCGGAACGCCACGTCCTCGAACTCCTTGACCATCACGCCGCGCCGGAACCAGCCCAGCTCACCGCCCTGCGCCGCGGACGCGCTGTCGTTCGAGAATCGCTTCGCCGCCCCCGCGAAGTCCGCGCCATGCCGGAGCTCGACCATCAGCGATTCGGCGTGCTGGTACGCCTTGCGTCGCGCCACTGAATCGGGCACCGGCTTGATGACGATCTGGCGGAACGAAACGGTCGCCGGTCGCTTCGGCTGCTGATCCTTGTTCTGCTCCCAGAATTCCCGCATCTGCGCTTCGGTCGGCGGGATGGGCCGCAGCTTGCCCTTCTGCCGCTGCGCTTCGATCAGCCGCTGTGCGAGGAGTTGCCGCCGCTGCTGGTCCCCCAGCCACCGCCGCCATTCCTCGACGGAGCCAAACCGCGCCTGGCGGATCTGGTCGCGGAAGTCGTTCTCGTTGCTGAACTGCTTGCGGACGTTCTGGTACGTCTGCTCGACCTGATCGAGGACTTCCTGATCAGTGACTTTGATCGACGTATCGCGCTCGGCCTGCTGCACCAGTATTTCCAGCTCGATCAGCCGGTCCAGCATCTGGCGCCGCAACGTCGCGCGACCGGCGGAGTCGGTCGGCAGCGTCATCCCTTGCGCCTGCTGCTGGACCATTTCTTCATCGATCTGCGATGCCAGGATGGGCCGCGTGCCCACGATTGCGACGATGCGATCGAGGGTCTCGTCCGGTGCCGGGTGCTGACTAAGCGCGGCGAGTAACAAGCAAAGAGCTTTCATCGCGGCCGTCTGCCCTGCTGGTGTCGAGCGGTGTCGATCGGCGGCGGTCCCGGCGCGGGCGTCATGCGAGGTGCACCGCCCGACCCGCCGGCTTGTCCGGAGTCGGCGCGGAGCTCCTCACCCCGCTCCGCCGCGCGCCGAATCCCGGCCTCATCCACGCTCCAGCTTCCTTGATCACGGAGTCGCTCGGCCAGGAATATCGGCACTGGGAAATACCGCGCGCGCTTGTGAAGGACGCGGTCCAGATAATCGTTGACGCGGGCGGCGGCGAAATTCACGCGCGACTGCGACGATGGGCCGGCCGAATCCCGCAGCACCTCGGGCGTCAGATTCAGAATCGCCGTGAGCGTTGCGATCGTGGAGTCATGCTCCTCGCGGATCTGCCGCCAATCGTCCGGACTCAGTGTGACCCGGGCGGAGTCCGCCTGCTCCAGCAGGAGTTGCCGCTGCGCGATCGCCTTGAGGAACTGATCGATTTGCTGATCGCCGGCCGTCGGGAGCGACTGCACGAGCTGGGGGTTGAGCGCCGCCAGCCAGCGCATCAGGTCACGCACCCGGAGCGAGCCGCCGCGATAGGTGACGAGCACGCGATTGCTCGTGCGCGCCACATCGAGATCCTGCACGGCGGTCCGCACGTATTCGGGCGCCCGATCCACGGGTTTAATGCGACGCTTGATATCGAGGCTGTCGACGTACAACGAATCCAGCTCCCGGGTGATCCGCGACTCCAAGTCCACGCGGAAGGAGTCACGCACCTCGGCCAGGGGCGGACGGCGAATGATGTGATAACCAAACTGCGTTTTCACCACGGGACTGACGGCGCTTGGCGCGAGCTGCCAGGCGGCCGCCTCGAACTCGGGCACGAACTGGCCGCGCGTCGCGAGCCCCAACGACCCACCGCCAGCTTTGGCGCCGGGATCTTCCGAGTAGCGCACGGCCAGCTGCGCAAACCGCGCTCCGGCCGCGCGCGCCTGCGGCAGCAATTGCTCGGCCTGCCGATGCTTGCGTTTGTCGATACTGTCCGCGGCGTTCTGGGGCACCTGAAACAGAATGTGCTGGAACACCCGGACCTGCCCCGCCGCGTAGGCCGAGTCGACCTGCTGCGGCGTGAAACTCTCTCGGGCAGTGAGCCGGTTGTGCAGCTTTTGCCATTTCAGCTGTGAGACCATGGGCCACATCGTGGCCGCGGCGGTCGCCGAGTCGCGCAGATCCTTGCCGCCGGCGACCGCTTCCGCGAACAACGTATAATCGACCCACGCGTGCGACACCCGGCCGAGCGTCAGCGGATCGAGCGGGAGGTCTCGGTTCGCGCCGGCCCAGCCGGCGACCCGGTCCACCGTCAGAGTCTGGTCATTGGCACGCGCGACGACGTCGGCGCGAGACGAGAACGCGTCGCGGAGCGCCGCGCATCCAACCAGCGTGAAGGGCAACAACACCAGACTCAGACGTCGCATCCGTTTTCTCTCTCTAGTGACGGTGATGATCCCGGAGTACCGCCGTGAGCGCCCGGACCAGACCGGGGCCGATCGACTCTCCGCCGAGCCGGCGGAGCCTGAGGGAGAGCGGCACCGCGCGCCGCACGTCCGCTTCGAACTGCACGGCCTCGAGCGCCACCTGCAGGCCCGCGAGCCGCGGCGACGCATCACGTCGGAACGTCAGCCGCGCTTCGTCGCCCTTGATCAGGACCGTCTCCAAACCCGCCTGCGCCCCCAGCGCGCGCAGCTCGGCGACCAGCAACAGGCGCTCCGCGTCCGCCGGCAATGGCCCAAAACGGTCACGCAGCTCGTCACGGACGGCTTGAATCTCACCTGGTTGTTCGGCACGCGCCAGCCGCCGGTACAGCTCGAGCTTGGTATCGTCATCGCCGACATATGCGTCGGGTAGGTGCGCCGGCGCGTCCATCGTGACGTCCGGCGGTGCAAAACGCTCTCTGGTGACCGATCCCTGCTCTCCTTGTTTGAGCCCGCGGACCGTTTCTTCCAGCCACCGCAGGTACATGTCGAAGCCGACCGCCTGGACGTGCCCCGACTGCTCGCCGCCAAGCAGGTTCCCTGCCCCGCGCAGCTCGAGATCCCGCAGCGCGATCCGATAGCCCGATCCCAAATCAGTATGATGCTCGAGCACCTGCAGGCGTTCCTCCGCCTGGGCATCGATCAGGTCCGGCACGAGCAGGTAACAAAACGCACGCCGGTGGCTGCGCCCCACGCGGCCCCGGAGCTGGTAGAGCTGGGCTAGCCCCAGCCGGTCGGCGCGATCGACGATCATCGTGTTGGAGTTCGGCACGTCGAGCCCCGACTCGACGATCATCGTGGACACGAGAATGTCCACTTCACCGCGCACGAATCGCCCCATGACCGCTTCGAGATCGCCTTCGCGCATCTCCCCGTGCGCCACCGCCAGCCGCGCGCGCGGCGCGAGCGCCTGCACTCGTGCGGCGACTGTTTCGATTGTCTCGATCCGGTTGTGCACGAAGTAGACCTGGCCACCCCGGTCGAGCTCGCGCGCCATCGCTTCCTCTAGCAACGCGTCGTCCCAGGGCTCCACGAACGTGAGCACCGGCGACCGGTCTTTGGGCGCCGTCTCGAGCAGGGTGAGATCGCGCAGCCCCGCGAGCGACAGATGCAGCGTTCGTGGGATGGGCGTGGCCGTCAACGTCAGAACATCGACGCTCAGCTTTAACGCTTTGAGACGCTCTTTGTGCCGTACGCCGAAGCGATGCTCCTCATCCACGATGAGGAGACCAAGGTCCTTGAACGTCACATCACGTGACAGCAGCCGATGCGTCCCGATCACGATGTCCAACTCGCCGCCGGCAAGGCGCTGGACGATTGGCGCGGTCTCCTTGGTGCTTCGAAACCGCGATAGCACCTCGACGCGCACCGGATAATCCGCCAGCCGTTCGCGGAATGTGCGGCCATGCTGCTCGCCGAGAATCGTGGTCGGCACCAGCACGGCGACTTGCTTGCCCGCCTGCACGGCCTTGAAGGCGGCCCGCACGGCGACTTCGGTCTTTCCGTAACCGACATCGCCCACCAGCAAGCGGTCCATCGGGCGGGCGCGCTCCATGTCGCGCTTGACCTCGTCTGAGGCACGGCGCTGGTCGGGCGTGTCTTCATAAAGGAAGGAGGACTCGAGCTCGCGCTGCCATGGCGTATCGGGTGGGAAGGCGTAGCCGTGCGCGAGCTGGCGGCGTGCGTACAGATCCAGCAATTCCGCCGCCATGGCACGAATGGCGGCCCGCGTCTTATCACGCTGTCGTTGCCAGGTCGTCGCGCCGAGGCGATGCAGGCGCGGCGGCGGCGCATCACCATCGCCGGCCGTGCGGTAGGGTTCGAGCTGGTCGATCCGGTACAATGGGACGTTCAGGCGATCGCCCCCCTCGTACTCCACCACGGCAACCTCGAGCGTGGCACCATCCGAGCCGACGGAGATGGTCTGCAGGCCGCGATAGATCCCGATGCCATGCTCCAGGTGCACGACATATCCGCCCGGCGTCAGCGGTCGGGATGCGGTTGTCGCGATCGCGCTGCGGTAGCGGCGCGGGCGGCGCAGCCGGCGCGCGCGCCGGAAGATCTCGTGATCGGTGAGCACCCGCAGCATCGGCATGATGAATCCGCCATCGAGCGCGCCGACCGCGAGCATTGCGCGATCTGAGCCGAGCAGCTCTTCGAGGCGCTCGAGCTGTCCTTCGTTATCGCACAGAATCACCGTCGCCGGCGGCGCGGCGACGATGTGGCGGAGGCGCTTCATGTCCCGGTCGACGTGCTCGGGCGGAGCGAGGGGGAACCGCTGTTCTGTCTCCGCGTCGCTGATCGAGATGCGCGCGAGCCGGTCGACCCTCGTTCGCCACGCCGCCGGATCCACGAGGAGATCCTCGCGTGGAGGCGGTTCCTCCCCCATGCGGCGCGCGACTTCGAGATGGTGAGCTGCGTCCGCCCAAGCGCGTTCAACCTCTCGCTCGACGGCGGATTCCTGGTCGCTGACGACGATCGTGTCCGTGGGAAGCAGCTCGAGCAGGTTGCTGCGCCGCGATCCGGCCGCAACCAGGGTGGTGAGCTCTTCGGATTTCACCGGAAGGATGGTCACACGGTCCACGGCCTCACCCGAGCGCTGCGTGTCCAGATCGAAGCTCCGCACCGACGCGATCTCGTCGCCCCACCATTCGATGCGTGCGGGCGTCGCCATGCCGAATCCGTATACGTCGAGAATGCCGCCCCGGACGCTGTACTGTGCAACCTCGGTGACTGTGGGCACCCGCTCGTACCCCATGGCCTCGAGGCGCTGCGTGGTGTCCGTTAGACGCCTTTCCTCTTTACTGGTCTCGATCACGAGGCGCCGCTGTTCGAGCGCCGCTGGAACGGCAGTCCGCTCCGCGGTGGCGCGCGCGGTCGTGATCAGCACGCGGACGGCGCCGTGCAGCAACGCATCGATAGTTTCGATGCGCTCGCCGGCCAGCTCGTAATGCGGCTCTTCGGCGCCGAGCGATTCGCGCTGGGGATACAGCGCGGTCGTTTCGGAGCCGAGCAGGGTTTGCAGATCGGCGAGCCAGCGTTCACCGTCCGCCGGGGTGGGTGCGACGATGGCGAACAAGCGTTGTGGCAGGCGGCGAGCGAGCGTGGACACGAGCACGGCGGGGCTCGAGCCGGGCAGGCCCCCCACACCCACACGCCTGGCGGCCGATGGCAGCCGCTCGATGAGTGAGCGGGTGGCGGGCAGCTCCTCAAACCGCTCGAGCAGGAAGTCGAGGGCCATCAGCGCGTGCGCGTTGCGACAGCCAGCTCGATCGCAGCAAGCAGCAAGGCGAGTACGAGGAGGATGGCGCTCGCATCCGCGCGCCGCGTCCCCGCGAACCGCTCGGCCGACAACGCGTTCGCGCTCAACACCTCGACCCGATCTCGTCCGCCCAATGCCGCCGTCACAAGCGCCGGTGTGGCGGGTGTGAGATCGGATTCGCGCGGGTCGGGACCGAAGACCGTCGCGCCCACAGTGTCCGTGCCGCGCGTCCGGAACTCCACGCGTGGCGCACCCTCGGCGGAATTGACTGCCGCCTCACCGACCACGATCCGATTGACGAGTGCATCGATGAACGGCACGAATCCGGGCGCCGTCGGCAATGCCGTCCACGCCGTGTCGAGGCGGCTCCCGAGCAGCACGACGTTCCCGGAGCGCACCAACCAAGGCTCGTCGTTCACGGTAGCTAGCACCTCGTCGGACGCACCCTGGAGCCGGTAGCGACGCGCGACCGGTGTGCCATCGAGCGCGGGTAGTTGCGGCACCGCGATGTTGCCGGGCGTGCCCACTTGGCCCCAGTGCCACGGTACGCCGCGCGTCGCGAGTGCCCGATTTGCCTGGCCGACGAGCGCGGGGTCGGCGGGCGGCTGCAGGATGGCATGTGGCGCGGTGGGTGGCGCTGCTTCGCCGCCGCTGATCACGACGTCACGACCCTCGATGACGCGCCGTCCTTCCTGCAGCACCGCCAGCGCCGCAGCAACGAACGCGCCGGCCCCCGGCGTCGCGGTCACGCCCGCTGCCGGCGCGACGCGCCAAGCAAAAGGACGACGATCGTCCGCCCGCAGCTCGTCAGGTTCCAGGGCCGCTTCGCCCAGCCACCACCCCGGCGCCAGTGATTGCACCGGCAATGAAACGGTCACCGCCGACCGTGTCGAGCCACCACCACCACCACCAGGCGTCGCGAGACCCCGAGCGGCGATTTCACCGCGGTCGCGCCGTGCGCCGCCGCCAATGCGAATGGTGACAGGTACTGGTTGTGGGAGATCGCCCCCAGCAGCAGTCGAGCCGCTGAGCTCGATCACCGCCGCCCCTTCCGACACCGTGACAGATGCGATACCGCGGTTGGTGACCGTGCTTCCCGGCTCGAGCGCGAGTATGCGCACCCCACGCGGAACATCGGCGTGACCCGATGCCAGGGCCGTGCGCTGCAAGTCGCTCAGCACGTGCACCTCGCGTCCCGGCAGCGGCTGGGCGTCCACGGTGCGCGCGGCACCTCCGACGGCGTCGACGAGGTCCAGGCGCTGCCAGCCCGCATGGGTGCTGTCGATGATCGCGAGTAGCGCTTCACGCGTACCAGCGCGCAGTACACCGTCGCACAACATCAGCCACACCCGATCGGCGGAGGTCGTCCGCGCGACTGAGGAACGCGCCGCGACGCGCAGCCGATCCAGCACGCTGCCACCGCTCACCACCGCTCCCGCCGACGGCGAGTTGTCGAGAATGATGACTACGGCCGTCGGCTGGTGGGCGCCGCCTCCCCGCAGCGGGATCAGCGGTCGCGCCGCCGCCAGCACAATCACGACGATCAGTGCGGTCCGGAGAACCAAGAGAAGCAGATGCCGCAGCTTCAACCGTCGAGCGCTCTCCCGCTCGGCTGCGCTGAGATAGCGGACGGGTGGGAAGTCGAGCTCGGGTGGAACGCGTCGCTGGAGCAAATGCAGGAGTGCCGGGATCGCCGCAGCGGCGAGCCCCAACAAGGCCAACGGATGAAGGAAGCTCACGTCAACAGACGCAGCGCGAGACCAAACGGCATGTCGGTCTGTACGTGATGGTAGCTGATGCCGTGGCGGCGGCAGGCTTTGCGCCAAGCCGCGATTTCTCGCTGTACGGTATCGGCATACGCGCGAGCAAGCTCGCGTGGCCGCACGACGACGCTCACGGACGACTCCGGATCGCGGAAACGGACCTCGGGCGGACCGCTGAGCCTCACCTCGGCGGGATCCATCAGATGAAATACGATGACTTGATGCCCGCGGTGGCGCAGGTACCGAAGGGCTACGAGGGCGAGCTCGCGATCGAAGAGCAAATCGGAGACCAGCACCACCATGCCCCGGCGGGCGAGCAGCGCGGTCAGTCGCTGCAGCGCTGCGTGCGCTGCCGTGCCTTGCCCGTCCGGCGTTTCGAGCAGACCGCGCACGATTCGCGTCCACTGACCCGCTTTCACGCGAGCGGGAATCACTTGCCGCACCTGCTCGTCGAAGGTGACGAGGCCGGTCGCGTCACGTTGCCGGAGCAGGATCAGGGCCAAAGCCGCGGCCAGCCGGTCAGCGTATGCGCGTTTGGTGAGACGTTCCGGCGTGCCCTGCCATGCCATCGAGCGGCTGGCATCGAGCAGGATCATGGCGCGCAGATTGGTCTCTTCTTCGAACTGCTTCACGAACAACCGGTCCGAGCGACCCAGAATTCGCCAGTCGAGGTAACGAAGCTCATCGCCGGCCTGGTAGGCGCGATGCTCGGTGAACTCGACAGAAAATCCGCGAAACGGCGACCGGTGCACGCCCGCCAGGAAACCCTCGACCACGCCTTCGGCGACGATTTCGATGCCACCCAGGCGTGCGACTTCGGCAGGATCGAGAAGATCTAGGCGCTGAGCCAAGAAATGTCCTTACCATGGGACAGCCGTAATGCACTGCGAGGTGGCCAAGTCATTATAACAATATAATTTAGGAGTAGTCGGCTTGTGGCACAGTCTCTGCCCTAGGCGCGGCGGGAGGCTTCATGTTCACAACTATTGCTTTGCTCAGCTTGGCCTTCGTGCCCACGCCGGCCGTCCGGGGGGCTCTGAGTTCCGACCGTCCTCGCATCGAACTGTGGACCAATCGTGGCGAGGGGGCCGTTGTTACCCGCGGTGAGCGGGTGCGGCTCTTTTTCCGGCTCGATCAGGACGCCTACGTCACGATCTTCCGCGTGGACACGGACGGTCGGGTTCGCGTGCTGTTCCCACGCGATCCGTGGGAAGACGACTTCGCGCGCGGCGGCCGGGATCTCGAGGTCGATGGCCGTCAGCTCGGGAGCGACGCCTTTACGATCGACGATTATCCCGGCGTGGGTTACCTCTTCGCCGTCGCGTCGGCTGACGCGTTCGTCTACGATCAAATCGAGAGCGGCGATCATTGGGACTATCGCGTTATCGCGGATGGCCGAGTGCGCGGCGATCCGTACGTGGCGATGACCGATCTCGCCCAGCGCATCGTTCCGGAGGGGTACTCCGACTGGGACTACGATGTGGTCTCCTACAACGTCGGCCAACACTACGACTATCCTCGCTTTCTGTGCTATGACTGCCACACGTACGTCAGCTATTCGTACTGGGACCCGTACTACACGTCGTGCGTTCGCTTCCGCATGTTCGTGTACGACGATCCCTGGTACTATCCATATCGCTATTACGGTGGCGGCCGCGTCGTGTTCGTGCGGCCCTATCGCCCGCAGCCCCGCTTCATCTTTAAAGACTGGGGATCGGACCGGCCCAGCCGCGAAGGCTTCGTCTCGCGCGAACGCGAGCGCCCGGTCAACGACAACGGGCGTCGCGGCGTGACGGGCCGTGATTTGGGTGGCCTGGGCATCATTCCGCCCCCCGACGTGCGCGACCGACGCAATCGTCCCGGCGACGACCGGAACAACGGGAATAACGGCAACAATCGCGGCAACAACGGCAACGACGATCGCGGTAATGGACGGCGCGAACATCCGGAGCACCCGGAGCACCCGGAGCACCCGGATCATCCGGAGCACCCGGACAACCCCGGTCGCCGTTATCGCCCTGACGACAGCAGGTCGGCGGATCGGCCCATGATACAGCCCCGGTCAGATCAATCGCGAGGCAATCCGGGACGCCGCGATGCGGAGCCACGGCGCATCGAGCCCCGCGACGAGCCGCGACGGGTTGAGCCGCGCAACGAGCCGCGCAGCGAGCCACGGAGCGAGCCCCGCAGCGAGCCGCGGAGCCAGACTCGCGCTGAGCCCCGCAGCGAACCGCGCAGCCAGCCGCAACCGCGCGAGTCTGCGAAGCCGCGCAACGAGCCTGAAGTGCGGCGGCGTAAGCCCTGAACCATTCAGACTGAAACCTGACGCGCCCGATCGTAGTCGCACACGGTTGGGCGCGTTAGCTTTTCTTCCGTTCTCTTCCTAGAGGTTCGCTCTTGGTTGCGCTGCTCCTCGTTATGCTCACGCAATCGCCCGCAGCCATTCAACGGGCGGCGCAGACGATTTCCCCGGAAGACATCCGCCGCCGCATCAACATCATTGCGGACGATTCGATGAGAGGTCGCGACACGCCGAGTCGCGAACTCGATGAGGTGGCGGCGTACATTGCTGGCGAGTACCGGCGGTTGAGACTGAAACCGGGTGGCGATCGCAGCACGTTCCTCCAGCGCTACCCGGTGAACCGAGTCCAGATTCTCGCCGACAGCTCGGTGGCGTTCGTGCATGGCGGTCCCGGCGCGACACTCAAATACGGCACCGACTTCATCTTCGGCGGCAACATGTTCGCCAGCGGCGATTACGCGGGTGAGCTCGTGCTCGTGAGCGGACCACTCAGCGCGCCCACCGCCGACACCGCACAACTGGCGGGCAAGATGGTGCTGCTGGCAATCCCGCGGCTGCGTGGCGCAGACCGCGAGCGCGTATTGAATTGGAAGCCTGCCGGCGTCGTCCTCATCAGCAATGCCCCCGATTCCACGTGGACGAGTTTGGTGACGCGAGGGACCCGGCCGCAGCCGCGCAATCCGAGTCGGCCGGTCGGCGGACCGATTGTGCTCGCGGTCCGGATCACATCACTGGAGCCGGTGGCAGCGGCACTCGGCACCGATCTCGCCGCCCCTCCATCCAGCGGCGCCTTCACCGTGAAGTCGTTAGCCGGCGTGCAGCTGCACGTGCATGCCAGGATTCAAGCGGCGGGTCGCACGCAGGCTCCGAATGTCGTGGCCATCCTCGAAGGGAGTGATCCGATACTCAAGAACGAATACGTCGTTTTCAGCGCGCACATGGATCACATCGGCGTCGCGGGGCCCCGGGGCAGCGGGCAGTGCCAGGCGCGGGGTGCGGACTCGATCTGCAATGGTGCTGACGACGACGGGTCAGGAACGGTCGCGGTGGTGGAGATCGCCGAAGCCTTCGCGGGCATGACTCCGCGTCCAAAGCGCTCGATCATTTTTCTGAACGTGAGTGGCGAGGAAAAAGGGCTGTGGGGCAGCGAGTACTTCACCACTCACCCCGCCGTGCCGATCACCAGCATCGTCGCCGATCTCAATATGGACATGATCGGCCGCAATTGGCGGGACACGATCGTGGCGATTGGAAAAGAGCACTCGGATCTGGGTGCGACCCTGAACCGCGTCGCCGCCTCTCATCCCGAGCTGAATATGCAGCCCATCGATGACATCTGGCCCGAACAAGACTTCTACCGCCGGTCCGACCACTTCAACTTCGCGAGGAAAGGCGTCCCCATCCTCTTCTTCTTCAACGGCACGCACGAGGATTACCACCAGGTGGGCGACTCGCCGGATAAGATCGACACGGAGAAAGAGGCGCGCGTGGCGCAGCTCGTGTTTTACCTCGGTCTCGAGGTCGCAAACGCGTCCCAGCGCCCGAAATGGAACCCCGATAGCTACCGGGCGATCGTCGGGCGGTAACGCGTAGGAAACGGGCCTCTGGCGCCGGTGTCACGCGCTCGCGCATCTTGGCTACGTGAGGGTGCTGATTGTCGAAGACGACCCCGAGCTCGCCGGACTGCTGCGGGACGGCCTCCGCAAGCACCGCATCGACCCCACGATCGCAGCCACTTTTGCCGACGGGCAGGCGCAAGCGCTGGCCGGCGACTACGACGTCATCATCCTCGACGTCCGCCTGCCGGGCGGCACCGGATTCGACCTGTGCGCGCAGCTGCGCCGCAACGCGATTGACACGCCCGTCCTGATGCTCACGGCGTTGGATGCCGTGGATGATCGGGTTCGCGGCCTCACGGCCGGCGCCGACGACTATCTCACCAAGCCCTTCGCGTTTCGCGAGTTGGTCGCGCGCCTGCAGGCGCTCGCGCGCCGGCGCGCGCTGGCGCTCACCCCCGCCACGTTGCGTGTCGCCGATCTCGAGATGGATGTGGGATCGCGCGTTGTGCGACGCGCCGGCCGCCCGGTTGCGCTGACGGTAAAGGAGTTTGCGCTGCTGGAGCTGTTGCTGCGGCACCCTGGTCAGGTCGTCGATCGCGGCGCGATCACCGCGCATATTTGGGACGACAATCACGACCCGTTCGCCAACGTGCTCGAGGTCTTGGTGCGGCGGTTGCGCAGCAAGATCGATGACGGGTTCGAGCCAAAGCTCATCCACACCGTCCGCGGCGCGGGCTACCGCTTGGGTCTCTCCACATGACGCTCAGCCGGCTCCGCGTGCGCCTCACACTCTGGTACGCCGCGACGTTTGCCGTCATTCTTCTGTTGCTCGGCACCGGGCTGTTTCTCGCCATCGGGACTCAAGTGTCGCGCCGCCTCGACGCATCACTTGTCGCGGCTACGGCCGCGATTGTCCGCGCGACTCATGATCTGGAGGCTGAGCGCGCAGCCGGTGGGGACACCGACGCGGTGGCGGAGTTGCACATCCCGGACCGGGAGCTCTACCTCTTCGACGCGAACGGGCGGGCCATCACGCCGGCTCAGGCCGACGCGTGGATCGCTGACGCGGCCCACGTCGCGGCGGCCACCGGGCGCGCGAACGTGCAGCACGTGGCGAACGGCGGTCATCAGCTGCGACTGCACGGCGAGCGCTTTACCGGAAGCTCCGGCACCACGTACGTCGCGATCGTCGTCGCTGAGCGGCCGAATATCCGCGAGCAGTACGCGTCCCTGATCGGCATCTTCGGTGCTGCCGCGCTGGCGGCTCTCGTGTTGGTCGCGATGGGGGGGTTCGTGCTGGCGCGTCAATCGACGGCTCCGGTCGAGCGCTCCATCGAGCAGATGCGGCGTTTCATGGCGGACGCCGCGCACGAGCTGCGCACGCCCGTCACCCTGCTGCGCACGCGTACCGAGCTGGCGCTCACTCAGCCACGCGACCCTGCCGGGGACGCCGCCGCGTTCCAAGCCATCGAACGGGAAGCAGACAGGCTGGGTGGCATTGTCGGCGACCTGCTGCTCTTGGCGCGTGCCGATGCCGGAGAGCGCCGCGTTGTGCGCGGCTCACTCTACCTCGACGACCTCGCGTCGCAGACGCTCGCCGCAGTCCGCGCCCTGGCCGAGCGCAAAGGAGTGTCGCTGCTCGTCGGGTCGTTCGAAGAGGCGCAAATCCTCGGCGACGCGGAGTTGGTCGAGCGCCTGTTGCTCATCGTGCTCGACAACGCGATCAAATACACGCCCCAGGGCGGCTGCGTCCGGCTCGACGTTACGGCCCGCGACGGCAAGCGGTCCGTGATCGTGACCGACAGCGGCATCGGGATTCCCGCCGAGGAATTGCCGCGCATCTTCGAGCGCTTCTATCGCGGGGACAACGCTCGTAGCCGGGCGGACGGCTCCGGACTTGGCCTGCCGATCGCGCGATGGATCGCCGACCTCCATAACGCGCGGATTTCGGTCTCCTCCGACACCGGCGGCACACGCGTCCAGATCGATTTTCCACCGGGGGTTGTAAGCATCCTGTAAGGTAGGCTGGCTACTTTCCCGCCATGCTGCCGCTGGTTCTGGCGCTGCTCGCGCAACAGCCGGTGACGCGCGCCGATGCCGTTGCTGCCGCGCTTACGCGCGGCGCGCGCGTGGCGCTGGGTCGGACCGATACCATCGCGGCTCTCGGCGCCGCACGAACCGCGCGTGCGTTCCCGAATCCCACCGTCGCGGGCAGCTACACCAAGGACACGCCCAATTATCACCTGTTGGGTGATCTGCCATTGGATCTTCCCTGGCTGCGCGCCCCGCGCATCGGCGCCGCGGAAGCCGCCCGGGACGCGGCGCGGTCCCAATTCGTCTTTGATCGGGCCGGCGTTGTGTTCGACGTCGATACCACCTACACACGTGCGCTGGCGACCGCCCTGCACGCGCGACTCTCGCGCCGCACCGCGGACGATGCGGACAGTCTCCTGAAGATCGCGCAGCTGCGGCGTGACGTCGGCGATGTGAGCGAGCTCGACGTGCGCCTCGCCGCCGTGAATGCGGGCCAGCTGCAAAATGCCGCCATCGACGATTCACTTACTGCGCTTGGCACGTTGCTCGACCTGCAGCTGCAGATGGGACTCGCCGGCGATACTCCGACAATCACGCTCGTCGATTCGCTCGCCGCTCCCGAAGACAGCGCTCCGCCCCCGACCGAGGGGGCAGCCGTGCCCGGCGAGTATCTGCCCGTGGCGGCCGCGGCCGCACGGCTGCGATCGGCCGAGCGGACACTCTCGTTCACCCGTGCCAGCCGATTCGCGCCCAGTGTCGAGTTCGGCTTCGACACAGGAGATCCGGCCAGCACTCGGCCCAGTGAACTCTTGCCGGTCATCGGGTTTTCGCTGCCCTTCCCGCTCTTCAATCGCAGCGGCGGCGAGGTGACGCGGGCCGTGGCCGAGCGGGACCGCGCGCGCGCAGAGCTCGACCTGACGCGCCGCGAGACCAACGCCGCCGTCGCGCGCGCACGGCGCGAGCTGGTCGCGGCCCGGAGTCGCGCGCGGCGCTCCGCCGACCTCGTGGCGAGTGCCAATCGCATCGCGGGCATGTCGCTCCGGGCGTATGGCGAGGGCGCCGTGGCGCTGGCGAACGTGCTCGAAGCACAGCGCAACGCGCGCGAGATCCTGGCACGCTACATCGACGATCTCGCCGCCGCCGACGCGGCGCTGCGCGCCCTGCGCTGGCTCACCATGACGGCCGGACAGCGATGAAGGGCCGACTAGCTGGGCTGGCGCTCGTCCTCCTCGCCATGGCCTGCCGTCACGCCGCGAAGGAATCCAGCGACGAGGGGGGGGGGGTCGTTGGCGTCGGCACCGCCGTCGCCACTCGAGAGCCGTTCCCGCAAGCCGTGAACGCGATCGGAACGGTAAGCGCGCGGCCCGGACGCTACGCGGCGCTCTCGCCGCCCGGACCGACGCGCGTGGCGCGCATTTTCGTGGTCGCCGGGCAGCGGGTGTCGCGGGGCGATTCGCTGATCGAGTTCGAGCACGCGCCGTTCGAGGCGGCGGCCCAGAGCGCCGCCGCGACGCTGGCGAATGCCGAACGCACGTACGCGCGCGCCGCACGACTCGCCCAGGCCGGCATTCTACCCCAGAAGGATGCCGACCAGGCCGCGGCCGATCTCGCCGCGGCGCGGTCAGCGGACGTAACGGCACGCCGCGCGAACGAACTCGCCACGTTGCGGGCGCCGATCGCGGGGGTCGTGACCCGCATGACCGCCGTCCTGGGCGGTTCGGTCGATGCTAGTCAGATGCTCGTGGAAGTCGCGGATCCGGTTGCGCTCGACATTCTGTTCAACGTCTCGCCGGCCGAAGCCGGCCGCATTCGGACCGGCGACACGTTGACGTTGACGAGCGGCGAGGGGACGCGACCGGGAGGAGAGTCACTCGGCGCGGCAACCGTGGTCAGTGTGGCAGCGGCCGTGGACTCGGCATCTCGAGCCGTTGCCGTGCGTGCCCGGCTCGGTCACGCCACGACGCGCGTCCTCCGGATCGGAGAATCGGTGTTTGGACGCATCGTTACCGGCGTGCATGCCGATGCGATCACGATTCCCGTCGAAGCGCTCGTACCCGAAGGCGAAGGATTTCGGGTTTTCGTCGTCGACTCGGCGGGGATGGCTCACGCCCGTCCCGTGGTCGTCGGCGGCCGATCCGAGAGCCGCGCGGACATCCTGCAGGGGCTCGACGCCGGCGAGCGCGTCGTCACGACGGGCGCCTACGGAGTGACGGACAGCGCGAAGATCCGGCTGGTCCAGCCGTGACACTGTTCGCCCTACTGAGCCGCCAGCGCCGGTTTGTCTACCTGATCGTCGGCATCCTGAGTGTCGCCGGCGTCTGGGCCGCGCTGCGGCTGCCGTCGGCGATCTATCCCGAGCTACGGTTCTCGAGAATCACGATCGTCGCGCAGGGTTCGACGCTGGGGGCTCGGCAGATCGTGTTCAGCGTCACGCGACCCCTGGAAGAAGCGGTGAGCATCGTGTCGGGGGTCACCCGCGTGCGTTCACACACGATTCGTGGGGCGACGGAAATCTCGATCACGTTCGCGTCCGGCACGGATATGGATCGCGCGCTGCAGTTGGTCCGCGCCCGCGTGAATCAGATTCAGGCGACGCTGCCGGCCGATCTGGAGATCGAGATCGAGCAGCTCACGCCCTCGCTGTTCCCGATTGTCTCCTACAACGTCGAGGGCGGCGACCCGGCCACCCTCTACGATCTGGCGCGCTACGACGTCAAGCCGCTGCTCTCGCGCGTGCCTGGCGTCGGGCGGGTGGACGTGCAGGGCTCCGATGTGCGCGAGATCGAGGTGATCGCCGATCCGGCTCGGCTCGCTGCGCACGGCCTCTCCTACAGTGATCTCGCCGACGCCATCCGCCGCGCCATCACGGTACAAGCCGTCGGCCGAGTGGCCCAGGACTACCGCCAGTATCTGATCGTCACCGATCAGGAAGCCCACGCCGCGAACGACATCGGCGACGTGATCGTGCGTGGTGGATTGCACGTGCGAGATCTTGCCACCGTGCAAATCGGCACTGAGGATCACGTGCGCATCATCGCGGGCGACGGCCGGCCGGCGGCGCTGATCAACATCACGCGCCAACTCGGCGGCAATACGCTCGCCCTCGCGGACAGCGTCGCCCGGATCATGACGGCGATCGCGCCGACGCTGCCGCCCGGCGTTCACGTCAAGCGGGTGTACGACCAAGCGCTCCTGGTGCGGGAGGCCGTGCGCGCCGTCCGTGACGCCATGCTCATCGGCGCGGCGCTCGCGGTGATCGTGCTGCTCGTCTTCCTGCGCCACGGGCGCATCACGGCGATCAGCGCCGCCTCGATTCCGCTGACCCTCGCGATCACCGTGTTCGTGATGCGGCTGCTGGGCCAGACGTTCAACCTGATGACGCTGGGGGCCATGGCGATCGCGATCGGGCTCGTCATCGACGACGCGGTCGTCATTACAGAAAACATCGCGCGTCATTTGCGATTGACCGGGGACCGCGCGCAGGCGATCCGCGCAGCGGTGCAGGAGCTGATCTGGCCCGTTACCACCTCCACGCTGACGACTGTCGTCGTCTTTCTGCCGCTCGGCCTGTTGCAAGGCGTCGTCGGTCAGTTCTTCGCGGCGCTGGCGACCACGTTGACGGTCGCGGTACTCGTTTCTCTGGTTCTCGCGCTCACGATCATTCCGCTGCTCGCCGAACAGTTCGTGACGGCACACGAGGTCGAACCGACGCGGGCCGGACCCCTCGCGCGGGCACAAGCCGTGCTCGATTCGCTCGGTCCACGGTATGAAACCGCGCTGGGTGCCGTGCTGCGGCACACGCGCCGGATCGTGCTCGCGGCGCTCGCACTCGTCGTCATCGGGATCGGTCTGTGGCGGCTGGTCGAGACTGGCTTCCTGCCCGAGATGGACGAGGGCGCGTTCGTGCTCGACTACTTCACCCCTGGGGGAACGGCGCTGAACGAGACCGATCGTGAAGTCGGGATCGCCGAGCGGATTCTGGCGGTGACGCCGGAGATCGAAGGGACGTCGCGCCGCACCGGCGCCGAGCTGGGGCTGTTCGCGACCGCGCAGAACACCGGCGACATCGTGGCGCGGCTCAAAGCACCAGGTCGCCGCTCGCGGGACATCTTCGCGGTGATCGACGACGTGCGCGACAAGGTCAACGCGTCCGTCCCACGGCTGCGCATCGAGTTCGTGCAGATCTTGTCGGATGTGATCAACGATCTCGCCGGCAACCCAAGGCCGGTCGAGATCAAGCTCTTCGGCGACCGGTTGGATTCACTGGAAGCCTACGCGCGACGACTGGAACCGGGGCTCGACAGCACCGAGGGGCTCGAGGACCTGTTCAACGGAGTGAGCGAGCCGTCGCCCGAACTGCTCATGCGGGTGAATGAGGCGGAGGCGGGGCGTCTCGGGCTCACACCGCAGGATGTCGGGGATGCCGTGAGCGGCGCGTTGCTCGGGGCCCAGGCGGGAGAGATCCGGAGTGAGGACCGTCCGGTCGCGGTGCGCGTGCGCGCCCCCGATTCCGTGCGGTTCGATCCCTTGCGCCTGCGCGCCTTGCCCATTGCGGG
>DASWCE010000314.1:0-4939 GCA_036390255.1 Gemmatimonadales bacterium | reverse complement strand
GGATTGTTGGTCAGCCGGACGACGCCGGTCCCGTCCGTGTTCATCAGGTAGATCTCAAAGTTGCCGTCCCGGTTGGACTCGAACGCGATCTTCGTGCCGTCAGGGGACCAGGCGGGCTCGCCGTCGTCCGACGGATTGTTGGTCAGCCGCACGACGCCGCTCCCGTCTGCGTTCATGGTGTAAATCTCAGAGTTGCCGTCCCGGTTGGACTCGAACGCGATCTTCGTACCGTCAGGCGACCAGGCCGGCTCGGCGTCGTCCGACGGATTGTTGGACAGCCGGACGACGCCCGTCCCGTCCGCGTTCATCGTGTAAATCTCAAGGTTGCCGTCCCGGTCGGAGGCGAACGCGATCTTCGTACCGTCAGGCGACCAGGCCGGCTCGGCGTCGAACGACGGATTGTTGGTCAGCCGGACGACGCCGCTCCCATCCGCGTTCATGAGGTAGATCTCAGCGTTGCCGTCCCGGTCGGATTCGAACGCGATCTGCGACGCCACCGTCACGTGACTCACCCCCGCCACCCCCGCGAACGACGCCACGATGTCCACGGTGCCGGGCATCACTCCCATCACGTTCCCGTTGCCGTCCACCGTGGCGACCGCGGGATTCGTCGTCGCCCAGTCGGCCGGGTCCGCCAGCACGTCCCCGTTCGCCGCCGTGATCGTGACCGAGAGCGGCACCGTCGCCCCGACCTGCACGGTCGGCGCCGTCGGCTGCACGACCACACTTACCGGGCCGATGGTCACCGTGATGGTCACCTGGCCCGCCTTCGAGACCAGCGGGATCGAGACCGGCGGGTTCTGCCCCGGCTTGACGTCGATCGTCTTGATGCCCTCGGCGGTGATGTCGCCGTCCGTGTCGTACGCGTCTACGGTGATCGTCCGCTTTATGCCGGGCGGCAGACGAATCGTCCCCTGCGCCACGCCGTTTTGCACCGGAAGGTTGAACACCAGCGGCGTGGGGATGTCCAAGGCAGTCACGCGCACGACCAGCAAGTCGATCGGCGTACCGGCGACCAGCGCGCTGACCCGAAGCTCGGCCAGTTCTTGCGTACTCGGCCCGGTGGGCCGTAGCTCGCAGCTGCTGCTCAGCACCACACCCGCGAGTGCGCAGGCGGCGGTCCATCCGAAGCGACTCATGGCTTGCTCCTTTGCGTCCGGGACGCCTCCCACGGGGCCGTGCGGCTCCCGCCTTGTGGGCGTCGGTCCGGCGGGTAGCTTATGCCGCGACCAACAGTCACAAGTCAGCAAAAAGTCAGCAGGCCTATGCCCTTCAGGCTCAAGACGTTCGGCGGGCTCTCGCTCACCGGCGAGAGCGGTGCGGTCACTGGGGCAGCGACGCAACGCCGCAAGCTGGCCCTGCTCGCCGTACTTGCGACCGGGGGAGAGCGCGGTGTGAGCCGCGATCGCCTGCTCGCCCTCTTTTGGTCCGAAAGCGACGCGGAGCACGCGCGCCACGCCCTCACCCAGTCCCTGTCCGCCCTGCGTCGCGAGCTGGGCTCCGACGACCTCTTTCTCGGCTCCGTCGACCTCAGCCTCAACCCAGCCGTCATCGAGAGCGACGTGGCGGCGCTGGAGACCGCGCTCGCCCGCGCGGAGCTCGAGTGTGCCGCCGCCCTCTACGTCGGTCCGTTCCTCGAGGGCATTCACCTGGACCATGCACACGCATCGGCCGAGTTCGAACGCTGGGTCGAGGCGGAGCGCAGCCGACTAGCCGGGTTGATCGCTAATGCCCTCGAGCGTCTCGCGGTCGCCGCTACGGAGCTTCGCGAACACCGGCGCGCCGTCGAGTGGTGGCGGCGGCTGGCCGCTCTCGATCCCTGCAGCGCGCGTTCTGCGACGGGGCTGATTACGGCGCTCGCGGCGGCCGGAGATGCAAGCGGAGCTCTCCGGCACGCCCAGGTCTACCAGACCTTGTTGCGCGAAGAGCTGAACCTCGACCCCGATGAAGCGGTGGTGGCGATCGTCCGGCGCCTCCGCCATGGGACGAAGCTCACTCCCACACCGCGTGCGCACGCTGGCGACGAAGCACCAGCAGTAGAGCCGTCAGCCTCACCCAGGCTGCTCGTTTCCCCTCGGCGCTGGCTTCCGCTCGGCCTCGGCCTCGCGACGGTAGGAGCACTGGCGGGTGGCGCGGTGCTGACACGGTCCCACACCAGACCGGTGCTCGACCCGAACCTCGTCGCGGTGGCGCCGTTCGATGTGCTCGACCCACGGTTCGAGCTGTGGCACGAGGGGCTGGTGGACTACCTCTCGAAGAGCTTCGATGGTGCCGGGCCCCTGCGGACAGTCTCACCCACGGTCGTGTTGCGACGTTGGCACGGCCCAGCAGACCCGACCTCCGCGAGCGAGCTGGGGCGGCGCACCGGCGCGCACCTGGTTCTGTCGGGACAAGTGGTGGGCGAAGGAGCGGACTCGGCGCGAGTCCGCGTGACGGTGGTGGACGCGGCAACAGGGAACGCGCTTGCCGAGCTCGAACGGACGGACTTGGCCACCCGGCTCGATCGCTTGGCGGACTCGTTGGCAGCCGACGTGCTACGCGATATGGGTCGGATCGGACCCGAAGCCCATATCAGGCTGTCATCGCTCGGCACCCGGTCCTGGCCGGCGCTGAAGGCGTTCCTGCGGGGGGAGCAACTGCTGCGGCGGTTCTCTCTCGACTCCGCAATTCGGGCATACCAGGAGGCCGTCGCAGACGATGGCAGGTTCGCGCTTGCCCTGCGCCGCCTCGGGCTCGTGCGAGGGTGGAGGGGCGAGAACGGGGATCCGCTCGGCCTCGAGGCGGGACGCTTCAACCGCGGCTTAGCGCCGCGGGACAGCCTGTTGATCGTCGCCGACTCACTCGAGGCGGCGTCCGATGATTCGCTGGACGGCGCGTATTGGTCACACCGTGTGCGGAAATTCATCCCCTTGGAAGAGGCCAGCCGTCGGTATCCCGATGACCCGGAAGTCTGGTATGAGCTCGGCGAAGCTCGGTTTCACCTTGGGTACGTCATGGGGAGCACGGCACAGCAGGCCATTGACGCGTTCAGTCGGGCCATCGGGCTCGATGCGGCTTTCGCGCCGGCGTACGTCCATCCCGTCCAACTCTCCCTTGATCGGAACGACACCACGGCGGCGCAACACTATATCAACGGCTATATCGGGTTGACCGCAGACGTTGCCGAGGGTGAAGGGATCCGATTAGTTCACGAGCTGATCGACCCAATCCGCGCCAAGTCTTCACGGCTCCAATCCGTCCTCGACACTGCGTCGGCCAACGTCCTGTTCGACGCGTGGCGCTCGGTCCAACGGTGGCCGGATGTCAACGAGACTGGCGTGCGACTGCTTCGTATCCTTGTGGCCGGCCGCCGCGGCATCGGAGTCGCCGCAGATACCATGTGGACTCGCTATCTGCTCGTGACGGAACTGCTCTATCGCGGACATTTGCGAGAGGCGAGGGCGATGGCCGGCGCTCGCTTCAGCGTGCCGTTCGCGGAGCTCGCGGTGATCGGTGTTATTCCCCCAGACTCCGCAGCGGCCGCATTCGACGCTTGGCTCATGCATCCGGGTGACCGGGCCGCAGCAGCCGACCCGCCATGGGTGGGCCGCTGCTACCGGTCGTTCCTGGCGGCCGGATGGTGGGCTGGGAAGCAGGACACTGTGTCCCTGGTCAAGTTGATGCGTCGAGGCGACTCGACGGCCAGGTCGCCTCGGAGCGTAGTGCAGCTGTTGGACGCGCGAGCGGATGCCAGCTTGGCCCGTGCAGCGCTCGCTCTCGCCCGTCGCGACACGGCCGAGGCGTTGCAGCGGTTCTTGGCGTTTCCGGACTCACTCTGTGCGCGCTTCTATGGCTCGTTATCTCCCAGTCTGGCCCCCCTCAGTATGGAGAGATTCAGCTTGCTCGCCGCAACGGGGCGGGACCGCGAGGCGGCGCGCGTGTTTGATCAGCAGGTCACCATGCCGCTCACCGCGAGCTCCGTTTGGGGAACGCTTGAACGCGGCCAGATCGCCGAGCGCTTGGGCGATCTCGCGACTGCGGCACGAGATTACGAATTCGTAGTCGCTGTGTGGCGTAACGCGGACCCTGAGCTGCAACCGTACGTGACGGAAGCCCGCGTCGCACTTCAGCACCTTGGTGCGACACCAAGCCGTGCCGTCAACGCCACCCCCCAGGTTCCTGCTCCATCAAGCTCCGCGCGCGATCCTTAGGGCGTCTTCAAGATCGGGCTTGATCCGAGCGAGTTTTCCTGCACAGAGAGTCACGAGCTGCTCGAGCTCCGCGACCACCGCGCTCGGTGACTGTTCGTCCTTGGTGAGACGCTTTCGTATCGAGACGAGCGCCAAGTAGAGCGAGCTCGACCGGCTCGTTTCTGGGTGGCTTTGCTGCTCCAAAGCCGTGAGCAGCTTTTTGGCCTGGTCCCGTGCCGTGCTGATCGCACGGACAAGGTCTTCGCGTGCGGTGCTCAAACAGGCCCGGCAGGAATCGAACCTGCAACCCCCGGTTTTGGAGACCGGTGCTCTACCAATTGAGCTACGGACCTAAGAATTGGTGCTGCTGAAGTTAGCTAGGACGCTTGTTCTGCAAAACCCTCAGACTTTGCCGTTACTTTGCCATTAAATCGCTTCGCCACCGCCGAAGCGAGGTCGGCTTCGTCGATGATGTTGTAGCGGTCGATCATGCTGCGCGTCTCCCAGCCGCACAGCCGCATGATCTCACCCTCCGACACGCCAGCACGGCGGAAACGCCAGCCAACGGCCGGCTCCCTTCACCGAATCCGCCGTCGTTCTTCTTGCCGCTAAACGTAGACCGCTAGTCTGTTGCGATCGTTAGGCAATCGCAGCCCCGCGCGTTGTCGGCCGAGGGCGATTCCGCTACGCCTCGACGTAAATCCGTTACGCGGTGATCGGGATCACGACGCGTTCGCCCTGTGGGTGCTATCAAGCAGTGAGCGTGCCGT
>DASWCE010000313.1:0-4022 GCA_036390255.1 Gemmatimonadales bacterium | reverse complement strand
AGAGACATGTCTCCCTTCAACACATTGTACAACTGCGGTAACTCATCAAGACTTGTCCGCCGCAACAAGCTTCCGAGACGGGTGACGCGTGGGTCATCCACAATCTTGAAGAGTCGCCGGTCAGTGTAGATGCTTTGCTGTTGTAGCTCCTCCCGTCGCTCATCAGCACCCGCAACCATCGTCCGGAACTTGAAGATCTTGAACAATCCCCCGCCCCGCCCGACTCGATTCTGACGGAAGAACACAGGCCCGGGAGAATCGAATTTCAGGAGCACCGCAACAAACAGCATCACGGGACTAGCGAGAACCAGTGCAATCGTGGCCCCGACGAGGTCGACCACGCGCTTGGCCAACATCTGGCCCCCACGCAGCGTCGGCGTGGTCAGCTCGACGAGCGCTTGTTCACGACGCCAGACGAGATGCGGCTCGACTCCTGCGATGTTGATACTCCGCGGGACCGACAGGACCTTGCAGCCCGACGTCAACGCGGCATCTACGATATCGTGAAATCGCTCGTCGCTCAGATAGCCGCAGATGACGATCGCTTCCGCCGCCGTTTCGTGCAGCACGTGCGCAAAGTCCACAATGTGACCGAGCGCCTCACGCGACGGCGGAATGTGCGTGTCCACGAAGCCGATCGGCTTGTACTCGGAATCCATCCCGAACGCCGGCGTCTCCGCGGTGGCACGGCATGCTTCGCTCGGGCCCACAAATAGCGTCGTCAACGTGTCGCTCGGGCGAGGACGAACCCGACGGATCACCGACTCGAGCAGCCGGCGCTCGGCGAGCAGGCCGAGCCATACGAGTGTCGCCGTGACTCCGTACTGCAGCGCGACAAGCTCAACACCCCGCGTCCAGATCGTCATCCACAAAGGCAGCGCGGTCGCAAGTGCACACGCGAGAAACAGTCGCTTCGCGCCACGACGGCGATCGCCTGCCCCATAACTGCCCAGCACCAGCAAGCCGACAAACAGCGCAGCGGCAAACTGCCAGCCGTTCAGAATCCCGGTGGGAACAACACCTTGAACCTGGCCAGCCACGGTCTCGCCCAGCACGCCACCCTCGCGCACCGCGCGCACCAGCTCCCGCATGATGTAGAACGAGCCCAGATCGGCCGTCAGCAAGACGGCAAAACGGCGGAGACCCCTGAGGAAATGTCGGCGGAAATTGGACTGCGCGCGCCGCTGCAAACCGAAGCGCGCTGGTGGGTTGCGCCGGCGGTCGTCCAAAACGCGACGCTCCGCCCCGCTCCGGGACGGCATCTCGACCGGAGCGCTCTCGAACATCTGATTTGTGATGTGGAAAGGTTCAGCTTCCACGACCCACGCACGCCCCCGACAACAAAAGTGGCTCCCTGACGCTCCCGGTTATGAATTGGCCAAGGGACCGCGAATATGTTGTCTGCTGAAACAGTTCGCTAGATCCAACGACCCGCTACTCTGTGATCTGGATCACAACGGCGAAGTTGCGACCGCTAAAGAGGTTACGTCGTGCGGCGGTTGGGGCCGCTGGTGCGATTGGAATTGCCGGCCGAATTGCCCTGCGCGGGCGAGTGCCGCGGCAGGTGCGAGCCGCTGTTGCGCACCGGGTGCGTGGGCGTGGCACGCGGCGCGGCGCGAGGGCCTGAGCGACGCGATTGCACGACGGGCAGATCCAGCTCGAAGAAGAAGCGCGTCCCCCAACCGATCCGCGACTCCACCTTCAGCTCCGACTTCATCGCGCTCGCAAGCTTGCGGCAGATCGTGAGGCCGAGTCCCGTCTGCGAGAAGAGCTGACCGCGGCGCCCCGACTCCTTGCGCAGCGGCTGAAACAGCGTCGTGACCTTCTCGGGCGGGATGCCGCGGCCGGAGTCACGGACCGCGAACTCGATGCGATTCCCCTCCCCGACTTCCTGTGCGACGATCTCGACGTAGCCCTGATCGGTAAACTTGAGCGCGTTCGTTGTCAGATTGAGGAGGACGCGGCTGAGCGCGACCGAATGTCCGAGCCGCTCGTCGTGGACCGGGGCGAGCAGGCGCACGGTGAGATGCTTCTCTTCGGCGATGGGCCGCGCGATGTCGCGCACCGATTCGAGCATCGCCGTCACCGAGAACGCCGACGGCTCCTGATCCACGAGCTGATCGCCGCCTTGCGTGAACTCGATGATGTCGCTCGCGACGGACGAAAGACCGAGCGCCGCGGTATAGATGAGCCCGAGCTGGCGGCGCTGGACATCGTTCACCTCGCCGCTCTGGCCGCGCTGCAGCGTCTCGGCGAGCACCAGGATGGACGTCAGCGGCGAGCGCAGGTCGTGCGCCACGTCCATGAGCAGCGCGAGGCCGTCGTTGCCCGAGAGCTGTTGCGCAAATGTCTGCGCCCAGCTCGGCTGAATCGTGACGCGCACGCGCTCCATCGCGCTGAGCAGCGGCAGCAGATCCGAGTCGGGGACGTTGAAATCGCGCCACCCCTCCACCACTTCACTGCGCAGCAGCTCGAGGAAGCGGCGACCCAGGGCCGAATGAATCCGCGGATCGACTTTGGGCCGCACCGGCACGGCCGGCGACGCAGTGAACCACGCCAGGTGAATCGCCGACGCCACGAGGCCGAGCAGCTCGGAGACTTCGTCCGACGTCGTCGAGCGGGGACGCTTGCCCGACTCCGTCAGGACCGAGCGTATCGCATTCTTGAGGACCTTACACGGCACGCAGCGGGCATCCGCGCCAAACGGGTGCGGCGGCACAGGAGTGTTCCGCGGTTGTAACGGAAAAGGCATAGCTGGTGGTGAGACCCGCTGAGAGGACATCAAAGTTCCTACCCTAGGGGATTAACTAGGTTTCATCATCGGAGGAGTGCTACAGCACGATCCAGCCTTCCCGGATTGCATAACGCACCAGGTTGGCGGTGTCGTGCACGTTCAGTTTCTTCATGAGTCTCCCGCGATGAAACTCCGCGGTTTTTACGCTGATATGCAGGACTTCCGCAATCTGCTTCGTGGATTTCCCCTCCCCCACCAGTTGCAGGACTTGACGCTCGCGCGGCGTCAGCCGGGATCCGTCCGACGCGGGGGTCGCCAGCCCGTCCACGATCGCCTGTGAGGCCCCCGGGCTCACGTACAGCCGGCCGTCGCGCACTTCCTCTATAGCGTGCACGAGCTCATCACACCCCTGACTCTTCTGCACGAAGCCCTTCACGCCGACCTTGAGCGCCTCGCCGACGAACCGGGCGTCGTCTACACCGGAGAGGAGAATCACGGGACAGTCGGGGGCCACGCGGGCGATTTCGCGGGCTGCGTCCACGCCGTTGAGCACCGGCATGGCCACGTCCAGCACGGCGACATCCGGCGCGTGACGCTGGACGGCATCGACGGCCGCACGGCCGTCCCCCTCGTCCGCGACGACCTCGAGCCCCCGCTGTTCGAGCAACGCTCGCAGTGCCTGCCGCAGCACGAGATGATCATCCGCCAGAACTAGGCGAACGGGTACCGAACGAGGAGCAGCGCCCGGCGACATCGGTCTCAATTTGCTCGACCGTAGCCTCTTCGGCCAGAGTGATTTAGCGGCTCAGCGCTCCCGCTTGCGGCGCTTGGGGTTGGAGGGGGGGGGCTTTGCGGCGGGACGCTTGTGCTCGAGCAGTGGTCGGCGCATGACGCCCAAACCAAACCGGTCGAGCTGCGACTGTTTCTCCTCGATCCGCTGCACCATCTCGTTCGGAGCTTTGGCGCAAGGCTGCATTGGATCATCCCTCGCGTGGTTGCCGATCCCGGTGCGGTCAAGTTTCGGGCCCGCCGACTGTGCGGAAACCCTGGCGGATCGCGCGCCCCCCCGCCCGAATCTTGTGGCCGGCATGCACCACGAGCGGCGCAGGCACTGCAGCGAGAACCCCGTGTTGCGCGCATGCAACAGGGCACGTTACGCGGGGTACAGGATGTTGCAAGCGCGCCACAGGGCGGGGAGCGGCATCCCCCAAGTAGTTGTGACGACAGAGGTTTCGGGATGCTCGGCAATTAGGCTCGTTCCCTGCTCATGCCGTCCGACAGAATCACT
>DASWCE010000312.1:0-37072 GCA_036390255.1 Gemmatimonadales bacterium | reverse complement strand
AGGATTCGCCATCGGCCTGGTCGTCATGGTCTGCGTCCTGGGCGGCGGCGTGCTCACCGGTACGGCACTGAATCCGGCGCGCGCCTTTGGTCCCGCGTTAGTCTCGTGGGACTGGCACGCCCAGGCTGTTTACTGGATCGGACCGCTCCTCGGTGCCGCTGCCGCTGCGGGATTGTGGCGGTACTTGCTGTTGCCACCGGGTGCGACGGATTTGAGGTAACTACAGCTGTTCGGCGAGGGCCGGCGCGAAGTACGTCAAGATGATATCCGCGCCGGCCCTCCTGATTGCAGTGACTGACTCCCACATAGCGTTCGTCTCATCCAGCATGCCCCGCACCGCGGCAGCCTTGATCATCGCGTACTCGCCGCTCACCTGATAGGCGCCGAGCGGGGCGCCGAAGCGGTCCTTTGCACGGCGAATCAGATCGAGACACGGTCCCGCCGGCTTCACCATTACAATGTCCGCGCCTTCGTCGAGATCGAGCTGGATCTCTTTCATCGCTTCATCACCGTTCGACACCGCCATCTGATAGGACTGGCGGTCGCCGAACTGCGGCGTCGAGCCGGCCGCCTCGCGGAACGGCCCGTAGAACGCGGACGCGAACTTCGCCGCGTACGACATGATCGGCACGAGGGAGAAGCCGCCCGCATCGAGGGCCTTGCGGATGCCGGCCACGCGGCCATCCATCATGTCGCTCGGCGCCACCAGATCGACGCCGGCGCGCGCCTGCATCACCGCCGTTTTGCCGAGCAGGTAGACGGATGCGTCGTTGTCGACATCGCCGTCCCGCATGACGCCGCAGTGCCCATGATCGGTGTACTCGCAGAGGCAGACATCGCCGATGACGAGCAGGTCCGGCACCGCGCGCTTCACCGCGCGGATGGCCTGCTGCACGATCCCCTGGTCGTCGTAGGCTTCGGAGCCGGTGGCGTCCTTGGTCGCCGGAATGCCGAAGAGAATGATGCCGCCCAATCCCAGCGCGGCGGCGCGCTCGGCATCCTTTACCATCTGATCGACCGAGAGCTGCGCGACGCCCGGCAGGGATACGACGGGCCGCCGCAACCCTTCACCGTGCGCGACGAACAGTGGCCAGATGAGCTGCGACGGCGCGATGTGCGTCTCCTGCACCAGACGGCGTAGGGCGGGCGTGCGGCGCAGCCGCCGCATGCGGCGAATCGGAAACTGTGCGGACGTCATCGGGCGAGTAACCTCGCGGCGCCTTCACCTTCGAGCAAGCGCGCGACCGCTTCGCCCGACGCCTCGGGGCGCTGCGGGTCGAGATCAGCGGAGGCGGTGAGTTGAACCGCACCGTCATTTTCTGTAACGCGTCCGTACAAACGCATCCCGCTTCCCGCATCCCGCATCTCCACCCACGCGGCAACCGGCGCCTGACATCCGCCGCCGAGCGCCGCCAGCAGCGCGCGTTCGGCGGTGATCGCGACCGCGCTGGAGGCATCGTGCAGCGGTTGTAACGCCTTGCGGGTGGCCTTGTCGTCCGCGCGAATCTCGATGCCGAGGGCGCCCTGCCCTGGTGCGGGCATTATGTCGAGGGGATCGATGACCGAGCCTTTGGCGCCTAGCCCCAGGCGCTCGAGTCCCGCGATCGCAAGCAGCGCGGCGTCCAGCCCATCGCGGGTCTCGACCTTGCGGACGCGCGTGGGGACGTTGCCGCGCAGCGGCACGACCACCACGTCGGGACGCAGAAAGCGCACCTGCGCGACGCGCCGTAGACTCGACGTTCCGACGCGCGAGCCGGGAGCGAGATCGAGCAGGGATTTCCCGTTGACCAATGCCTCGCGTGGATCGTGCCGAGCGGGGATCGCCCCTAGCATTAGCCCCGGTGGCAAGGTCGTCGGCAGATCTTTGAGCGAGTGCACGGCGACATCGATGCGGCCGTCAAGCAGCGCCTCTTCGATCTCCTTCGTGAAGAACCCCTTCCCTTCGAGCTCATGCAGCGGTCGGTCGACTTCCGCGTCGCCGCGCGTCTTGATGACGACGA
This sequence comes from Gemmatimonadales bacterium, assembly GCA_036390255.1. Classification (GTDB taxonomy): domain Bacteria; phylum Gemmatimonadota; class Gemmatimonadetes; order Gemmatimonadales; family GWC2-71-9; genus 20CM-2-65-7. Next base: position 35,072 of record DASWCE010000312.1, on the reverse strand, counting down.
TTTCCGCGCGCTGGCCATGCGTCGCGAGCCGGTCTCGTACCCAGTCCGCTTGCCAACGCGCCAGCTGGCTGCCGCGCGTGCCGATCTTCACGCGAATCTCCTGGCCAGCGCGTCGACCAAACCCTGCACGGTGTGCGGATCGGCTTCGATGATGTCGCGCAGCCCAAGCTCGCGGGCGGTGCCGGCGGTGACGGGGCCGATCGTGGCGACGACGAATCCTCCGCTCGTGGCCGCCGCCGGGCCGACCAGGTCAACGAAGGACCGCACGGTGGACGACGAGGTGAACGTGACCGCATCGACGCGGCCGCCTCTGATGTCGGCCGCCAGGGCGCTGAGATCGCTCTGCACGGGTACGGTCCGATAGACCGCGATGGTCTCGACGTCGACGCCATGGGCGCGCAGCGTCGTCGCCAGAACGTCCCGTCCCTCCTCGGCGCCAGGGATCAGCACGCGCGTACCGGCGAGCGTGCCCACCCCCCCGTTGGCCCGTATCAACGCGTCGGCCAGTGACTCCGCGACAAATTCCTCGGGCACGAGCGCCGGCACCACCCCGCGCAGCGTCAGTGCCTCGGCCGTGGCCGTGCCGATGGCGGCGACCGAAGTCGTCGAGAACACGCGCGGCGTCAGCCCCCACGCGACCAGGCGGTCGAATACGATTTGCACGGCATTCTGACTGGTGAAGACGACCCAACGGTAGGTGGACAGCCCCGTGAGTGCGGCGCGCAGCCCGCCTAGATTCTCGAGCGGCTGGATCCGAATCACGGGAGCGATCACGGTCACGGCGCCGCAGGCTTCGAGCGATCGCACCAAGTCGCCGGCCTGTTCGCGCGCGCGCGTGACCACAATGCGGCGCCCTTGCAAGGATGCTGCCATGCGCCGTTGCAATCTCACCGTGGCACTCCCCATTATCAAGCAATGCTGAGATCACTTCGCGCTGCACTCGGTCGCTTTTGCCTGCGCCGCGCCGCCGCCGCGCAACGCGATGCCCCCCGGCGCGCGCTCGCGTGGCTGAAGCTCGGCGCCCGGTTCGCGCCGGGGTTCGCCGATACGTATCCCGCGCTCGTGCACCTGTCGCGCGCGCTCGAAGACCGCTGGGGCGCGGTCGAGGCTGCGCGGGCGGCGACCCTGCGGTTCCCCGATCACGCCGACGCCTGGATGCTGCTCGGCGAGGCGCTCCAGATGGTATTCCGGCAGGATGAAGCACTGGGCGCGTTCGAGCAGGCGTTGGCACTCGAGGAGCGCGCCGATGCCGCGATGGCGGCCGGGACCCTGTATCAACGCATGGGGCGCTTTCCCGAGGCGGCCGCGCGCTTTGCTCGTGCCTACGCGGCGGGCGGGGGCGCCACCGCGCTGTGGCACAACGCGCAAGCACTCTATGACGCGGGCGATCACGGCGCAGCCGACGAAGCGTTGAATTTGTGGGCGACCGAGGTGCCCGATGGGCACACCCGTCTGCCCGAAGCGCGGGCGGAGCTACGCGCGAAGGCTGCGGCGCGCGCGCAGGTACAGTGACAGCGAATACCCGATGAGAATGACCGCCGCCACGATATAGGCGGCGATCATGAAGCTGCCGTTCTGCGGGATCGTCTCAGGCATGTCCCACCTCGCTCACAGCCTCGAGCTGCTCGCGCAAGTAACTCAACGCATAACGCTGCACGACAAAACCCACATACAGCAGGGTGAATACACCCAGCGACAACAGCCACGTCAGGAGCATGCTCGCTGGCAATGACGGCGCGCTCGGCTTGAGCACGATCGGCATGGGATGGAGGGTCGGAAACATGTAGACGCTCAAATGGATGAACGGCACCTCACACATACCGCAGATGCCGACGACCGCGGCGAAGCGGGCCCGCGCGGCGGGATCGGTCACAGCGCCGCGCAACAGCAGATAGCCGGCATACAGTAGAAAGAGGAACAGCGTGAACGTCAGCCGGGCGTCCCAGGTCCACCACGTGCCCCAGATCGGTTTTCCCCAGATCGGACCAGTCGTGAGGACGATCGCACAAAACACGGTACCCACTTCCGCCGACGCTGCGGCGAAGCGGTCGAGCCGTGGATCCTTCGTGAAGAGATAGAAGATGCTGGCCAGTCCGACGAACACCATCGCCATTTCAGCCCAGATCGCGGCGGGGACGTGGAGGTAGAAGATTTTCTGCGCGAGCCCCTGCGACTGTTCGAGCGGCGTATACGCCAGCGCGCGCACATAGACGCCGGCGAGCAACACCAGTGCGATCAGCGTTATCCAGCGTCCGACCCGCAGCATTCTCATTCGTTCACCGTCGCGGGAAACAGGAGCAAGGCAAGCGCAACAAAGACGATGTCATAGACGGCCAACATTTTAAGCCAGCCAAGAACCTCGCTCAAGGGACGGCCCGCGAGCAGCCGGCCCGTGGCGAGCACCGCCCAGCTCAGCGGCGGAATCATGAAGGGGAGCAGCAATACTGGAAGCAGCAACTCCGCGAAGCGGGTGCGTACCGTCATCGCGCTGAAGAGGGTGCCTACCGCGACGAATCCCACAGTCGCAAGGGCAATCAATCCGGTCAGTGGGCCTAGATACGGTAGTACGCGTACGTTGAAGAAGAGTGCGAGTAGCGGCACGCCAATCACCTCGATCGTCGCAACGAAAACGAGGTTGGCGATCAGCTTGCCCAGATAAATGCTGCTGCGCTCGACGGGCGCGAGCAGCAGCCCGTCGAGCGCTTGATTCTCAAGCTCCAGCTGGAAGGCGCGATTCAACGCCAGGATCGCCGCAAAGGTGAAGGTCACCCATAAGATGCTGGGCGCGAGGTCGACGTTGGAAACGGCCGTGGGATCGCGTCCAAAATTGAACACGACGAGCACCAGGACTACGAACACCGCCGCGGAGAGAATGGCGGTCCGCGACCGGAACTCCACCAGGAGATCCTTGGCGGCGACGGTCCAGCTGTGGCGCAGGAGCTCAGGCAATCGCATTGCGATACTCCTCGCTCACCTGCGCCGGCCCGCGACCCGCCCGCGGCGCGAAATGCACGAACCGGCCCGCGCGCATGAAGGCGACGTCGGTCGCGAGGCCGGTGCCCTCCTCGACGTTGTGGGTCACCAACACCGCCGCCCGTCCCGCGCCGGCATGCTGTGCCAGCAGCCGGCTCAGCGCCTCCGCCGCGACGCGGTCGAGGCCAGTGAACGGCTCATCGAGCAACAATACGGTCGGATCGTGCAGGAGCGCGCGGGCGATCGCGACACGCTGCACCAGGCCGCGTGACAGGGCGCGCACCGGACGGTCCGCGTGCTCCACGAGTCCCAGGCGCGACAAGAGGTCGGCTGGTACCGGCACGTCGTAGAGTGACGCCCAGAACCGCAGGTTTTCGCGCACCGTGAGCGGCGTGTAGAGCTGCGGCTGATGGCCGATCCAGCCGATCGCGCGGCGGCCGCCGTCGATCTGCGCGCGTCCCTGCTGTGGCTGGATCAGTCCCGCGAGAACTTTGAGGAGGGTGGTCTTGCCTGCACCGTTGGGTCCGAAGACAGCGAGCGTTTGACCGGGCCGTACGGTGAAGGAAATGTCGTCGAGCGCCCTGACCGCGCCGAAGCTGTGCCGCAGCCCTTCAGCCCGCAGCATCGATGGCGGCCGCGAGCTCGCTCAATTCGTAGGGTTTGACCAGATACCGGCTGTGCCCCAGGTCGAGCACGTTCATCAGCGGTTCCATGCTCACGTAGGCCGTTGTCACGACGACCGGCAGGGTTGGCCGCGTCTCCCGAATGCGCTGCAACAGTGCGATGCCATCGGTGTCGGGCAACCGCATGTCGAGGACGAGGACGTCCGGGTCGAAATCTTTCAGCTGGCGCATGGCCTCCGCGCCGCTCGGCGCGTAGGCCATGGTGTATTTACCTTGGAAAAACCGCTCGTAGGAATATTGGAGTGCGGCTTCATCTTCGACGAACAGGACCTTACGGGGAGGCGGCGGCGCCATCGCGCCCAATCTACCTCACGAGACGCCAGTCTCCAATTCGAAGAGGTCGTCCAGCTTGGTGAGCACGAGCAGGAACCGCAGCTCTTCATTCGCCCCCCGCAGGCACACAGTCTGGCGGCGCTCGGCGGCCTTGCGCTGGATCAGCATCAAGGCGCCAAGCCCGGCGCTATCCACCGAGCGCGTCCCCGACAGATCGATCACCAGGCGGCCGGCCCCTTCAGCGAGCTGGTCCAGCACCTCCCCGGAGGCGCGGCGAAACGCGGTGCGGGACTCGAGATCGAGCCGCTCCGGAGCCGCGATCGTCTTCTCCATCGGGCGCGTTGACATCAGTGTGTGCTCCACGGGCAATTGTGACATAATTCCTCCCGTGGTGGTGTATGCCACTCCGATGCCATGCGATCTAAGCCGCGCTGCATCAAGCGGTTGTCCAAAGCTCGTGAGCCTGCTCACGCACCGGCCCTGCCGCATACCGAACGGCGCGGTGCAACTTGCTAGAGTCCTCCTTTTCCTTAATATCCCGAGGCATGACGACTGACCGGATCGAAACTCTCCTCGACGAGCAGCGGCGTTTCACTCCCCCGGACTCCTTCAAAGCTCAGGCCCATGTGCGCGACACCACGCCGTACGAGCGCGCCCGGCGGGACCCGGAAGGATACTGGGCGGACTGGGCGAAGCAACTCGAGTGGAGCCGTCCCTGGGACCGCGTGCTCGAGTGGAAGCCGCCCCACGCCAAGTGGTTCCTCGGCGGCAAGCTCAACGCGTCGGTGAATTGCCTCGACCGGCACGTACGTGCAGGCCGGAGCGGGCGTGTCGCGCTGATCTGGGAGGGCGAGCCAGCCGGTGAAGTGAGACGTATCACGTACGGAGAGTTGCACGCCGACGTCAACAAATTCGCAAACGTCCTGAAAGGCTTGGGCGTGCGGCGGGGCGATCGCGTCGCCATCTATCTGCCGATGGTCCCCGAAGTCGCCGTCGCCATGCTCGCCTGCGCCCGTCTCGGCGCGGTCCACACGGTGGTGTTCGGCGGCTTCTCCGCCGAGTCGCTGCGCGACCGGATCAACGATGCCGGCGCGAAGATCCTGATTACCGCCGACGGCGGCTATCGCCGCGGCGCGATCGTGCCGCTGAAGCAGAACGCCGACGACGCCCTGCAGAATACTCCCAGCATCGAGCACGTCGTCGTGTTGCGCCGCACCGGTCAGACGGTGGCGTTCAAGACGGACCGCGATGTGTGGTGGTCGGAAGTGATGGCGCGCGCCGCGCGCGACTGCCCGCCCGAAGCGATGGATGCCGAGGATCCGCTTTACATCCTGTACACGTCGGGCACGACCGGCAAACCCAAAGGCATCCTGCACACGACCGGCGGCTATCTCACCCAAGTGTACGCGACCACCAAATGGGTGTTCGATCTCAAAGATTCGGACGTGTTCTGGTGCACGGCGGATGTCGGCTGGGTGACCGGCCATTCGTACGTCGTCTACGGGCCGCTCGCGCTCGGCGTGACGGAGGTGATGTATGAAGGGGCGCCGGATCATCCGGCCAAGGACCGGTTCTGGTCGATCTGCGCGAACCACGGCGTGACCGTCTTCTACACCGCGCCAACCGCAATCCGGGCCTTCATGAAATGGGGCGCCGAGCTGCCGGCCCGTCACGATCTCTCCAAGCTGCGGCTGCTCGGCACCGTCGGCGAGCCGATCAACCCGGAAGCATGGATGTGGTATCAGGAGCACATCGGCGGCAAACGCTGTCCCATCGTGGATACGTGGTGGCAGACCGAGACGGGGGGCATCATGATCACGCCGTTGCCCGGCGTCACGGTGACGAAGCCTGGATCGACGACCGTGCCGTTCCCCGGGATTGAAGCGCTGCTCCTCGACGGCGAAGGGAAAGAGGTGAAAGTCGGGGGCGGCTATCTCGCCATTCCCAAGCCGTGGCCCGGCATGCTGCGCACGATCTGGGGTGACGACGAGCGCTACCGCGAGGTTTACTGGAGCAAATGGAAGAACATGTATTTCCCCGGCGACGGCGCCAAGCGAGATGAGGACGGCTACTTCTGGATTCTGGGCCGCGTCGACGACGTGCTGAACGTGGCCGGCCACCGCATCGGCACCATGGAAGTCGAGAGCGCGCTCGTCGACCATGCAGCCGTCGCCGAAGCTGCAGTCGTCGGACGCGCGCACGACCTCAAAGGCCAGGCGCTCGCCGCGTTCGTGACGCTGAAAGAAGGACGCACGGCGAGCGACGCGCTGCGCGAGGAGCTGAAGAATCACGTCTCGAAGAAAATCGGCGCGCTCGCCAAACCGGACGACATTCTGTTCTCGGCCGATCTTCCCAAAACGCGCAGTGGAAAAATTATGCGACGCCTACTGAAGGACATCGCCGAAGGCCGAGCCCTCGGCGACACGACTACGCTCGCGGATCCGGCAGTAGTGGCGAAGCTGCGCGATCAGTACGAGTCGCAGGAGACCTGAGCGCAAGCAGTGACACAACCCAGATCAGGGTGATGATCACGGCGCTGCCGATACACCAGCGGCAGATCGCGTGAATGACGAAGAGCTCGAGGTAGGTCAGGTAGAGCGTGAACCCGAAGCCGATCGTCGCCAACAGCGCGAGCAGTTTCGACCACCCCGCTTCCGCTCGGGCCGCGGGACGCACGGCAACAATCGCCACGACAAGCATCGTCGAATAGCCGACCACTCCGTAGAATGCGACGGGCAGACCGAGGAAGGTGGCCCACTGGCTCGTCTGCACGATCTCGCACCCGCCCGACGCCCCACACTTGATCGCCCCGCCGTAGCCGAGGGCGTGCAGCCAGAGATAGAGCGCGACGAAGAGGCCGACGAGCGCGAGGACGGCGATCGCCTGGCGATACCGCATCAATGATGTGCGGGACGGGCGACTGGCTTCGGGGGCGAGTGCGCGGTGATGCTATCGACCAAGGCTTTGAAATCGTCAGAGCTCGGCAGCCGCCGGAGGCTCGTGAACAGCTTCGTCCCATTGGCGAAGAACGTGGGCGTGCCGTCCACCTGCAATTGTTCGCCTTCTTGCCGGCTGTATTCGATGCGCTGCGCATACTTGCCCGACTCCATGCAGGCGTCGTACACCTTGAGGTCGGCGCCGGCCGCCTGCGCCAAACTGCGGAACAGGCTCGACGGATCCTTGCCCGTCTGTGCCCACTGATGATGCGTAAATAGCTGGTCCTGCATTTCGAAGTACCGGCCCTGCGCGCCGGCGCATTGCGCCGCGTGGGCGGCGAAGCGCGAATACTTGTGAATCGGCAACGGATAATCGCGGAACTTCCAGCGCACGCGCCCGGTGTTCATCAGCTGCTCCTTGATCGTCGGCATCTGGACCGTGGCGAACGTCGCGCAAACGGGACATTCGAAATCCAGGTACTCGACGATCTCGATCGGCGCGGTGCCCTGGCCGAGCGTGTACCCGCGAAAGCCGTCGTCGGCGACCGTGGGGGGCGGGCCGGCTGCCGCCGCGGGAGCGCCGCCGCCCGTCTTGAGCAGCGCAAACACGGAAACTCCCAGCACGACGGCCAGCGCGGTCACCACCACATAAAATCGATTCATGCCTCTCGGTTCCCTCCTCCTCTTCCTCCAGAGCGCCACGGCTCGTCGTCGTCGGGATCGTCCAGCGAGAAGTCGCCCCCTCCCCCACCGATCGCCTCTTCGACGATGCGACGACTCTCCGCGACGTCCGGTGTGTCGTACGTGCTCCGGACTTCGTAGTGAAACAGCTCACTGCGGGCGTTACCCAGCAATTTCTGAATCTCCGGCGCCGCATCGAGCAACCGGCCTGCCCGGTCCAGCTCTTGGATGCGCGCAGCCAAGCCCCTGAGCAACGCCACCAGGCGTTGTGCTCGTTCGGGGCCGTAAACCTCTTCACTCATCGCTACCTCCCAGCACACGGGAACCCGTGTCCCCTGCCGTAGCATTATACCACACAACAGATTATCTTGCGGCGCCGTTTCCCCAAGGTCCCTACCCGAAAGGAAAGTTTCCGCATGGCTAAAAAGCGTGGTGAGCCCCGGAAGTACGCGATTCCCACGAGCTTCGAGCAGGCGCGCGACGAGCTGTTCTCGCACATTCTCCGCTGCGGAGTGCTGGAGGCCGCGCTTGAGCATCAGAAGGAATGGTTCGACGATACGCTGCTGTACCTTGCGGACCGTTTCACCGACCTGACCGAGACCGAGTTGAACGAGCTGCGGTTGCTGGGCGAGCGCTACTGCCGCCCCGTGGTGCCGCGCAGTGCCCCCGTCGGCGCCAACGCCTGACGGCTGTCGGCTCGGCAGGAGGGGCGCCCCATTTGGGCGCCCCTTTTTGTTGGTCTATCTGTTGCCCACTCCCCACCACCGCGGGAACCAGCGCAGTCGCCACCCGGCCGCCACCCGCACTCCACCCGCAAATCCCAACTCCACGTACCAGGCCTGCCTCCGTCCAGGCGTTCCCTCAAAACCCAGCAATACCGCGAGAAATCCCTGACCCGGGCTCTCTTGCCGAGCCTCGAACGCGGCACCCAGGCCGGCATACAGCCCCGCTCCGGACCGCGCCGCGGAATTCACGAGTAGCTGTAGCGTCAACTGTGCCCGCCCCGCCGCGTGCCCAGCCACAGTCCCGGTGGCGAGGGCGAGCGCGAGGCGAGTGTCGGTGGCGGGGCGATGGGCGAACGCGAGCTCCGCGCCGCCGAACGTGTGATGCGCCACCACTGCCGCGGCGCCCAGACTCAGCTCGGTTGCGGTAAGCTGCTGCGCGTGTGCCACCAGCGGCAGGAACGCCGCGAGAAGCGCCGCCGCGACCCTACGCAATGGTGACGTCGTAGCTGATCGCGATGTCGGGCGCGAGCGACGCGACGACGGAGCAGTATTTCTCGAGCGAGAGGTCGATGGCGCGCCGCACCTTGACGTCATCCGCGCCCTTCCCGCGCACGGCGAACTGGAAAGCGATCGCGGTGTAGCGACGTGGCTCCGCCTCGCGGCGCGTGCCGCGCAGGGCGATCTCGAGACTCTCGAGCTGCACGCGCTGCTTTTGGAGAATGATGACGACATCCGAGGCCGTACAGGTCGCCGCGGCGAGCAACAGCAGCTCGACCGGCGACGCAGCGGCTTTCGCATCACCGTCTACGAGAATTGCAGGACGTCCGGTGGCGCTTCCTTCAAACTGCAGTTCGTGCAGCCAGCGCATCGTCACTGCGGCGGTCCTTACCAACTCAGTTACCGCGCCGCGTGGTGAGGCCGATGTACAGCCTGTGCCGGCGCAGCGCGTCCATGCCATGATACTCGAGCAGCCAGTTGAACGTCGAGCGGTAATGCAGCTCGAAACCGAAGACAGCGTTCAGCCAGAGGCCGGGACATCCTGGATCGGTCCCGCAGCCGTCGCGGCCTGCCACCGCCAGCCCGCCGCCGATGTACGGGGTGGCGATCTCCTCGTCGGCGGTGAATCGCCAGAGCACTTCGAAGTTGCCGACGTAGGTATTGGGACCGTTGAACAGACCGACCTCGGCAGAGGGCCGCAGTCGGACGCGATTCGAGAAGAGATCGCCGATGTCCAGCGTGGTTCCCAGGACCAGCTGCCCCGATCGTCTGAAGTCGACGCCGCCGCGCACGCCGAATCCGAACAAGCCGATGCGCGTTCCACCGTGTGTCGCATTCTTCGGCGGCACGAACTGCTGTGCGGCCGCTCGTTGAGCGACGAACACACTTGTCACGAGCGCCAGCGCAGTAATTCGTATTCCGGGCATGCACCCCTCTTCCGGCAGTTTACGGCGCGACCGGCGCGCTGCCTTTGCGACGGGCGGCGGTGCGCCCGTAGTCCCAGATCGCGTACACCGCAATGGCTGCGGTGGCCCACGCGAGGTGGCGAGTGTAGGTCCAATCCGCGATCGCCGCCACCAGCGTGAGCAGCTGGGCAATCGTCACGGCCTTGCCCCCGGCGCGCGCGGGAAGCGCGACCGGGTGGTGCAGCAGCCCGGTCGCGAGGAATCCGAGCACTGCCAGAATGTCGCGCAGCAGGACGCCGAGCAACTCGTACCAGGCCAGCAAGCCGCGGCCGGCGATCGTCACGAACGCGACCGCCATGAAGAACTTGTCCGCGACGGGATCGAGCACCGCGCCCGCGCGCGACGAGCCGTACCGGCGGGCGAGCAGGCCGTCTCCCACATCGGTCGCCGCGGCCGCCGCGACAATCGCGAGCTGCCACACGGGCGCGCGCACCAATGGAAAGAGCACCGCGAGCGGTAAACGTAGCGCCGTCAGGGCGTCGGCTACCGCAAAACGCGGTTTCACCCTACCTTAGCCTCCGTGGACGTCAAGCTGCTCAGACAAGCCGCCATCTTCCAGGATCTCGACGACGGGGAGCTGGCCCGCGTCGCGGAGGTGTGCCGCGAGCAGAAGTTCACCGTCGGCCAGTACGTCTTCAAGGAAGGCGAGCCGGGCAACCGGCTGTTCTTGATCTCCGACGGCGAAGTCCGCATCTCACGCACCATCCCCGGTTCCGGCGAGGAAGCGCTCGCCGTACTGAAGCCGGGCGCGTGTTTCGGCGAAATGTCGATCTTCGATCGCTCCGAGCGGTCGACCGACGCGATCGCGAACACCGCCTGCACGCTGATCACGATTTCCCGTTCCGATTTCGAGCTGCTGCTGGACTTCAATCGCGATATCGCCTACAAGGTGCTGTGGTCGGTCGTGCGGCTCCTGTCCGCACGGCTGCGCGTGACGAACGACAATCTGCGGTCGTTCCTCGCGATGTCCATGTTCTAACGGAGACCTCGTGAACGCACTGACGCCGTATGCGGCTTTCTTCATGCGCCTGGCGGTGGGTGGGGTATTCTTGATTCACGGCCTCGATCGGATCCATGGTGGCATCCCGCGATTCTCGGTGGGCGCGCTGGTCGTTCTGGTCGTCATTCTGGTCGAGACCGTCGGCGCGGTGTGCGTGCTGCTCGGGATGTGGACCCGCCTGTGGGCCACCGCGATGGCAGTACTGATGGCGGTGAAGATCCTGGCCGACAAGCTGCCGCATCACGCCAACTTCGAGCTCGAGGCGCTGCTGCTCGCCGGGGCCGTCACGCTCATGGCGTTGGGGGACGGGCCCCTGTCGATCGGGATCCGATTCAAGAAGACCGTCTAATGCAGGATTCTTAGAACTCCCGCGTCGGCGCTGGCCCGGAGAAAGCTCTCCGGGTCTGTCGCGGGAATCGCCGCGCCGGTCTGTTTGCGCCAGCGCTTGGCGCTCGCCTCCATGTACTCCTCGAGCGATCCCGCCACCCATTCGGCGGCGTCGTCCTTCATCTGCCGCACGATGTCCTCCCAGGTGCCGACGTAGGTTGCTCCCGAGACCGTGCTGACGCGGTGGACCTCGACGGCCTTGTTCTTCATTCCCTGCAGCTCGGTAAGCAGGGTCCCGAACAGCTCGATCTGGCGGGGATCGCGAATCTGACCGTCCGGGGTCATCGCTCCGATCTCCGAGAGCAGGAGGTCCTCGGGGGCGGCGTCGCCCGCGAGCTCGTTGAGCCGATCGTTCCACGGCACCAACTCGGGATCGTCGTCGGGGAGGCGGTACACGCTTTTCTTCAGCTCCACGAGCCGCCAGATAGCCAGTGCGTCGTAATGTTCCTCAGGACCGGTACGCTCGAGGTGAAAGAGCGCCGCCTCGTACTCGCCGCGGTCGTACAACAGGTTCGCGAGATAGATGCGCGCTTCGCCGAGGCTCGGGTCCAGCTCCAGGGCGCGGCGTAGCCAGTGCAGGCTGCCGCCTTCGTCCGCCAGTCGGTGCGCCGCGTAGCCGACGCACGCGGCGGCGTCGGCGGAATCGGGATGCGCGCGCAATGCGCCTTCAAAGAAGCGGCGCGCCTGGTCGAGCACGCCCTCCCGGAACAGCGCGCGGCCGATCTGCAACATGAGGTCGTGATCGTCCTGGAAGCCGAGGGCCAGCACGCGGTCGAAGCACGCGAGCGCGGTGGCGCGCTCGCCGAACTTGAGCAGGACCTCGCCCAGCCCAGCGAGCGTGTCTTCGTGATCGGGGTCGAGACCGCGTGCCTCTTCGAACGCCTGCCGCGCCCACGCGAACTCTTCGCGCGCGAGCCGCGCATAGCCCATACCGACGAGCAGCTCGACGGCGTGGGGATAGAGCCCCAGACCCTCGCGCAGCGTGTCTATGGCCTCGTCGTATTGACCTTCGTTGTAGAGCTGATGTGCGCGTTCGTCATAGTCGTCGGAACTGAGGAACGGATCCGACATCGAACGGGTCCCCCCGGGAAGGTTGTGCTATGATAAGAAACGGAGCACTGTTACACAAGCGACTATGGCTTCCGCAATTTCGACAATCGAAGCGGGCTCAGCGACGTCTCCCGGCGGCTTCACCGCCGCCGCCGCCCACGCCGGACTCAAATCGGACGGCGCGCTCGATGTCGCGCTGCTGGTGAGCGCAACGAGCTGCGCGACCGCAGGCGCCTTCACCAAGAACGCGCTGCGGGCGGCCCCCGTCATTTACGACGCCGAAATGTTGGCCGATCGGCCCGGACGGACGCGCGCGGTTGCGATGAACGCCCGCGTCGCGAACGCCTGCACGGGGGCCGCGGGCCTCGAGGCGGCGCGCGCGATGGCGCGTGCCGCCGAAGAGGCAGCCGGTCTGCCACCTCATACCGCGCTCGTGCTCTCCACCGGCGTCATCGGCGTGCCGCTTCCTGTGGAAAAAGTGGCGCGCGGCCTACGCGAGGCAGCCACGAAGCTGTCACCCACGGGGGGCGCTGACGCCGCACGTGCCATCATGACGACGGACACGCGCCCCAAACACTGCGCGGTTCGCCTCGAAACGCCGGGTGGGCCGATCATCATCGGCGGCATGGCCAAGGGCGCCGGCATGATTCATCCCGACATGGCCACATTGCTCGCCGTAATCACCACGGACGCAGTTTCGGAGCCCGGCACGCTGCGCCCGTTCTGGAAGCGCGTCGTCGACCGCACGTTCAACGCGATCTCCGTGGATGGCGACACCAGCACCAACGACACCGCCCTCTTTCTCGCGAATGGCCACGCCGGCATCGATCCCTCGCGCGATGGTGCCACCTGGAAGCTGTTCGAGGAAGCGGCGACGGATGTGGCGCGCACGCTGGCGCTCGCGATTGTCGAAGACGGCGAAGGCGCGACGAAGCGCCTCGAGATCCAAATCGTCGGGGCACAAACCGAAGCGCACGCCCGTGAGGTCGGCCGCGCGATCGCACGCTCCACACTCGTGAAGACGGCGATCTACGGTGGCGATCCCAACTGGGGTCGCGTGCTGGCAGCGGCAGGCGTCGCCGGCGTTGCGCTCCTCGCCGACCGTATTACGCTGCAGGCCGGTACATCGAACGGCTGGCTGACCCTCGCGAGCGGCGGCGCCACCGCGCTCGCCGATCTCGCGCAGGCACGCGCCATTTTCGAGCAGAAAACCATCCGCCTCCGGCTCGACCTTGGTCTTGGTCGATCGGAGGCGGTGGTATGGACCTGCGATCTTTCCCCGGACTATGTCCGGATCAACTCAGACTACACCTCGTAGTTAGGGCTTCTTGGTCGTGTCGCGCGGAGCCGGGGCGGTCGTCGCGGCGGGTTTCGCCTTACGGGCCGTCCGACGCGTACGATGCTTCGTCTTCGAGGTGTCGGCCTTCTGCGAAGCGTTGGCCTGCGGCTTCGCGGGGGCCGCGGCCGGTTGCTGCGTGGGCTGCTGCGCAGCGAGGGACAGCAAGAGAATTGCGGGGAGAAACATTCAAGCCTCGGGTTAGGGTCGCTCTTACGACCCCTACGTTCCATGCCGCGTCACGGCCGCCTCGGGCGCCGGGACGTTGGGCAACATCGCCCTGACGTGCGATAACGCTTCGGCAGGAGTTCGGCCGCCACGCCGCTGGAGCTCGTGGTCCGCGGCCGCCGAAACATCGAGTAACCGCACGCCCCGCAAGCCCTTGCTATGCGCCTCGACCAACAGCTCGGTGGCGGAATCAGGGTCAAACCGATGGGCGACCATATCGGCGGCGGCGTGCAGCGCGGGACCCGGCGGCTCGTTCGGGGCCATCGTCAACAGCCGCTGAACGATGGGCCCAGGTAGGCCGCGGGCGAGCGCCGCCGCGACCGCCGCGACGTGACCCTCCGGCACGGGCTGGCCCGGCACGACCTGGCTGACAATGGAGCGCGCCTGACGGAGCTGCAGGAAACCGCGCCTGACGCCGCTGACCAGCCGGTCAGGAGGGATGTTCTTGGCGCTGCCTTCGAGCGCCTTCTGCACGAGGGGCTCAGTCGGCAAGCTCTCGGCGACCGCCGTCGCAATGATCGAGTCGATAGCCGGAAGCGCGGCCGCCGGGACCCGGCCCTGCAGTCGCGTGGATCCGTTTTGGGCTACGAGCGGCCCCCCCCCCGCGGCCCCTGCCATCAACCCAAGCACGACGGCGAGCCTCCAGCTCATGGCTGCGCGGCCGCCGGTCGCACGAAGAGCAGAGAATTCTCCTGGCCGGCACCGAATCCGTCATCGACGAAGCGGCCCGCGAGTAGATCGGGCACCCAGCGCTCGCCGTCGACGACGAACATGTACTCGTGTGCTCCCGCCGGCAGAACGGCTGCCCCGTGCCAGATACCGTCGCCGTCGTCGTCGCTCAGGTGGATCAAGCCACGGCTCCAGTTGTTGAACGAGCCGACGACTTCAACCGAACGGGCTCCGGGGAAATGGCCGACGAAGTTCGCGATGCCCTCACTCTCGCCCGGGGTGGGAACGGAACCCTGCTGCCAGGGCAGCAGCAGAATCGCGGCAAGACCGGCCACCAGGGCCAGCGTCCAGACTGGACGCAGTCGGAGGGTGACGGCCCGTGGACGCCCGAACCACCGGATCACGCGACGTACGCGATCGTCCGGGAGCATGTGAACCGGCATCTGGCGGATCTCCGCCGTGACGCGATCCGCGACGCTCAACCGCGGCGTCGTCTCGAGCAGCTCGGCCGCCGCAATCAGCCGGGCGTACGCCTCCCGCAGATCCGCCGGCAACTCGGCCGGATCACGCTCGCCATCGAGCGCTTCCTGCAACCGTGGATCAATTGGGTTCATCGTACAACCTCCTCGAGCGCTTCCAGCAATGCTTCCCGGGCCCGATGCACACGCATCTTGAGCGTGGGAATTCGCGCTCCCGTCACTGCCGCCATCTCCTCGTAACTCATCCCTTCCACGTGCTTCAAAACGAACGCTTCACGTTTCTCGGCCGGCAACGCCGCGAGCGCGCGTTCCACCAGTGCGACCTGCTCGCTCCGCTCCAGCACTTCCCAAGTATCAGACGCTTCCGCCAACGCCGGCGCGGGGGCCTCGCTCAGCGGTATGTCGTTCGTGTGCCGCCGCGCCAAATGACTCCGACAGCGATTGCCGGTGATCCGGTACAACCAACTCCGCAGCCGCGACGGGTCTCGACATTGCGCCAAATGCCGATAGGCGCGCACGAGACTCTCAGCCACCGCATCCGCCGCCGCATCGGGATTCCCGAGCATACGCGTCGCGAAGCGAAGCAGGCCCGGCTCATAGCGCCGGATGAGAATCCCGAACGCCTCCCCATCGCCAGCGAGCACCCGGGCGACTACGTCAGCGTCGTCATTCACCATTACAGGGACCCCAGGGGGGGTATCTTGGTCACGGTAGCTGCAGCGTTTCCCGGGCGGCGACCAGGTATGTTGCGGCCCGAACACCGGCGCCAGGGATGGCCCCAGCAAACGCCTCCAAGGTGTTCTGAGCACGACGCCGGTACACCGGGTCACCAGTCACCTGTGCGAGTCGAGCCAGGAGCAGCGCCGTCCCCGCGTTGGCGCCGGGCAGCTCATCGTCCAGCACGTGTTTTGTCCGATCAGCGGGCGCGGCCTCGGCCACATCGAAGTAGCCGCCGGCGGAATCAGCGTAGCCACGTTCGATGATTGCGGCGAGGTCGCGGGCGATATCCAGGTAGCGAGTTTCATGGCTGACCTGGTAGGCGGCGACGCAAGCCAATGCCATCTCGACCTGGTCCTGCAACAATCCCGGTTGTGCCCCCGCCCCCGCCCCCGCCCCAGTCGCGGGGTTTGTCGCGACGGCGTGTCGCACACCCCAACTGCGTGCGTACGTTCGCCGCAGTATGAAATCGAGCGCTGCGCGCGGGCGCCGCGTCGCAGTGGACTCGCCCAGCATGGAGGCGGCGAGCAGCAGCTTCTCGATGACGTAAGCCTGCTGGTCTGTGAAGACCGACTCACTCAGCTCTTCGGCAAGGCTCTGAACGAGCGCATGCCCGGCTTCGCGATAACGGCTCTCCCCGGTGACCAGCCAGGCGGCGGCAAGCGCGCGCGCGAGTGCGGCGCGAACCAAGCTTGGCGAATCCTCACCAACGGTCCCGGCGGTTGTGTCGAGCATGAAGTCGAGCGCGCGGAGCGCCGACGCTCGCGTGGTCGTGTCCCGCAACAGTACCGACGCTGCCTGTGCGTGCACCACACTGCCGCCGGCGGTGCGGCCGCGAACCGCTTTATCCAGGTCGCGCATGAGGTCGACGATTCCCTGCTGCACCAGGGAAGGTCCCAGCGGGCCATGCGCCCCACGGCCTCCCGTGAGCACGAGCTCCCGGACCAGGGCCGCCTGCTGGACGACGAACGAGCGCTGCTCACGATAGCTCTTCGCCACCTCGGGGAGCAGCTGTTTCAGACCGCGGCCGGTAATCGGATCGTCGGCGGGGAAATACGTGCCGCCGAAGAACGCGGAGCGGTCGGGCGTGAGGAACACGGTGAGCGGCCAGCCGCGCAACCCGGCGAGGCGCTCTACGGCCGCCTGATATCGCTGCGCGACGTCGGGCCGCTCATCGCGGTCGACGCGAATGGGGACGAAGAGCGTGTTGATGAGGCTGCCGATTTCCGGATTGGTGTAGATCGCACGGTCGGTTTCCGCGCACCAGCGACAATCATCGCTGCCGATATAGAGCAGCACGGGGCGATCGAGTTTGGCAGCCAGCGCGAAGGCATCGCGCCCCCACGGCTGCCAGCGCACCGGCTGACGCGCCGCGCGCGCGAGGTAGGTGGTTCCCGAGTGGGCCATGCGGTTCATGAACGGTCCACGCTCACCGATGCACGCCGACAGTCCGGCGCAGCACAACAGGAACATCTCGCGCACGCGGGAAATACCCCGTCCGTGCGCGGAGCGTGCCGTTATATTCGCGGGCATGACCCACGTGACCATAACCCCGAAGGCGAATGGCCCGCTGATCGTCGAGGGGCCGGTGCGGATCCTGACGCCCGACGGGCGGGAATTGACGCCCCCGCCCCGCAAGGACGGCAAACCGGCGGAAGTCGTTGTGCTGTGCAGATGTGGAGGCTCGGCGACCAAACCCTTCTGTGACGGAACGCACAAACGGAATGGGTTCCAAGACGGCCAAGTTACCCCCGGCTAGCGCGACCTTATTATGTTGTCAGGCGCTTGCAGCTTCCCGTTCACCAATGCGACCCGTGCCCTTGAACTGGAGGAGCGACCGACAATGGCTAAGGGAAAGAGCCCGATGGCCGCGGACGAAGGTTACTGTGTGAAGTGTAAGGCGAAGCGGAAGATCTCGAACGCCCAGCAGGTGAAGATGGCCAACGGCCGCCCCGCGCTGAAGGGTGTCTGTCCCGTGTGCGGGACCGGAATGTTCAAGATCCTGCCGCCGAAGTAGCCTCGCGGTCTCTCAATTACGCGCCCCCGACGCAGTAGGTCGGGGGCGCATTTTTTTCATCCGGATCGTGTAGCACGCCGAGCCGACCTCCCGGCAGTAGTAGGCGAGGATTTCCAGCTTCGCGAACTCCCCCGACGCCGTGCGGACCGCATAGACGTGGTGCCTGGACGTGAGCAGGTGCGACCACATGCTATAGTCGTACCACTTTCCGATTCCGGCATTGGTGGTGTCGCTGCCGAATGTCGTCGCGACGTAGCCTGCCGCAGGCAGCTGGGCGACGGAATCGAAGCTCACCGCCCCGAGATCCATGGCGCCGGCACCAGGAGCGGTAATGACATGATTGCGTCGAAAGCCGAGGTCCCCCCACCACCGCCACTCGTTGCCCCGTGAGGCATCGAGCGTGTAGGTGCTATCGGCATGCAGTCCGATCTCATAGGGTGGGAACTCCGGCTTACTGAACGACCCAATCAACAACGACGCGACAAGCAGGAGAAACGCCGCGGCCAATGCCCACACCAGCAGCGGCGCCCTCAAGCCTCCGCCATGAACGGATACCACGGATCGCGTGGCGGCACGAAGTTCTCCTTCACGGCCCGCGCCGTCGTCCAGCGAATCAGATTCAGCAGGCTGCCCGCCTTGTCGTTCGTACCGCTGGCCCGCCCACCACCGAACGGCTGCTGTCCCACGACGGCTCCCGTCGGCTTGTCGTTGAGGTAGAAGTTGCCGGCGGAGTATCGCAGCGCCATGCTGGCTTCGGTGAGCGCGGCGCGATCCTGTGCAAAGACGCCGCCCGTGAGCGCGTACGGCGACGTGCGATCCACCAGACCCAGCGTCTCCTTCCACTGTTTATCCGGATAGACGTACAGCGAGAGCACGGGCCCGAAAATCTCTTCGCACATCGTCCGGTACGTCGGGTCCTCGACCTGGATCAAGGTGGGATGCACGAAATAGCCGTCGGCATCATCGCACTCACCACCAAAGAGGATCTTGGCTTTGGGATCGTGCTTCGCGCGATCGATGTAGCCCTTGACCTTGTCGAAAGATTTCCGGTCGATCACCGCCGCCAGGAAGTTGCGGAAATCGGCGGGGTCACCGACGTGCACGTCGGTCAGCAGGCCGAGCACGCGCTCGCGCAGCTTGGGCCAGAGCGACTCCGGCACATAGGCGCGGGAGGCGGCGCTGCATTTCTGGCCCTGGTACTCGAACGCTCCGCGCACGATGCCCGTGGCCAGCGCGTCGACGTCGGCGCTCGGGTGCGCCAGAATGAAGTCTTTGCCCCCGGTCTCGCCCACGAGGCGCGGGTAGTCGGCATAGTCGGTGAGATTGGTCGCGACCCGCTTCCACAAGGTCTGGAAAACTTCCGTGGATCCGGTGAAGTGAACGCCGCCAAGATGGCGGTCGGCGAGCAGGCGTTCGCTGATGACGGCTGCGGGACCGGGCACGAAGTTGACGACGCCCGGCGGCAGCCCCGCCTCCTGCAGCAGCCGGAAGAGGAGATAGTTGGAGTACGCCGCCGTCGCCGCCGGTTTCCAGATGACGGTACACCCCATGATCGCCGGTGCGGTCGACAGATTCCCGCCGATCGAGGTGAAGTTGAACGGCGAGATCGCGTAGATGAAACCTTCGAGCCCGCGATAGTCCAGCGCGTTCCACATGCCGCTCCCGGGCGGCGAGATCGGCTGCTCGGCGTGGATCCGTTCGGCATAGTGGACATTGAAGCGCCAGAAGTCGATCAGCTCGCACGCAGCGTCAATCTCGGCTTGGAACGCGGTCTTGCTCTGGCCGAGCATCGTCGCCGCGTTGACCATGGCGCGCCAGCGTGTGGCCAGCAGGTCCGCGGCCTTGAGGAAGACGGCGGCGCGGTCGGCGAGACTCCAGCTCGACCATTCACGCCAGGCCTCGCGCGCGGCCTGGATGGCGCCCGCGACTTCATCGGGGCCGGCCTGATGCACCTTGGCGAGCACGTGACGATGGCAGTGCGGCATCACCGCGTCGACAGTCTTCCCGGTTCGGATCTCCTTGCCGCCCACGACGACGGGGATCTCGACTTGGCGACTGCCCAGGTCTTTGAGCGCTAGTTTCAGCTCGATGCGTTCTTTCGAGCCCGGAGCATAGGCCAGCACCGGTTCGTTCACGGGCATGGGAATCTTGGCGGAGTTCATGGGCGAAATGTAAACAGGCTCAAGCCACAGAGATACCAGAGAAGTTGCTTCTCTTGAGTCTTGTGGCTGGGAACCTGAAACTGTTTGGATTGCATGGCTCTCGATCCCAGAACCCGGATCGGCCACGTCCATCTGACGGTGAGCGATTTGGACCGCGCGCTCGCGTTCTATCGGGACGTCTTAGGCTTCGAAGTCACGGCCCGCTACGGCCGTGACGCCGTCTTCGTCTCCGCGGGCGGCTACCATCACCACATCGGCCTGAATACGTGGGCGGGTCGTGGCGCGCCGCGCCCGCCGGCGGGGACGACGGGCCTCTATCATTTGGCGATCCTCTTCCCCGACCGTGCCGCCCTGGCCGCCACGGTGCGTCGCGTGATCGACAACGGCATCCCGCTCGAGGGCGCTTCGGATCATGGCGTGAGCGAAGCGATCTATCTGCGCGATCCGGATGGCAACGGCATCGAGCTCTACCGCGATCGACCCGAAAGCGAATGGCCGCGCGGTCCGGATGGCGGCATCCAGATGCACACGCGGCCACTCGATCTTCAGGCGCTGCTCGCTTAGAGAGCGGTGCGACGGTCCGCTTCGCGTTGCGGCGGGAGCGGCAGCGCGATCGTGAGCTCCGTGCCCGTCGCCAGCGCCGAGTCCACGGTGACGGTGCCGCCGAACGTGCCCTCGGCGACGTCGCGCACCTTCTCGAGGTTCACCGGACCCCCGCGGCCGCGGACCGTCAATTCGAGATCCGTGCCCTTTTGCTCGAGCTGCACAGACACCGGCGACGGGGCTTCGCCGCCGGCCTCCGCGGCGCTTCGCACCAGGTTCACGAGCAGATCGAACAACGCGTTCGGATCGCCTTTGAGATACGTCGCCTCGAGCGCGGTCGAGAAGTCGAGATCGATGCCGCGGTCGCGCAGCAGCCGTCGTTCGAGCGTCAGACAGGAGCGGATGACGCGCACGGCATCGAAACGTTCCGGCCGACCGGCTGGAATGGCGCCGCGCGTCGTGCCATGCTCGCGCACGGCGCGCAGCAGCGCGGTCGTACGGTCGATGTCTTCTAAGACTTCACCGAGATCATCGAGCAGGATAAGCCGGCGGTCCGGGGCGAGATCGACCCAGCGACCGATCGACTCCATCGCGAGCTGCAGCCCGGCCCGCGCGGCCGTCAGGGGATTGCTGGCTTGATGCACGAGCACGCCGGAGGACGGCGCCGCCTGCGTGCCGGGCGACGCCGCTGCGGCGGGGCCGGCCGGGGTGGCGATCAAGCCCAGCGCCAGACCAGCCAGCTCGAGGGCGAGTCGCTCCTTGCTGCGCCGCTCGCGCCCGCCCGGCGGCGGTGCGGGCGGGCGGGAGCGCACGGGGGCCACGACCCACGCGTCCGGCGTGGATCCGGGAGCCGTGACCCAGCGGGACCCGACCGGAACCCGGACACTCCAGCGGTGGAGAATCGCGTCGAGATCGAAATTGGGAGGACTGACACCGACATCAGGACCGCTGCTCGCCCGCGGCACGGCGTGGTGCGGTCCGATGACTTCCCACAGGACGACCGGGCGACCCACGACCGCGCTCGCTTGGCGCAGGACTTCGCCTTCATCACCGCGAAACACTACAGCGCTCAACTGTCCTCCAGCGGCATCCCAGCGACGGTCGGGTGTCAGGTGGGGAACCGGGGGGGCGCATGTAGAAATTGCGCCCCCTTGCAGCCCCGTCAAGCGGACACTAGCGTCTGGCCAATGACGACGCCACCGGGCTTCCCGTCGCGGCCCTCTGTCGGCCGCTCATCCTTCGCCGTCGCCATGAAGGATTACACGTTCATCCGGCCTGGTATTGCGGTGACAATCAGCGCGGTGACGCTCGCCCTCGCCCTGGCGATCGGCTTCTGGTTGATCATCTCGCTGCGGGGAGCCGCCGAAACCGTTAGCCGCGGTGCGCGCACTTCCGAGACCCTCCACCGCTACAACGCCGGGCTCGAGGTCTGGCGGGAAATGACGACCAGTACCGATCCGCGCTTCCGCCGGGCGGAAGCCGTCGCGCAGCGGGACAGTTTGGGCCGGTCGCTGCGCATGCAGCTCTCTGATCTCGGCAACGCCATGCCCGACAATCATGAGCGCGAGCTCGTGCAGACGGTGCTGGGCGGTCTGACAAGCTCAGGCACGGGCACCGGCGCCCGCCAGGCTATGATCGTCCTCCTCGCCAAGCAGGACTCGTCCATGTTCCAGGCAGCGCAGGCCTCGCAGCAGGCCGTGCTGCTGGCCGCGGTCCTGCTCGCCCTCACGATCATCGCGGCGGGCATGCTGATCGTTCCGATGGCGTGGTTGTACGTGCGGTACAAGCGCGGGGCGACGATCGAAGTGAAGGTGTAGATGGCGAAGGCCGCCGCGGGCAGTGCCCTACCCCCCACCATCGAGAGCTCGCGGGAGCGCGAGCGACTCCGCACCGTCGTTTTTCCCGAGCACTCGGACCTCGCCCTCGCCGTCGCCGAGCGGATCATGGAGGTCATTCAGCGCGAGACCCGGGCCAAGGGTCGAGCAGTCCTGGGGCTGGCCACCGGGAGCACTCCCCTCGGGGTCTACGAAGAGCTGATCCGCCGCCATCAGGCAGGCGACGTCGATTTTTCCCGCGTCATCACGTTCAATCTCGACGAGTACTACCCGATGGCGCCCGACAGTCCCCACAGCTACCACCGCTACATGTGGGAGAACTTCTTCGCGCATGTGAACATCGCGAAGGAGAACGTACATATCCCCGACGGCACGATCCCGCGGGAGCGCGTGGTCGAGGCCTGTGCCGCGTATGAAGACACGATCCGGGGCGCAGGCGGCATCGATTTCCAGCTGCTCGGCATCGGCAAGACGGGGCATGTCGGCTTCAACGAGCCCGGGTCTGATGCGACGTCGCGGACGCGCATCGTCACGCTCGACACGCTGACGCGCAAGGACGCCGCGGCCGATTTCTTCGGCGTCGAGAACGTCCCGCGCGAGGCGATCACGATGGGCGTCGCCACGATTCTCGACGCCCGGGAGATCGCCCTCCTGGCGACCGGCGAACACAAGACGGGGATCGTCGCGCGTGCGGTCGAGGGCGAGATCTCCACCGACGTCGCCGCGACGTTCCTGCAGCGCCACCCCAGCGTCACCGTGTACCTCGACCTGCCCGCCGCCGCCGAGCTGACGCGGATCAAGACGCCCTGGGTGCTGGAGGGCAGTGTCGACTGGATGCCCGCCATGATCGAGCGGTCCGTCGTGTGGTTGGCGGAACGCTCCGGCAAGGCGGTGCTCAAATTGGCGGCGCGCGACTACGCCGAGAACCACCTGAGCCCGCTGCTCGCGCGCGCCGGCTCGGCGGGCCCGATCAACGGTCAGGTGTTCAACCGGCTGCGCGACAAGATTCGTGGGCGGGCCAAACTGCCCGCGCACGAGCGCGTTTTGGTGTTTTCCCCCCACCCCGATGACGACGTCATCTCGATGGGCGGGATCCTGCGCAAGCTGTGGGAAAACGAGAACCAGATCGTTGTCGCCTACATGACCAGCGGCAACATCGCGGTGTTTGATCACGACGTGACACGGCATCTCGACTTTGTCGCGCGGGCGGCGGCTGCCCTCGGGCTGGACATGGCGGCCGTGCAGCGCGCCGGTGCCGCCATCACTGCCGGGATCGAAGAGAAAGCGCCCGGGGATGTGGACATCCCCGTCGTGCAACACCTGAAGAAATTCATTCGGGAATCGGAGGCGATTGCCGCGTTGGCGGCGGTCGGCATTCCGCCGAGTGCCGCGCGATTCCTCGATCTGCCGTTTTACCAGACAGGCGAAGTCCGCAAGCGGCCGCTCAGTGACGACGATATCGCGATTGTGGTTCGGCTGTTCGAAGAGGTGCAGCCCGACCTCATGTTCGTCGCGGGCGACCTCTCGGACCCGCACGGCACCCATCGGACCTGCAAGGCTGCCGTCGAGCGCGCGCTGGAGCGCTACAAGGGGCCGCAACCCGAGGTGTGGTTGTATCGCGGCGCGTGGCAGGAGTGGTCACTCACCGAGGCCGATGTCCTGGTGCCGCTGTCGCAGGATGAGCTGCACGCCAAAATCCTCGCAATCTTCCGCCACCAGTCTCAGAAGGACACCGCGCCCTTCCCCGGCTATGACGAGCGCGAGTTCTGGCAACGCGTGGAGGCGCGGAATCTCGAGACCGCGGCGCGCGCCGACCGGCTGGGGCTGCCGGAGTACTACGCGATGGAAGCCTATGTAATTCAACGACTTTAGCTCAACGGCCGTTGCACAGCGCAGGGCCCGTTCATTATGTTGGCGCCGCAATCCCCCTTCAATGGAGGAGGCCCGACCGATGAGCGCTTCAACCACGAAAGCCTTGAGTTTGGCGATCGTTGCGGCCGCGTGGGCCGCCATCTCGCATCTGCTTAAAGTGAACCTGCAGTTGTGGCCCGTGATCGTCGGCCTCGGTTGTTTCGTGGGCGCGGGCGGCGGGGTCATGGGGCTGCAGAAGTCGATCCTCGGGACGATCTCTGGTGTCATCTGGGCTGCGCTATACGTCGCCGTCTCGGGCGCGCTCGGTAGACAGGGAGTCGTGGCCGCCCTGGTGCTCGGCGCCGCGGTGTTTGGCATGGTCTACCAGGCGCGCTTCCTCCCACTGCTCTCGTACACCGCCGGAGCAATCGTCGGCGCCGGGACGTATCTCGCGATGGGATTCCACACGTTCGCGATGAACGGCGCGATTCGGGTCGGTATCGCGCTCGCGATCGGCTGTGTCCTTGGGATCGCGGCGGAACGGGTCGCGGACATGCTTGGTAAGATGAGAGTCGTGCCGGCGATGTCGAACCGCTGATCGACCTTTAAGCCCGGAGCAAGGCACATGCGGGTTGGCGTGATGGCCGCTGCATGTACCTTTGCGTTTTCCCCGCTCGACGCGCAGGACAGCACCCGCACGGCCCAGGACTCCGCCGTGCGGGTGTTTCTCGATTGTCCCGACACATTCTGCGATTTCGATTATTACAGGACTGAAATCACTTTCGTGAACTGGGTGCGTGATCGCACCTTCGCTCAGGTGCACATACTCGTCACCACACAACGGACTGGGGGCGGGCAGGAGTACACGCTGGCCTTCATCGGCCTCGAGCGCTTTGCGGGAACCGTGGATACGCTGCATTGGATATCCCGCACGACAGACACGGAGGACGACATCCGTCGCGGCGTTGCGCAGACGCTGCGACTGGGCTTGGTGCGCTTCGCGGCACAGACGCCAGTGGCCCGGAATCTGACCATCAGCTACAAAGCCCCGGCCGGCGCCGCCGCACAGGTGCGGGATCCTTGGAACTACTGGGTGTTCACTGCATCTCTGACGGGTAACTTCAATGGCGAGAAGAGCCTCAAATTCCAGTATTGGTCGGGCCGCCTTTCGGCCGATCGCCTTACGGAGAAATGGAAGATCAGGTTCTCCGTAAGCCAGAACTACAACCAAGGCGATTATACGTACCCGTTGTATGACAGCACGGGCGCGCAGATCGGCGAGCAGAAGGTCCGTAATATCAGCCGCGGCAACAACGCGAACACGCTGATTGTGCGAAGCCTGGGCGCGCATTGGTCCTTTGGAGCGCGCGGCCTCGCCTCCTCGTCAACGTACCTGAACCAAAAACTGGCTGCTCGAGTCGCCCCCGCCATCGAGTACGATGTCATCCCATATTCGCAGTCCACTCGGCGCCTCCTGACGTTTCGTTACGAGGTCGGCCCCACCGCATATCGGTATACTGACACGACGATCTTTAACCGGCTCCGGGAAATTCGGCTCAGTCAGTCACTGAACGCATCACTTAGCATCAAACAGCCGTGGGGATCTGCCGGACTTTCGCTCGAGGGCAGCAATTATCTGTATGACTTTCACAAGAATCGCCTGACATTCTTCGGAAACGGCGATTTCCGGATTTTCAAGGGACTGTCGGTGAGCCTGTTTGGTAGCGTCGGGCTCATTCATGATCAGTTGTCGATACCCAAGGCGGGTGCCTCGGAACAGGAAGTCTTGCTCCAACGACGCCAACTTGCGACATCCTACCAGTACTTTGGGCTCTTCCAGTTGCGGTACACATTCGGCTCGAAGTTCGCGAACATCGTGAATCCGCGGTTCGAAGGCGGCGGCGGCGGCTTCTTCTTCAGTAGTAATTAGCCTCCCAAAAAACCAAACCCGGAGCTTACGCTCCGGGTTGGCGAGGTCGGGACAAGTGGCCGTCGACACTTGCGCCACGACCTACTTCTCGTTCGCCGCTAAATGTATGAGAGTGCTCTCCACAGCTTTGTCAGGGAACCGTCCAGCCAAGTTCACAAACTGTTGCCCGGTAGGCGTCTGAAAGGGATTCTTTATTCAATGAGTCGTTTCCGGGTGAGACGCGGCGCCGTCGTCGCCGTACTGCTGGTGTTGGCCTTCGCCGTCGCGGCCGCGCTTGGCGTCCAGGCCTATGAGACCGCGCGTTATCATCGGGCGCAGGCGGATCGCGTGCTGCGCGATTACGCGGCGCTGGCTGCCGCCCGCGTGGCGCAGCGCAGTGCGACCGAGATCTATTACGCCGTCAAACCGCCATTGCAAGCGCTCCAGCACGCGCACGAAATGGCTCCGCACAAGCCGCTCCCGCGACCCGCCGACCTGCACTTCGACGTGATGGAGCACGAGTTCTCACTCGCGCCGTACATTCGCTTCACGTTCCGGATGGACTTGAAGACGGGAGAACTGCAGACGTCGGGCCAAGCCCTCCCCCCGCTCGTGCGAACGTGGTTGCTCGATACACTCCCAGTGCACACGCGCACCGTCTACGACTCGTCCTGGCACATGGGGAGCGTGCTGGGACAACCGGGGGGGGACTGGGACCGTCGCTACGTCGTGTACACGGTGTTGCGCGATTCGCAAGGATCGCTCCGGACCGCGCTCGGTTTCGAAGCAAAGCCGGCCGCATTGCGGCCGCTCGTCGTGCAAGCGACGGAGAAATTCCCGCTGCTGCCGCGGCCGCTGACCGGCGGCGTCCAGTACGACTCGATGGGCTCGATCATCATCACCGACCGCTACGGCGTCGAGATCTATCGCTCCGCCGTCCAGTACACGTCCCCGTTCACGGCGCGCGACACGATCGGGACCGACATGGGCGATCTCTATGCCCAGGCGACATTGCGCGGAGCGATCGCCGACAAATTGATCATCGGGGGATTACCGAAGTCGCGGTTCCCGCTGATTCTCGGCCTGCTCGGGCTGACTGCCGTGCTCATCGGGACCGCCCTGGTCCAGTTGCGGCGCGAGTCCCAGCTCACGCGCCTGCGCAGCGACTTCATTTCCGGCGTCTCGCATGAGCTGCGCACACCGCTCGCCCAGATCCGAATGTTTTCGGAGACCCTGACGCTCGGTCGCGTGCGGTCCGACGAAGAGCGGCGCCGCTCGCTGGCGATCATCGATCAGGAAGCGAGGCGGCTGACCCACCTCGTCGAGAACCTGTTGCACTTCTCCCGCTCGGAACGGCAGACCGCGCACATCACGCCCGAACCGACGGCGCTCGGTCCCCTGGTCCAGGAAGTGATCGACGGATTTGCGCCGCTCGCCGCAGCGCGTGGCGCGACGATCGCCGCCGCCATCCCGGAGGATCTGGTCGTCACCGCCGATCCGGGCGCGGTGCGCCAGATGCTGCTCAATCTGCTGGACAACGCGGTGAAGTACGGGCCCGCGGGCCAGGAAGTGCGCATCGGCGCAACCAGAGAGAACGGCGTCGCCAAGCTGTGGGTGGACGACGGCGGGCCGGGAATCCCGCGGGCCGACCGCGAGCGGGTGTGGGACCGGTTCTGGCGGCTGGAGCGCGACCGTGAGTCGGCGGTGGCGGGCAGCGGCATCGGGCTGGCCGTCGTTCGCGAATTGGCAACGCTGCATCACGGCCGCGCGTGGATCGATGACGAGGGGCCCGCCGCCGGAACAGGAACCCGCGTCGTCATCGAGCTCCCCGTATGAGCGCGATCACACCGGCAGCTCATACCAAACGGATCCTGGTGATCGAGGACAATCCGGACCTCGCTTACGGGCTGCGGAACAACCTCGAGATCGAAGGCTACGAGGTCGAAGTCGCCAAAGATGGTGCCCGTGGCCTGACGCGGGCGAAGACCGCTAAGCCCGATCTCATCCTGCTCGACCTGATGCTCCCCGGGATGGATGGCTTCCGTGTGCTGCGCGCGCTGCGCGAAGAGGGCCACGGGATGCCCGTCCTCATCCTGACGGCACGGGGCGAGGAGGCCGACAAAGTTCGCGGCCTGCGGCTGGGCGCGGACGACTACGTCACGAAGCCGTTCGGCGTGCTCGAGCTCCTCGCGCGCATCGAAGCGCTGCTGCGGCGCGTCGCCGAGCCGCGAAAGAATGGCGGGCCGCCGCCGCCGCCATTCGAGAAGTTCGGCGATATCGAGGTGCTCACGCCGTCGCGGACCGTCTTACGGGACGGCTCGCCCGTCGCGCTGACACCGAAAGAGTACGACCTGCTGCTCGCGCTGATCCGGCGCGACGGCGCGTGCATCACGCGCTCGGAGCTGTTGATCGAAGTGTGGGGCTACAGCGCCGAAGTGATGAGCCGGACGGTGGACACGCACGTTGCCGAGCTGCGCCGCAAGCTGGAGCGCGATGCCGCCAACCCCAAGCACATTCTCACGGTCCGCAAGACAGGCTACCGCCTCGCCCGGTAGCTATCGCCGGACCGGCTGCGTCGCCGCGGAGTCGAACACGAGGCGAATCTCTCCCGCCGCATCGACAGGCGCGTCGCTCAGGTTGGTCACGAGTGCGATGACCACGTGGGAGTCCCGATCCACACCGAAAATCGTCGTGCCGCCCACTGAGCTGCCGCCGTGATAGACGGTGCGGTGGCCAAGTGTGTCCGTGCCCACGAACCAGCCGATCCCATAGGGAGTCGGCTCTCCGGACGTGGTGTGCTGCGGCGTGAACAGCAGCTCCAGCGTCGCCGTCTTCAGATAGCCGGGTGAGAGGTGTGCCGATCCAAAGCGCACCAGGTCTTCGGCGGTCGATACGAATCCGCCTCCCGCCCACTTGTAGCTGTTATCCACGACCGGCGCGGGAACGAACTGTCCCGACCTCGTGCGCTCGTAGAAATGAGTCCGGTTGGGGATCAGGCTGTCATTCTTATCGGGAGCAGTGCTGGTCATGCCGAGCCGCTTGAAGACGTGTTGGCTCATATAGGCCAGAAATTCCTCCTGCGACGCACCCTCGACGACCGCACTGATGACGTTGAAGCCGTAACTCGAGTAGGAAAACCGCGTGCCCGGTGGCGCGACGAGCGAGTCGTTCTCGAAAATCGCCAGACCCGCTGTGACCGTTGCGTAGTGCTGGTTCAGTGTGAATTCGTTCCCGCGGTAGTGTCTGATGCCCGCGAGGTGACCGCCCAACAATCGCGTGGTGATGACCGCGCCTTTGTCCGGGAAGGTCGGGACGTAGTGCTGGATCGGCGCGTCGAGGTCGAGCTTCCCCGCTTCGTAGAGCTGCGCGACCGCGTCAGCCGTGAGCGGCTTGGAGACACTCCCGATGCGGAATTGCGTCGCGGGCGTCGTGGGGCGCTTAGTCTCCAGGTCTGCATAGCCGAAAGCCTCCGACCAAACGATCTGCCCATCCACTGCGACTGCCAACGCGAAGCCCGGGATGTTCGGCGCAAGCTTCTCACAGGCGATGGCGTGCGCGCGCGCCTGAGCGACATCCCACCGGTGATCAACAGACGGCCGTTTGGCAGGCCGCGAAACACATGTGGACTGTTGAACGGCGAGAAGGACGAACACAGCGAGGGGCACGAGCTTTGACTCCGCTGAGGGACCGGGTAAGATACCCGCCCATGAGGGAAAAGGCCGAGGCGCTCCGGCGACTTCACATCGAAGGGCCGATGCTCGTCCTGCCGAACGCCTGGGACGCGGGCAGCGCCCGCATCTTCGTCGAGGCCGGCTTCCCTGCCCTCGCGACGACGAGCGCGGGGATCGCGTTCAGTCTTGGATACCCCGACGGCGAGCGCATCAGCCGGGAGGAGATGCTCGCGGCGGTCGCGCGGATCACACGCCGCATTGCGGTTCCCATCACCGCCGACCTGGAGGCCGGTTACGGCCGCGAGCCAGCGGCCGTCGCCGAGACGGTGCGGCGAGCGATCGACGCCGGCGTGGTGGGAATGAATCTCGAAGACCGGATGGAAGAGAAGCACCTGATCGACTTCACGCTGGCGGTAGAGCGGGTGCGGGCTGCGCGGAAGGCCGCCGACGCCACGAGTGTGCGCCTCGTGCTCAACGCGCGCACCGACGCGTTCGAAGCGCCCGAGATCCCGCGCGACCAGCGGCTGGCGGAAGCGGTGCGGCGCGGCAACGCCTTTCGCGAGGCGGGTGCCGATTCGGTATTCGTGCCGTTCGTCGGCGACCGCGGCACAATCGAACAGCTGGTCCAGCAGATCAAAGCTCCGGTCAACATCCTCGGCACCCCCAACGCGCCGACACTCAAGGAGCTGGCCGCGCTCGGCGTCCGGCGCGTGACGTTCGGCTCGGGTCCGATGCGCGCGACGCTCGGTCTGGTGCGGCGGATGGCTCGGGAGTGGAGGGAGAAAGGGACCTACGGAACACTCGAAGCGTACGGGATCCCGTTTGCGGACCTGCAGAAGCTGTTCGCCTAGTTCAACTCTACATGCAAGTGGTCGGCGGTGCCGACGTGCCGCCGCGTATCGAACCCCATCAACCAGAAGTAGAACTGCACGCCGCGATTCTTGATGAAGCCGCGACCCGTCGTGCGCAGGTCGACGGCATGAATCCAGCCGTCGGCCTGCTTGAGGTGCCGGGAGCGACTATTGGTCGGCAGTCCCATCCGGCCGTAGTCATCAGGTGCCCGGCCCGTGTCGGTGATGAGCATGTCGCGGTCCACCAGAATCAGCGTGGAGAGCGCCAGCCGGAGTAGCGGATGCACGGACCGGTAGTAGGCGCGCACGGGCGCGGATTTGGCGTTGACACTCGCCAGATAGAGTAAGGAATAGCTGCAGTAGAACACGACCAACGGCAGCGCCACCCATTTGGCCAGCGGCATCACGAGCGCTCGACCGCCACGCCCGCCGCGTCGGGTGAACTTTCGAGCGATCCACACCGCATAGGCCGTCACCACGCCCCCGGTGAGCAGGGCGGCGGTGAGCACCCCCAGCCAGACCGACCGCGTCCCGTGTTCGTAGATGAACACCGAGCCGCGCACCAGCACCGCGAACGGGAGTGCAATGATCAGCGCGATCTTGGCGATGGCGCTGAGGACCTCGACCGCCAGGGCGCGCCATTCGGCAGCATTGGCGGGCGCCGCCTTCCGCAGCTTCTGGCGCCATTTCCGCCGCCACTCCTTCTGCGCCTCGCGCTTAAGTCGCTCGAGCCGGACCGCGACGCTGTCCATACGACAAAACTTACGTTTGGGGCGCAAGTTGCGATTCTACCAAGCAAGACGGGCGCTGGTTGCCGAACGCCGACATTCAGGCGAGGCTTGAGAGGACCTCCTCAAGGGGGAGCGATGCCTGACACCATCCGCAGAGCCGACTACTACTACGTCACCGCGCCGGACAAGCCAGGCGAGGGAGCGAAGGTATTCGGCAAGTTGCGCGACGCCGGAGTCAACCTGCTCGCGGTGCACGCTTTTCCCAGCGCGCGCAAATCCCAGATCGACGTCGTGCCCGCAGACGCGGTCGCGTTTCTCGCGGCGGCGAAGAATGCCAAGCTTAAGGTCTCGAAGCCCAAGACGGTGTTCCTCGTCGAAGGCGACGATCGCGTTGGCGCCATGGCGTCGACGCTATCGCGGCTCGGCGCCGCCGGCATCAATGTGATTGCGGTGAGCGCGGTCCGGACGGGGATGGGGCGCTACGGCGGGTTGCTGTGGGTGAAGGCTAAGGACGTAAGGAAGGCGGCCGAAACTCTCGGCGCCTGACGGCGTAGCACTAGGCGACCCTTACGGAGGGATGAGGTCATGGCCTCACGCGCAGAGCGCTTCAAGACAGCCGCCGTCAACGCAGCCAAGACCGCTCGGAAATGGGCGGACGCCGCTGCACGCGAAGCCGACCGGCTGCTGAAGGAAGCGCGGAAACGGGTCGAGACCGAGCAGCGCCATAGGCGCGTCAAGGCGGCGCTGCGGCGCACCGGCAAGGTGCTGAAGGCCGCCGGACGCGCGGCCATCGTGGCCGGCGTCGCCGCGGGCATCGCGTCGGCGCGCGCCGAGCGCCGCGCTCACAAAGTCAGAAGGCGAGCGAAGCACTAGGCTTCGGTACCACTCAAGTGCATCACGCGTTTCCACTGGGGCGCCGTCACGGGACTCACTGACAGGCGCCCCTGTCGTACAATCGGCAGATCCACAAACGTCTTGTCCGCCTTGATCTGCGCCAGCGTCACCGGCTGTGGCAGGCGGCGGTGCGCCTTGAGATCGATCACGACCAGGTTTGAGTTTTTGTTTTTCGGATCTGGGTACGGGGCCGAGACCACGGTGGCCCATCCCACGACGGCTTTCTCGTCGCCGGTGTGATAGACCAGCACTTGGTCGCCCGGGTGCATGGCTCGAAGGTTCCGGAGCGCCACGGGATTCTTGACGCCGTCCCAAACCGCCGTCTGCTCGCGCTCTAGGTCGTCGTAGCTGTAGGTGCTCGGTTCGGTTTTGACTAGCCAGTAGTTAGCCATTTGCCCGTCCATTCCTCGAAGGTATCCGCCAGCTCGTTCATCACGTCTGCTTCGCTCTTGCCTGTGCGCTTCGGCACCTTGAACGAATGATCGCCGTCTGCGATGAGGTGCAACGTGGCGCGCTCGCCCAGGCTCGCGATCACCCGCTGCAGCAGGTCGAGTTGCGCGAACTCATCGCGCGTGCCCTGCAGGAATAGCATCGGCACATCAACAGACGTCAAATGCTCCGCCCGGCTCGTCCCCGGCCGGCCGGGTGGATGTAGGGGGAAGCCAAAAAAGACGAGGCCGTGCACGCCCGGCATCGGCTGCGACGCCTGTGCCTGCGACGTCATGCGCCCGCCGAACGACTTCCCGCCCGCGAAGATCGGTAACCCCGGGTGCCTCAGTGCGGCCTCCGCGACGGCCTTGCGCACTGCTGCTTCGGCGACCGCGGGCGGATCCGGCCGGCTTTTCTTCGCCTGCATGTATGGGAACTCGTAGCGATGCGTCGCGATGCCGCGCGCCTCGAGCGCCTCGGCCGCGCGTAGCATGAACGGATGGTTCATGCCGGCGCCCGCGCCGTGCGCGAACACGTAGACGAATCGCGCGTCAGTCTTCGCCAATCAGCTGGTTGACGCGTTCGAGAACGCCCATGAGTTTGGGCTTCAGCTCGAGCACTTTGACCACCGGATCGTGGCCGAGCTTCTCCATACGCTTGCGCGCATTGGCGATCGTAAAGTTGCTGTTGCGCAGCTTGGCGTTGACTTCTTCCCAGTCGATCGGCATCGAGACCGGCGCACCGGGTGTCGGGCGCACACTGTACGGCGCGACCATCAGTTGGCCGGCGCGGTTTTGGAAGGCGTCGACGTAGACCTTGCCCTCTCGCTTGCTGATCGTGCGCTGCGTCGTCGCGATGTCGGGATGTCGATCGGTCACCAGCCGCGCGAACAGCATCGCGAACTTGAGGCACTGGTCGTACGTCATCTGCCGGCCGAGCGGTAGCATGATGTGTAGCCCTGACTTCCCCGTCGTCTTGACGAACGCCGGCATTTCGACTTCTTCGCACACCTTGCGCATCGTCTTCGCGAGCGTGATGACGTGCTCGAACGGCGCTTCTTTGGGATCGAGATCGATGAGGCACCAATCGGGCTTCGTGAGATCGTCAATGCGACTCATCCAGATGTGCAGCGGGATCGTGCCGAGATTGACGAGATAGACGAGTGTTTCGACATCGTTCGCGACGAAGTACTGGATGTCGCGCTGCGTGTCCTCGCTCCAGATCGGAATGGTCTGAATCCAGTCGGGCACGAAGCCGGGCGCGTCCTTCTGATAGAAGGACTTGCCGTTTATGCCGTCGGGATAGCGCGTCAGCACCACGGGGCGGTTCTTCAAATACGGCAGCAGCCACGGCGCCATCGACCTGTAATACTCGATCAAGTCGCCCTTGGTGTACTTCTCGTCGGGCCAGAAGATCTTGTCGAGGTTCGAGAACTTCACTTCACGGAGCACGGAGCGCGGAGCAGTACGCTGCGGTGCTTGGGCCGATTCCGGTTCGTCCTGCTCCGTGCTCCGTGCTCCGTGCTCGCCTGGCATCACCACATCCTCCGGCTTCTTATCATCACGGAACCTGACAAACACCGATTGTCTCAGCAGGCCGTCTTTCGTCATCTCCTTGTACCGCACATCGCACACGAGCTTCGGCTCGACCCAGATGTGTTCCGGACCCTTGGGCAGCGCGCCATGCTCCGGTGGCTCACACGGAGGCGTGTCGCGTACGAGCGCCTGCAGCTGCGCACTGATCTCGTCGAGTTGGTCGCCGGTGAAGCCCGAGCCTGCGCGCCCGCAATAAATAAGCTTGCCGTCCCTGTACGCGCCGACATGCAATGACCCGAAGCCCCCGCGCGCGCCTTTCGGCTTGGTGAATCCGACGACCACGAAATCGTCGATGCGGTCGGCGCGAATCTTTAGCCAGTCGCTCGAGCGGCCGCTGCGGTAGGGGCTGTCCGACTTCTTGGCCATGATCCCTTCGAGTCCCAGCTTCACGACCTGCTCGTACAACGCTTCGCCGTTCTTCTCGAAGTGCTCGGAGTAGCGCAGCGGCCCCGTCTGCGGCAACACCTTTTGGAGAATTTCCTTGCGCTTGATGAGCGGCAGCTTGCGGAGATCGTATCCCTCAAAAGCCAGAAGATCGAACACGTAGAGCGTCCCCGGCGATTCGATCGCGGCACGTTTCGCCTCGCGCGCGCCGAGTTTGGCGCGGGTCTGGAGCATGTTGAAGCTCGGCTTCCCGGCCTGGTTGAGCACCACGAGCTCGCCATCGAGGATCACGCCCTCGTACGGAATCGCCTTCACGGCTCGCGCGATCTCCGGAAACGACTCCGTGTACTCGAGGCCCTTGCGCGAGTATAGAATCGGCTGGCCATCCTGGCACGCCGCGCGCATCCGGTAGCCGTCGAGCTTCACCTCGAAGAGCCAGCCCTCTTTTGTAAATGGCTGCTCGCGCGTCTCCGCCAGCATTAGCTCCGTGTCTTCCACGCGCAGCATCCGCTTCGGCGCGCCCAGTTTCTCCAGCTCCCGCTTGATCGGCTCGGCGCGCTGCTTGGCGTTGCGCAGCTCGTCGTTCGTGAGGCCGGACAG
>DASWCE010000311.1:0-30835 GCA_036390255.1 Gemmatimonadales bacterium | reverse complement strand
CTGTTTCTGCAGCTCGGCATCTTTCTGCGCGTCGCCGGTGGAATCGCCGCGCAGCACGTTGAGCATCTCGGGGGTGAGCTGGCCCGAGTCCATCAACGCCTGCAGGATCGCCTGGCGCAGCGCGTCGAGGGAGCGGTCGGGATCTTCCTCCCCGAATTCGCCCCAGAACGGATGCGAGTACGGGCCGCCCGCGAACCCAGATTGCAGCAGGAAGTCGGCCAGCTGGTCGAGCAACGCTTGGAGGTTGAGCGTCTCGAGCAGACCGGAGACGTAGCGGCTGTAGGTCGTGTAGCGCATCGATGTCTAATCTAGCACTGACAGGACGTAGCCAGAGTGGTCACGGAGCACACGAACGCCGGTGAAGTCCCGGATTATGGCTTCGGCACCGGTGAAATCCGCATCCGGATACGTCGTGCTGAGCGCGACTACCCGCGCGCCGGCAGCGCGTCCCGCCGCGATCCCCGGCGGCGCGTCCTCGAAGACGACGCACTTCACGGGCTCGTGTCCCAGGCGCTGCGCGCCGAGCTGATACCCATCAGGCGCCGGCTTCCCCAGAGACACGTCCGCGCTCGTCACAATGACGTCCGGGATCGGTAGGCCGACGGAGTTGAGTCGCAGTGTGGCGAGATCCGGACCACAAGACGTGACAACGGCCCAGGCGCCGGCATCCAACGTGGCCAGAAATCGGCGAACGCCGGACACTTCCTGGAGTCCGTCGACATCCCTGAGCTCTGCGGCGTCGATCCACTCCACTTCGCGGGCGATGTCGAGATGGGGCGCCACCGCCTTCACGGTGTCCCGCGCGCGCCGGCCGTGCGCGATCCGCATGACTTTTTCAGGATCGAGCCCATGGCGCAATGCCCACGTACGGCACACGCGCTCGACGACGGCACGCGAATCGACGAGCACGCCGTCCAGGTCGAAGAGAAAGGCCGAACACCGGAGTTCCATTGTCCTTAATTTGTGTGCAATGACGGAAGCTGCGCGACGGTACGGATTCGGGGCACTCGCCCACCGCAACTTCCGCCTCTTCTTCATCGGTCAGGGCATCTCCCTCGTCGGCACGTGGATGCAAAACGTCGGGGAGGGATGGCTGATCCTCACGCTGACCAACTCACCGTTCTACGTCGGCCTCACCGCGGCCCTCAGCTCGGTCGGTGTGCTCCTGTTCAGCCTGTACGCCGGCGTGATCGCCGACCGCGCCGACAAGCGGCGAGTCATCATCTTCATGCAGCTGGCATTCATGCTCGAGGCATTCACCGTTGCGATACTCGTGCGGACGCACGTCGTCGCCGTCTGGCAGGTGCTGCTGCTCGCGACGATTCTTGGCATCGCCAGCGCGTTCGACATTCCGATGCGCCAGTCGTTCATCGTAGAGATGGTGGGCAAGGAAGACCTGATGAATGCGATCGCGCTGAACTCCTCGCTGTTCAACGGCGCGCGCGTCATCGGCCCGGCGATCGCGGGGTTTCTGATCGGCGCAGTCGGGATTGCGTGGTGCTACTTCCTCAATGGCGTGAGCTATATCGCGGTGATCGCGGGATTGCTGCTGATGCGGCTGCCTCCCCGACCGCCGCCTCTCCAGTCCGCTTCCGCATGGACGGGGTTCCGCGAGGTGCTGACGTACCTGCGGAGCGACCGGCGCGTCCGCACCCTGATGGTGCTCACGGCGATTTTGAGCGTGTTCGGCTTCCCCTACATCGCCATGATGCCCGTATTTGCGCGCGACGTGCTGCATCGCGGCGCCGCCGGCTATGGTGCGCTCACGTCTTCGATCGGTGTCGGGGCGGTAATCGGAGCGCTGGGTGTGGCGCTGACCTCCGGCCGCATCCGCAGGCGCGGCCGGCTCATGCTGGTGGGAGGCACGGCGTTTGGCCTGCTGCTGATCCTGTTCGCTGCGTCGCGGACGCTGGCGCTCTCAATGGTGCTGCTGGCGCTCGCCGGTTGCGCCATGATCGTCAACAATTCGATTACGAATACGCTGCTGCAGACGACCGCGCCAGATCACCTGCGGGGACGGATCATGGGGTTTTATTCGTTCGTCTTCGTGGGCATGGCGCCGTTCGGCGCCTTTCTTTTCGGGCTGGTTGCCGAGCACGTGGGCGTGCCCGCGACGCTCGGGGCCGGGGGCGCGATCGTCGCGCTGGCCGTTACGATCGCTGGGTGGGCGGTGCCGTCCATCCGCGCCGCTTGATCTCGGCGACGATAACGTCCGCCGCGCCATCAAAACCCAATCGTTCGGCGTTCAACACCAAATCGTATTGCGTCAAGTCTTGCCGGTCACGCCCGTAATGGGTCTTGACGTACTGGTCGCGCTGGTGATCGGTTTCTTGAATGACCTTGTCGACGTTGGCCGGCTCCACGCCGAGGCGCTCGACGGCGACTTTCTTCCGGAACGGCGTCGACGCGATGACGTAGACGTGTAGCGCGTTGGCGCGCATCGCGAGGACGGCTTGGGCGCCGCGGCCCACCAGCACCACTCGGCCTTCCGCGGCGGCCTCCGCAATCACGCGCTCGGTCGTCTGGACGAGCGTCTCCTCTTCGGTATCGACCGGTACCGGCGTCTCGCCCGTGACGAACATCTCCGGCGACGCCGCGGCGAGCGTGCGCGCGAGCCGCTCCAGCAGCCCGGGCGCCCGCTCCTCCCGGCGGGCGACCTCGTCCCGCGATAACCCCGCCAGGCGTGCGACCTGATCGATGAACTCGTTGTCGATCAGCGTCCAGCCGCCGCCTCCCCTCCCCCCGCCCAGGCGATTCACGACCAGCCGGGCGATCTCCGATCCGCCTGAGGCGTATTGGCGCGTGATCGTGACGAGCGGCCTTACGGCTGGTGGAGATTGCGTCGCAGATCTCCGATGTTCAGGACTGGAATGCCCCCCGCCGTCGGCACCAGAATCACGAGATTGCTACCTGCCTTCATGTCGCGCAGGACCTCGAGGTACTGCATCGTCAGCGCCTCTGGCGTCAACGTCTGATTGCGCAGCCGTTGCTGCTCGGCCTGGAGCCGCGCGACCTCCACGCGGTGGCGCTCCGTCTCGACTTGCTGCTCCTGCGCGATCTTGTTGTTGATCGCCTGCACGACCTGCGCCGGCGGCTGTAGATCGCGCAGGAAGAACGCGGTCACCGTCGCGATCCTGAATGGCAGGCCGCCGACGCGCGGCTGTGTCACGAGCGCCGAATCGACGAGTCCTTCCATCGTTTGGGCGATCTGGGTGCGCTTGGCGATGTCGTTGATCGAGTATTGCACCATCCCGTCGCGCACACCTTTCCGGATGGCGTTGAGCACGGCGCCGCGGATCTGGTCTTCGTCGCCGATCTCCGTGTAGATGTGGGGCGCTTGCTGCGGGTCGATTTGCCAGCGAATCGACACCTCGACGTGCATGCCCATCTGCTCGGACGACAGCGCGTCGATCTCTTCCACTTGTGCCCCCGCGCGGGGCCATTGCTCCTCACGCGAGGAGAACCGCTCGATCGATGACCACGGCGACACGAAGCGAATGCCGGGGAGCAGCGGCTTAGGATCAACGAAGCCAAACGCGTGCCGCACGCCGACCTCGCCGGGGTTAATGACGGCGGTCGTGGAGCCGAGGACGGTGATCACGCCGATCGCGAGCGCGATGTAGCTGAGCAGGCGCAGGATGCCGCCGATCGAACGGCCAGCCGTAGCCTCCCCGCGCACGGTAGCAGCGCCGAGACGGAGGAAGAAAGCAACCGCGAGTAGTACAAGACCAAAGACTAGCTCGCCCATGGCGACTCCCGGTTGTGATAGGGATGAGACTTACGTGAAGAGGTTCGGTCCTGTTCCAGGTCCCGCGGGTCCCTTTCCAAAGGGCTTTTGCTCCGCGCGCGCGCGCACGTACCCGAGCTCCTCGCTGCGCGCGATACGCTTCTCGGCAACGAGCCCCTCGAGCACCAGCTCACACGCCGATACGACGGTGGCGGGATCTTTCTTCCCGGCGAGGCCGACCTGATCGATCAGGTCGAGCAGCCCGGGAACGACGGTAAAGCCCTTCAGGAGCGCCTCGGAGCGCTCGTCCGGCGTGACCTTGAGCGCGCCGCCCTCATCGAACCAGTGGACGATGTCGTCCACGTTCGCACCGCCGACGCGCCCCTCGAACGTGCGGCCCGCCGCGCGGCGGATCAGATCCTTGGCGATGGTTTCCGAGCCCTGCAGCTCGCCTTCGTATTCGAGCTCGAGCTTGCCGGTGATGGCGGGCAACGCGGCATACACATCGGAGATACGCGGCACGACCGCCTTTTCCTTGGCGATGATGCTGCGGCGCTCCGCGTTCGATAGGACGTTGTCGAGCACGCTGATCGGCAGGCGCTGCGACACGCCGCTGCGCCGGTCTACGCGCTTGTCTTCGCGCGCCTCGAACGCGATGCGCTCGATCAGCTCCGCCATGAAGTCGGGGATGCGGATGGCGCGGTTGCCGCCGTTGCGCTCGATCCAGGCCTCTTGCTGCGTAATCGCGGCGCCCAGTTCGACGGTCAGCGGATAGTGCGTCGTAATTTCCGAGCCGATTCGGTCCTTGAGCGGCGTGATGATCTTGCCGCGGGCCGTGTAATCCTCCGGGTTCGCCGTAAACACCAATGCCACGTCCAGATTGAGCCGCACCGGATAGCCTTTGATCTGGACGTCGCCTTCCTGCATGATGTTGAAGAGGCCCACTTGAATCTTGCCCGCGAGGTCCGGCAGCTCGTTGATGGCGAAGATGCCACGATTCGCGCGCGGCAAGAGGCCGAAATGCATCGTCAGCTCGTCGGACAGGAGATGCCCCCCGCGCGCCGCCTTGATCGGATCGACGTCGCCGATGATGTCCGCGATCGTGACGTCCGGCGTCGCCAGCTTCTCGACGAACCGCAGCTCGCGCGGCAGCCACGCGATCGGCGTACCGTCGGCGCGCTCGGCAATCAGCTCGCGGCCGTACTTGGAGATCGGATCGAATGGATCGTCGTTGACCTCGCTCCCGGCGATGATGGGGATCTCTTCATCGAGCAGCGTGACGAGCTGTCGCAGGATGCGGCTTTTCGCCTGCCCGCGCAGGCCCAGCAGGATGAAGTTGTGGCATGAGAGGATCGCGTTCACGAGCTGCGGCAGAACGGTTTCCTCGTATCCTACGATGCCCGGGAACAGCGGCGAGCCGTTCTCGAGCAGACAGATCAAGTTTTCCCGCATTTCGTCTTTGACGGTGCGCTGCCGGCGCGCGGGGGCCGCCCACTCCGTCCGCTTCAGCTCACCCAGGGTCGTCGGTTGTGTCATGGCACGACGTTAAACCTTTCAGCCCGTGCTCTGCAACCCTTGCGCGATGCCACGCACACTTGCCATCAGCGCCCGGAACACGTCATCGTCCGGCCGCCCCGCCGCGCGCCACCGCTCGAGCAGATCGATCTGTAACAGACTCATGGGATCGACATACGGATTGCGGAGCAGAATCGAGCGCTGCAGCGCGGGATCTGAGTCGAGCAGGGCACGCTCCTGCTTGAGTTCGAGCACGTGCGCGACAGTGCGATCGAATTCGGCGCGGATCGCCGGGAAGAACCGCGCACCGTGGTCACCAGCCAGCTGCGCGTATCGCGCCGCGATCGAGAGGTCAGCCGTGCCGAGCACCATTTCGATGTCATCGATGAGCGCGCGGAGAAACGGCCAGTCGCGTACCATGTCGCCGAGCGTTGCCGAGCCGTAACGTTCTGCCGCACGATCGAGTGCCGTCCCGAGCCCGTACCAGCCAGGGAGCAGGTGCCGGCTCTGCGTCCAGGCGAACACCCACGGAATCGCGCGCAGCCGCTCGATCTCCCCACGTTCGTCGTCAGTCTCGCGCGCCGCCGGCCGGCTCCCGATTTCCATCCGTTGGATCACGTCGATCGGGGTCGCGAATCGAAAGTACTTGACGAAGCGCGGATCATCGTAGATCAGGGCGCGATAGGCTGCACGGCTGTCCCGCGCAACCTCGTCCATGATGCGGGTCCAATCGCTTTCGCGACCATCGGGTGGGCGCGGCAGCGCGGTCGCGAGCGCCACGGCGCTCACGGTCTGCTCCAGCGTGCGCATCGCGATGCCGCGCAAGCCGTACTTCGCGTTGATGACCTCGCCTTGCTCCGTCACGCGGAACCGTCCCCGCACTGTGCCGGCGGGCGCGCTCAGGATCGCACTCGCGATTCGCCCGCCGCCGCGGCTGACGGTTCCACCGCGACCATGAAAGAAGGTGAGATCGACGACCGACCGTTTCGCGGTTTCGACGAGCCCCAGCTGCGCTCGGTACAGCGCCCAGCGCGCCGCGCCCATCCCCGCGTCCTTGTTGCTGTCCGAGTAACCGATCATCACCATCTGGTGGATCCCGCGTTCCGAGAGATGCGCGCGGTAGTACGGGTCTTTGAACAGTGATCGCATGATGAAGGCGGCGTGCTCGAGATCGGCGACAGTTTCGAACAGCGGCGTAACGTCCAGAGGCACGTGATCGCGCGCTAGTCCGGCCCACCGCGCGAGAACCAGCACAGCGAGGACATCGTCCGCTCCCTCGGCCATGCTGATGATGTACGGACCCACCGCCACGTCACCGTACCGCGCGCGGCATTCGCCGATCGCCTTGAAGACATCGAGGGTCCGCGTGGCTTGATCGTCCGGCGATCCGCGACCCGGCGGTTCCTCTCCGTTCTCGAGCACCCGCCGCAGCCGGATCAAGCGCTCGTCGGGAGCGCGTGTGCTCCAGTCCGGGTCGCCGAGCAGGGTGGCCAACACCGCGCGGTGGACGCCCGCGTGTTGCCGGACATCGATCGCGGCCAAGTGAAAACCGAACGTCTCGACCCGGCGCAGCAGCCGCTGCACGCCGAACAGTCCCGCGTGCTCGCCACCGTGTGCACGCAGGCTCGCGATGACGGCGCCCAGATCGCCCTCCAAGTCGGTGGCCGCTCGGTAACCGCCGGGCTCATCGCGTCGCGTTGTCTCCAGCCGCGCCGCAATGAGAGTGAACAGCACACGGTACGGCATGTCGTGATAGCGGGTAGGAATCGCGGCCAGCGCCCTGGGGAACTGGGCGCTATAGGCTGCGATGCGCTCGCGCACCGCGTCGCTCACACCGGTCCGCGCTCCCGATTGCGACAGCCGGCGCGCCAGCTCACCGGCCTCGCGGCGGTAGAGCCCCAACACCAGATCGCGTTGCCGCGCGAACGCGGCGCGCAGCGTGTCGCCGCCCACGTTGGGGTTGCCGTCCATGTCGCCACCGACCCAGGAGCCGAACCGCAGGACCGCTCGGCTCGGGACTTGGATGTCGTACCTGCCGCGCACGGCCTGCTCGAGCTCTTCGTAGAACGGCGGGACGACGCGATAGACGACATCCGTCAGGTAGAAGAGCACGTTCTCGAGCTCGTCCAAGACGGTGGGACGCGCGGACGGATTGGGATCGGTTTGCCAGGCGGTCGTGACTTCTTCGCGGATCCGCGCGAGCGCGGCGCGCTCTTCATCGGGCGTGCGCGAAGG
Organism: Gemmatimonadales bacterium; assembly: GCA_036390255.1. Classification (GTDB taxonomy): domain Bacteria; phylum Gemmatimonadota; class Gemmatimonadetes; order Gemmatimonadales; family GWC2-71-9; genus 20CM-2-65-7. The sequence continues at coordinate 23,358 of DASWCE010000311.1, read as the reverse complement.
GTCGAGCCGCTCGACGAGCAACCGGCCGATCACCTGCTCCTTTTCGAGAAGCGTGCGGCGCGTCGCTTCGGTGGGGTGGGCGGTGAAGACGGGCTCGAAACGGAGCCGCTGCAGCAACGCGGCAGTCTGTTGCGGCGTCAACCCGGCGACGGCCAGTTGCGCGACCGTCGCCCGCAGGCTGCCCTCCTGCGGCGCGGCGGCCGCACGCAGATAGTCGCGCCGCCGCCGGATGCGGTGAATGCGCTCGGCGAGATTGACGACCTCGAAATAGGTGGAGAAAGCGCGGATCAGCGTTTCGGCGTCGCGCGCCGGCAGCTCTTTCACCAGCGCATGCAGCTCGTCATCCGCCCCCGCCCCCGCCCCCGCAATCGCGGCGTGGCGCGCGCGCTCCACGAGCTGGAAGAACGCGTCGCCACACTGCTCGCGCAGGATGTCTCCGACCAGTGCTCCGAGGGTGCGGACATCGTCCCGCAGCTGGGCGTCTTTCGGAGCAAACTCGACTTCGCGCCGGCCTTTCTCGTTCAGGAGCCCTCGGCAGGTGTAGAGAGCCGGACGGCTGCGACACCCCACGCGACGAGGTCGACGGATGTCCGTCCATCGCTGCCGACCGCAATCGGGTCCCCATTCTGCTCGACGAGATTTGTACGTCGCGCCTGCTTGAAGGCGTACGCGGCGGGCCACAGGCCCACCGCGCGCGCTTGCCCGGCAATGTCGAGAACTTTCACGATGACGCCTTCACCATCGTCCGCGGGCTTGGCGCCGGCAATCATCACGTTCTTGTCGGCGTAGAACAGCGCGCGATCCTTGGTGATCAACGGGCCCGGCGCCTGATTGGTGTACGAGGGACTGACATAGAGCGGGTCGCAGGCCGCCCACCCGCGGCGCACCGGCTCGGCCGCGTCGCCGGGCGCGAGCAGCGAGATCCGAAAGCGGAACGTCACCGGGCCGCTCTGGGCTGCTGCATAGTTCGTGTGCCAGTAGTTATTCATGGCATACGCGAAGAGCGTCCCATCGGGGGCGATGCTGCGCCGCCACGCGCCACGAAACAGGTCGTTGAGCGTAAAGAGCGGCGTGTCCGGCCCGCTCCAGAGCACCCCGTCACTGGCTTCGTGCAACCAGACCCAGTGTGCGTGACAGTACCAATCGCGACAGCTGCCGGGTTGCTGATCCCGGTCGACGGTCATGCGGCCCAGCGGCACTTCTACCTCGACCGTCGGTTTCGTGAACGCCCAAGGAAAGCCGAAGTAGAGCGCCTCTTTCGCGAGCGTCGCCGTCTTCGTGATGCGGTTCTCGATGTCGACCCACGGGAGCTCGTCATAGAGCGTCACGATCGACGTGATCGACGGGAATCCGTCCAACGCCCGCTCCACGATGAGCCGGACGCCGATGCCCGGGAGCCGCTCGCGACGGCAGCGCACGAATTTGGCTTGCGTGAGCGCGAGCTGCGGCGGATTCTTGAGGTCGTCGCGATCCCCTGAGGTCCACATTGCGCTGTGTTCGCCACCGCGGGCGTAGACCAATTGATTCAGCCCCGACCAGTCTGACGCCTTTACGCGCTCTTTGCCGTCGGGGCCTGTCAGCGAGCGGATCGCACCGGTCGCGGGATCGAGTTGAACGGTGAAGCCACCGGTCTTCGCTTCGAGTGCCTCGCCATCTGCGGTGGGGGGCCGTGGATCGCCATCTGCTTCTCGCAGTGCCAGATAGCCGAGAGGGGGCACCTCGCGGATCAGGACCAAGGCGTCGCCGTCTTCGAGGTCCACGGAGGCCAGCTCCCGTCCATCGCTGGAGAGCCGCTTCCCGGCGCCTGCCGCGACGCGCACCACATCGGTACGCTCCCAGTTTCCCGCGTTGAACACGAGACGACCCCGGCCGGGTTGCGTGGCGCGCCCCAGCCGGAGCAGCGCGTCGCTCAGCAGATCACGCGCTTCAGCCGCGCCGGCGTCGATGAAGCGCCGCTTGTACTCCCATTGCGCCACCGTTTGGCGCGATGTCGGGGCGGTGACGCTTTCGTCGGCGCCCCAGGTGTGCTCGCCAAACAGGAGCAAGTCGCGCCACATCGCGGCGCGCGCATCCACGCGGCCTTGGCGGCGCTGGACGGCGTCATCATCGCGAGGCTCGATCCGGTCGTCCCACAGCGCGACAATCTCCGCCGCGCGCGCCGCGAGCTGTGCCGAGCGGAACGCCGCGAGCTGGGCGGCGGTTGAGGCGGCGCCGTCTTCCCAGTACAGCCCGGTGTCGCCGCGGCGTACGGGAATCTTCGTCCCATAGCGGCGCTCGACGTCGCGGAAGAAATCCTCGGCGCGGCCCGGGACGATCCGAGGCCACGTGAAGCGGCGGCCGAACTCCTGGAGGTTGGCCACCATCGCTTCCTTCATAAGGGCATTGTCGTGCCAGTCGGCGCCGTACAGCAGCGCGGTGTCGTACGGCCAGTTCTGCGCCAGGAAGGCGGGCTGATCGAGGAGCCAATCGGAAAGCCGGTGGCCCATCTCGTCTGGCCCGACGTCGAAGCCAAAGCGCGTGCCGTCGCCATAGTGATGCGCGCGCCAGTGCAGGACGCGACTGCCGTCGGGGCCTTCCCAGTAGTAGAGCTGCGGGTAGGCGGTGCCTTCGGTTGCTGTCGCCGTACCCGCGGGCAGCAGCGGCGCCGCGCGCTCAGGGTTCGGACCGCTGGCGAGGTACTTCACGCCACTCGCCGCGAGCAGCAGCGGGAACGTCAACGGTTGTCCGGGGACATCGGTGATCTGCGCCGAGAGAAACGTCAGACCACGCTCGCGCGCGAGTTTGCCGGCGGGCCACACGAGACGCGCGTACGTCTCGTGATCGAGGATCCCCGTGAGCATGTTGGCAAACAGCGCCTGCCATCCGATCTTGCCGCCCTGGATCGCCTGCACGAGCGCATCGCCCGCTTCGGGCGAGCGATTCTCCAGGTACGACAGCACCTGCAGCGCGCATTCGGCCGTGAAGTGAAAATCGCGATGCGTCGTCGTCCAGGCGAGCGCGGCATCGAGATTCCTGCGATGAATCTCGAGCGCGCGTTCCTGGAGGTCGGTGTATCCCACGTCTGTGTGAATCGAGGAGAGCCAGTAGACCGTCCAGCGCTTCGCGGGGGTGAGCCGCAAGCGTCGGCGGGCGGCGCGATCGCGTCCGACTTCCACGTCGATCTGAAAATCCGCCGGCTCCGATAGCGGCACCCACACCTCGCCGCTCAACGCGGGGCCTTGCGATGCGGGTGGGGGCAACAGTCCCGCGGTGCCGACGAGCGCGCCGTGGCGGTCCGTCACGCGCGCGCGGGCGGCGGGCGCGTTCAGCCCTGAGACCGTGATGCGCACGAGATTCTTGCGGCCCTCGGGCTGTTGAAAGAGCGCGGTGGGCCGAACTTCGATGACGGGTTGCTGTGGCTCGCGCAGGCGCGTCGCCATCCATCCGGCCACCGACGCGACGAAACCCAGGAACGTCCGACGATCAGAACGCAGCATGATTCCTATAACTTAGCGATGCTTGACTGTGCTGGTCCCCTATGTACGTTTCCCCGTCTCCCCGACCCATACCTCAACAGGAGCTCGCATGAAGCGTATCGCATTGGCCGTGGCGGTGGTCGTCATGGCCGCAGGCGCATGCAAGAAGGCGCAAAACAGCAACACGAATGCCGAAACCATGCGTGCTGACTCGATGAAAATGGCGGACTCGATGAAGATGATGGCGCCGGCTGACACGACGCATCATATGGCGGCCGACACCGCGAAGGCGCATATGACGCCCGCGCCGCCGCCGGCGCACACGCCGCCGCCCGCGCCAGCGCGCAGGCCGACGCGGCGTCCGTAGCGACGCGCGGTAGCAGGGAGTCAAGCCCGGGCGCCGCCCGGGCTTTTGTTTTTTGAGACGGAGCGTCGAATGGCCGTACGCGTATCGAACGGTGGCGTCCAGCCCAGCTCGGTGCGAATGCGTTCAATCGGGTATGGGTTCTCCCCCAAAATGAAAGACATGGCGGCATTCCCGAGCGCGGTGTAGCGGCCCGGCATCAAGAGCCGCATCAGCGTGCTCCAGGCGGCGACGCCGACCCGTATGAGGGTGGCGGGTACGGGAATACGAAGCGGCCGCAAGCCGAGCGACTCAGCGAAAGTGGCGAAATAGTCGCGCTGCTGGAGGAGCGGCGCCGCATCGCGCGTGACGTTGTAGGCTCGGAAGCCCGGCTGCGACGGGGCGTCAAGCGCGGCGAGAATGGCCGATGCGACATTGCCGGCATATACGCAGGACAGATGATTTCTGCCCGGGCCGATCTGCGGCAGGAACCCGCGTTTGAAAATGGCGATGAGGCGCCGTGTGAACAGTGAGTCCCGCTCGCCGTAAATGACGTTCGGTCGGATCGCGATGGCGGTAAGCCCCCCAGCCACCGCCTCCTGCTGCACCAGTTGCTCGGCGGCCCGTTTGCTGCGGGCGTAATAATCCCCCTCGGGAAGCGGTTGAAAGGCGTAGTCCTCCCTCACGCCGCTGTCACGGGCAGCGTACACCGCTTTCCGGCCGTACACCGCGACACTGGAGATGTGAATCAGCCGCGCTCCTGTGCGGCGCGCGGCTTCGATCGCGAGCCGAGTGCCACCAACGTTGACGCGACTGAACTCGTCGAAGGAATCGTGTGATGCGACGAGCGCCGCCGCGTGGATGATCGCCCGGACGCCGTCCGCGGCTCGTTGCCACGATCCGGCGTCGGTGACGTCGCCAACGACCGCCTCGGCGCCGAACGCTTCCACCACGCCGCGCGCATGCGCGCGCACCAGCGCGCGCGGCCGCTCGCCCCGCGCGCGCAGCGCGTCGAGGACGTGCGTGCCCACCAGTCCTGCGCCGCCGGTGACGAGAACCGTCACGCCGGCGTAACGCGTGGCGCGTCGAACGGCAGCTCGACGACGCGCGCTTCGCGCCCCGCCGCGCGCACCGTCGCGCCGATGGGCACCTCGCGGCGCACCATCGCGAGCCCGATCCAGCGGCCCAGGACGGAGCCGCCGCCGTCGGGGAGCCAGGCGATGCTCGTCACCCGACCCACGTCGCGCTCATCGTGGGTGACCGCGCTCCAGCCGCTCGCCGGCGCCGCCGGCGGATCGGACTCGAAGAGGAGGCCACGCAACTGCCGGTTCGCGTGCCCGCGAAAGTGCAGCCGGCTCACCGTCTCCTGGCCCGTGTAGCAGCCCTTGGTGTACGACACGCCGCCGATCTCGTCGAAGCGTACTTCCTGGGGGATCGTCTTCTCGTCGACTTCCGAAGCGAGTCGCGGCCAGCCGGCAAGGATGCGGGCGAGCTCGAGGGCATCGGCATTGGCGGAATAGGCTCCGGCCTCGACCATGCGTGCCCGAATGGACTCGATATGGTCCGTGGCTGTGGTCACCTGAAAGAGGAATGGGGCGACGTCGCTCGTGCGCGCCACCTCGAGGGTCGCGCCATGTGTCGAGCCCTCCATGACGCGGTTGGCGACATTGGGGACGGGAAGGCCTGCCGCCCCCATCACGGCGACGGCATGTGCGCCGGCGAGGCGCAGCACGGCCGTGTCCTCCGTGCGATCTGTGGAGCGGGCGAGCCGGGGCGGCACCGAATGTTGCAAGATCATCATTGCACGCTCGCGGCCTTCCGCCGGAACGGTGTACCGCACGCGCGATCCGAGGCGCGCCGCCCAGCCGTCCACTACGATCATCCCTTTGGGTGTGAGTAAGGCGCCGTAGACGAACGCCCCGTCGCCCGGTTTCTCGAGATCGCTCGTCAGCAGGCCTTGAAAGCACGTGATGGCGCCCTGCGCGGGCCCGGTAAGATCGATGACGCCGACGTCGGCGCGCGCGACGATGGCGCCCGCCCGGAGGCGGTCGACGATCTCTGCGGGCACGGCGTCTTGCGCCAACCGGGTCACTGTCGCGGGTGGAGCGCTGGGGAAGACATCGCTCATAGGTGGACGAGCTCGTTCGCGCTGTGCCCCGCCAGCGAGTCCCAGACCAGCGCGACCCCTCGTCCCTGTAAAGTCTGGGACGGGTGACTCGTGGTCAGCATCACGCAGGGCATGCCCGCGGCGCGCGCGGCTGCGAGCCCGTGCAGAGAATCCTCGATGACGACGCAACGCTCAGGGGCGATCGGCCGTCGCCTGTTCAACGCGACGTGCGCCGCAAGGTACGCGGCAGGATCGGGCTTGCTGCGCGGGACGTCATTGGCCGCGATGATGGTCTCGAAGCCGTTGGCGAGCCCCGTGCGGCTCAAGACGGTGTCGATCTCCCGCCGCAGCGCGCCGGAGACGATCGCCAGCCGGAATTGTCGCGCCGCGTCGCGCACGAATTCCGGCGCACCCGCCACCAGGCGCAACGAGGTTTCCACGAGCTCTAGGTACAGCTTCGATTTTCTCTCCACGAGATACTTCAGCAGCTCCGTGGTGAGGGTCCGCTGGGCTCGCCGATAGGCCTCCATAAAACCGGTGCGATCGTCCAGACCCAGGTAATGGGCGTAGTATTGCTCGCGCGTCAGAGCGATGCCTTCATCCGCGAGGACGCGCTGCAGCGCCCAGCAATGTTGGGGTTCATCGTCGACCAGCACGCCGTTGAAATCGAACAGCACCGCTTCGATCACCACGTCTCCTTCAGCCATGCGACGATGTTGGGCCAGCACGTCGTCCTCGCACGCTCGCTCAACACCAGTCCACGATGCGACAGTCCCGGCGCGACGGCGAGCGCCTTGCGGGCGGCGCCGACGCGATCGACGATCTGCTGGCACGCTCGCGGTGGCGCATAGAGCCAATCGGACCCGCCGGCCACGCCGAGATAGGGTGTGCTCAACGCCGCCAGACCCGCGAAGTAGTCGAAGCCGTCGGTACCGCGCCAAACGCCACGCACGTTCCACTCCATCCATTCGGCGATGATCTCCGCCGCTTCGTCTTCGTTGCCAAAACGCAGCGCACGGGCCGGGAAATGCCCCAGTGCCCGGGACAGTGCCACTGTTGCTGCTGCCAACGTGCGCCGCACCGGGCCGAGCCGTCGCGGGCCCGGGGTTCCGAGTGTGACGATGGCACGCAGGGGCCCAGCGGCCGCCACGCGGGCGAGCCAGCAGAGTCCGGCCGCCCCGCCCGCCGAGTGTCCCAACCAGGCGAGCGGCGCGCCATCGGTTTCCTCGCGCACTCGCGCCACCAGGGTCGGGGTGTCCTGGAGAACCCAGTCTTCGAACGTCCAGGCCCCGCGGCGTGGTTCGCGCGCGCTCTCACCATGGTGTCGCAGGTCGGCGAGCCACACGTCCAGACCCGCGGCGCCCAGAAAATGCGCCAAGCCACCGGGCGAGGTGCCGTCGGCGGAATGCAGCCACAGATGATGGTTCGTGAACGCGCCGTGCACGAGGAGCACCGCTGGCCGGCCATCGCGGTAGGCGCGCAACCGGTGCAGGGCCAGGTCTACGCCGTCTGGCGTCGTGACTCGGCGCGCGCCTCCGGTCATTCGTAGCACCCAGCGGCGCGGTACGAATCGTCGAGCAGCTCGACCGGATGCCGCACGCGCGCCGGAATGCGCGCCGCCGCGAGACCGGCGCCGAGCTGCATGATGCAGCCGGGGTTGCCGGTGGCGACGACCTGGGGCGCGGCGGCGCGGATGTGCTCGAGCTTCGTTTTGAGCACGGCGCGCGACATCTCGGGCTCGAGCAGCGTGAAGAGTCCGGCGCTGCCGCAACATTCGGACGCACCCACAACCGGCACGAGCTCAAGCAGGGGAATCGCCGCGAACACCTTGAGCGGCTGCGCCACGACGCGTTGCGCGTGCACGAGATGACACGGTGGATCGTAGGCGACGTGCAAATCGAGCGGGGCTCCCGGTGCCGGCGGATCCAGTAACTCCGTCACGTCGCGCACCCGGGCGGCGAATCTTGCGCCACGCTCGTCGCCGAGTAAATGCCCGTACTCCTTCATCAGGGCTCCGCAGCCCGCGCTGTTCACGACGATCGGCTCATCACCGGCGCCGAACGCGCTGATGTTGGTGCGTGCCAATGCGCGCGCCTCGTCCAGCAATCCCGCATGGGCGTGCAAGGCGCCGCAGCAAATCTGGCCGAGGACGTCGCCGACGTGGTAGCCATTCACCCCGAGGGTACGCACGGTAGCATCGTGGACGTGAGAGAAGAGGCCCTCTTGGACGCAGCCGCGAAATAGAAGGACGGTAGAGGACGGTAGGGGACGGTAGGGGACGGTAGGTGCGCGGTGTTTACGGCTACCGTCTTTTACCGTCCCATACCGCCTCCTACCGTCCGGTTTCGTCGCCGCCAACATCCCCATTGAGAATCCCAACCGCCCCCACCCAGCGAGAAGTCGCGGGAGCCCCGTCGCGCGTAGCAAACGGGCGAGCCAGTAGACGACGCCACTAAAGCCTGGCCTGGTCAGTGTCCATAAAGCCAGCCGAGTGAGTCGCGAGACGTCGCGCGCGGCGGTGATCCGACTGCGCGCTGCTTCGAGGCCGCGACCGTACTGCACGCCCGAGGGGCACACGGGTTCGCAGCCTCGGCAGCCCAGGCAACGATCCAGATGATAGACGAGGGCGGCGTCGGTCGCGGCGATGTCGCCGCGCTCGAGCCCCCGCATCAGCTCGATGCGGCCTCGTGGTGAATCGGATTCGTCTCCGGTGGCAAGGAACGTCGGACAAGCTTGAAGGCAAAACCCGCAGTGTACGCACGCGTCCAGCCCTTCGAATCCTCCCCGCGTCATGTGCCTTCTGTGGCGACGACGAGCGCACCCCCAGGATCGAACGTGCGGCGCAGGCCCGCGACGAGTGGGCCGACCCCCTCACGATATGCCCCGAAGTGACCGACGGCACCACGCAGCGGCCACGGTGCGCGCTCGAGCGTGAGCGGCACCTCCAGTCCGGCGAGCGTGCGGCGCAGGCGCTGCAGGCGATCGACGCTCGCGTCACCGGTCCAGCGGATGGCGCCCGCCGCCGGCGATGCCGAGATCCATTCGTCGCCGAGCTGGTGCTGCAACAGATCGAGCAGCTCGTCGCTGGCAGCGGGCACGCCGCCAATGCGGAAGGTCACCGGACGGACCGCGAACCCCTCGGCCAGTCGCATCCAGAAGCCGTGCGCCTCCTCGGCGCGCAGCGGGCTGAAGCGGCCGCCGCCGCTGGCGGCGCCGAGGCCGGCTTCGTCTGCCGCGACGAGCGCCGGCGATCCCGCGAGCCGGACGGCCAGGACCCAGCGTTCGCGGCGCGCGAGGGCAGGCGAGACGAGCTCCAGTGCGGCGGGCGTGAGGCCGGCGGCGGCGATGTCCTCGCCGACTTGCGTGAGATCTTCGCGCGCCCCCTCGAGCACATACGTGATGTCGGCACGGGGCAGCGTCCGCAGCCGCAGATGGACGAGGACGATCACGCCGAACGCGCCGAACCCGCCGGCCTGCAGACGTGTGAGGTCGTAGCCGGCGACGTTTTTCATGACACGCCCGCCGCTTTGTACCATGCGGCCGTCGCCGGTCACGAACGTGACGCCGAGCAGATGGTCCTTGATCGGCCCGAAGCCGTGGCGCAGCGGCCCGGCCGTCGCGCTGGCAACGACGGAGCCGAGTGTGCGCCCAGCCAACCCAGGCGGATCGATCGCGAGCCACGCGCCCCGATCGGCGAGTTGCTGGCGCAGCTGATCGAGTCCGATGCCCGCCTCCGCGGTCGCCATCAGGTCGGAGGGTTCGATCGCCGGGATGCGATCGAGGCGGCGCGTCGTGAGCGCGAGGTCGGCGGGCGCGTCACTCGGGAGCCAGGTACCGGCGCCCTCGATTCGAACCCGCCAACCCTCCTGGTGCGCCGTGCCGAGCAGGAGCGCGACCGCGTCGGGGGAGCCGGGGGCGACGCGGGGAACGCGATCGGTGCCCGCTTCGAGCACGGCCCCTTCCCCGAGTAGAGCGGTGACTTTGTCGAGGATGGTCATGCGACGGCCCTCGGCTGGCTCCGGTGCGTCGCCCCGGGGCTAGCCGAAACCCACTCACGACACGCGTGGACCGGCACGACCTTCCCCGGATTCACCCGTTCCTCCGGATCAAACACCCGTCGCACCGCGTGCATCGCACCCAACGACTCCGCATCGAAGATCAGCGGCATATACCTGAGCTTGTCGATCCCGACCCCATGCTCGCCAGTGATCGTTCCCCCCGCTGCGATGCACGTGGCCATGATCTCGCCGCTCGCCGCCTCCACGCTTTGCCGCAGCGCGACGTTGGTGGCATCGAACGAGATGTTGGGGTGGAGGTTGCCGTCGCCGGCGTGAAAGACGTTGCTGACCACCAACCCGTAGCGCTGGGCGATCGTGGAAATCGTCTCGAGCACCTGAGGGAGGGCGGAGCGCGGGACGACGGCATCCTGGACCACGAGGTCACGCGACAATCGTCCCATCGCGCCGAATGCCTTCTTGCGTCCTTGCCAGAGCCGCTCGCGCTCGGCCTCACTCGCCGCCGATCGCACCGATCGCGCTCCGGACTTACGCAGCAGATCGGTGACCACCTCGGTCTCCGCGACCACGACGTCGGAATTTTGGCCGTCGATCTCGACCAGGAGGACAGCGGCGGCATCACGCGGATACCCCGCGGCGTAGACCGAATCCTCGACTGCACGGATGCAGGACTGATCCATCATTTCGAGGGCGGCGGGAACGAAGCCGGCTGCGATGATCGCGGACACGGCTTCGCCCGCGGTCCGAATTGCGTTGAAGTCGGCAAGCAACGTTCTGATCGCGCGCGGCAACGGCGTAAGACGCGCCGTGATCCTCGTCGCGACGCCGAAGTTGCCCTCTGAGCCGACGAACAACCCGACCAGATCCGGTCCCCAGAGCTCGCCACCCGGACTGCCGAGCTCGACGAGCGAGCCATCGGCAAGCAGCACTTCGAGGGCGAGGATATGGTTCGCCGTGACGCCATACTTGAGACAATGCGGGCCGCCGGCATTTTCGGCGACGTTCCCGCCGATGGTACAGGCGCTCTGACTCGACGGATCGGGCGCGTACTGCAGACCGTGCGGTTTTGCCGCGGCGCCGAGCTTCGCATTGACGACGCCGGGCTCGACGACGGCCAGCCGATTGTCGCGATCGATGCGGAGAATTCGATTCAGGCGCGTGAGGACGAGCAGCACGGTCCCTTCGTCTGCGAGCGCGCCGCCCGAAAGACCGGTCCCCGCGCCGCGCGGCACGAACGGGACACCGAGCGCTGCGAGCAGTCGCACGACGGCGATCAACTCTTCGCGAGAGCCGGGAAGAACCACGAGATCAGGAACGCGACGGTGAGTGGGAAGACCATCCATCGCGTAGGTTAAACGTTCGGCCCGAGCTTGTCTGATATGCCGCTCTCCGACGATCGCAGAGAGATCGCGGGCAAGGTGGGGAAGCGAGGACATGCTATATACTAGATGTACAGACGCACCGCGGTAAACAGGCAAAAGGGGTCGGGACAATCATGCATGTCCCAACCCCTCGAGCCTGTCAACCGCGGTGCGTCTGGTGCGTCTAGCTGTTGCAGGTCCTCGCTTAAGCGGCCCTCCAGAATCCCTTCAAAGCCTTCCCATCCGGAGATTCGCGCAGCTTCTCAAATGCGCGTTCCCTGATCTGTCGAATTCTTTCACGGGTGACGCCCATCAGCGCTCCAATCTTCTCGAGCGTCATCGCCTCGCTACCCTCTTCGAGACCGTAGTAGAGATAGAGAATCTTGCGTTCGCGCGGCGTGAGATACTTCTGGAAAATCCGGTCGATGAACTCGCGCATCAACTTGCCGTCGGTGCGCTCTTCGATCTCGCCGCCCTCCTGGCCGGCGAAGCGCTCGCCGAGGGTCGCCGCGTCCTTGTCGGTGCGATCGACCGGCGCGTCGAGCGACAGCTCCGCTGCCGTCATGCGGCGCGCGGTGCGGACATTCTCGACGGAATCTTCCAGTGCTTGCGCGATTTCGTTATCGGTGGGTTCTCTGCCCAGCTCCTGTGAGAGGTACGTCTCGGTCCGGCTCATGCGGATCAGCTGCGAGTTTTGGTTCAGCGGGATGCGGACGCTGCGCGTCTGCTCCGCCAATGCTTTCAGCACCGCCTGGCGCACCCACCACACCGCATACGAGATAAACTTGACGCCTTGGTCGGGGTCGAACTTCTTGACTGCCTTGAGCAAACCTTCATTCCCGATCGCGACGAGCTCGGAGAGGTCGAGTCCGTGCCCTTGATATTTTTTTACGTAGGAGATGACAAATCGGAGATTCGCAGTTACAAGACGCTCGGCCGCTTTCTCATCACCGCGTTGCACGCGACGAGCGAGACGACGTTCTTCAGCGGGATCTTTGATGAGGGGAAGTTTTTGTATGTCTTGCAGGTACTGGTCGAATGCTCCGGAGGGGGTGGTGCGGAAAAAGGCCTTCGCCTTGCCGCCATTCGACCTCGCCATGCGCGACTCCCGTTGAAACGCGAGTTATGTGTGGATATGGCGGGAGCGACCGCCATTTAGGCCACCTAAATCACGTGCCAATATAGGTTTTCCCGCCAATACGTGCAAATCTACGCAGTTTTCCACATCACAAATTATTGGGTTTGTAGGGATTCGCCCGTTTGTCCACTATCCACAGCACCTGTGGAAAGTACTTAGCTCACCGAGATGAGTGAAGCCCCATCAGCTAGATCCGAGGGATTAGATCGAACGTGTGGAGACGTGGATAGGTATGTGGGCTACGTGTTGACCAGGACCTGACGAATCGTCACCTCGTCCACAGGCACCGTCCACCCGTGCCCATCGTCGCCGTGGGCGCTGCCGATCGCGCGCGGTAGCGCGAGTCGGATCTCCGTCGCCCGCACTTTCTTGTCCGACCGCATGGTCGCGATGAGATCGTCAACCTGGCTCGCGTCTGGCCGCTCGACGGGCAGATGCAGTCGCTCCAGCACCGTGGTGATTCGCTGCGCCGTCCCTGACGCGGCGATGCCTAGCGTCTCCGCGATGCGGCTTTCGTACACCATGCCGATCGCAACGGCCTCGCCGTGCAACACCTCGTACCTGGACGTCGCTTCGATCGCGTGACCTACGGTGTGGCCGAAGTTGAGGATCGCGCGTTTGCCCTTCTCCCGCTCATCCTGCGCGACGACGGACGCCTTGATCTCCACCGAGCGCCGCACGACCCGCTCCAGCGCTGGGGCGTGCTTCGCAAAAATCGCCGCGTACTCCCCCTCCAGAAACGCAAAGTACTCGGCGTCGGCGATCACGCCGTGCTTCACCGCCTCGGCGAGTCCCGCCGCGAGCTGCACGCTCGAGAGCGAGCCCAACAGCTGCGGATCGGCGACGACGACGCGTGGCTGATGAAACGCGCCGAGCAGGTTCTTGCCCGCCGGCACGTCCACGCCCGTCTTTCCGCCGATCGACGAGTCGATCATCGCGAGTAGCGATGTGGGAACCTGCACGAGCGGCACGCCACGGAGGTACGTCGCAGCGACGAAGCCCGCCACATCGTTGACCACGCCGCCGCCGAGTGCGATGACCGCCGCGTCGCGGCCGAAATGAGCCGCGAGCATGCGATCGCTGAGCGACGCCCAGGTGTCGCGGGTCTTATTCCATTCGCCGGCAGGGAAGGTGAGCAGCTCCACCCGACAGCCGAGAGCCGATAGCCGCTGTTCGAGGTCTTCGCCATACATCTTCCCGACATGCGAATCTGAAATCACTGCATACGCCGCCGCGGGGCAGTACTCCGGCAGGATCTTGTCGAGCTGCTGTACAAGACCGGGCCCAATCAGGATGTCGTAGGATGCATCCCGCTGTTCGACGAGCGGGACTCGGACGGTTACCACGCGATGTCGGATCGGCCGGCCTGCTTGTTCACGGCACGAGCCAATACGAACAGAAGGTCCGACAGCCGGTTGAGATAATGCATGATCACGGGGTTGACTTGCTGGTCTCGCGCCAACGTCACCACGGACCGCTCCGCGCGCCGGCAGGTCGTGCGCGCGAGATGCAGGGCCGCCGCTTTGGGCGTGCCACCCGGCAGGATGAAGTTTCTCAGGGTTGGCAGCGTTGCCTCATACTTGTCGATCAATTGCTCGAGTGCGGTCACCTGGTCCACATGGACCGCGTTTGTCAGTCTTGCGGGATTGGGTGTCGCCAGCTCTGCACCGATACTGAAGAGATCGCGCTGGATCGTCTGGATGGTCGCCGGCTCAAAATCGGTCGGGTCGAGCGTTGCCGCAAATCCGAGCGCGGCGTTCAGCTCGTCCACGTCGCCATACGCGCGCACCCGCGGATCGTCTTTCGGCACGCGCCCGCCGCCGAATAAGCCCGTTTCTCCTGCATCGCCGGTCTTGGTGTAGATCTTCAGGCGTCCTCCCCACGCACGACGCACGTCGCACGACGCACGTTTGTGGAACGTATGCTCATGGACAACGGAGCGCGAGCGGCTGCGCGGCGATGACGCGCCGCGTGGTGGCATCGACGGCCGTCGCGCGTGAGTCGCGGGCCGAGACGTCGGCGATCTCGTCTACCAGGAGCAGCGCGCCGCCTCCCGAACCGGCGACCGCACCGCGCAAGGAGTAGCGCACGCCGGAATTGGCGCGTGCGATCATTCCGCGCTCCAATCGCAGGCGTACCGGCCGGACGACCCAGTGCAGATGATGCAAATCAGGGTCGGTGACCGCGACGCCCGTGATCAGCGTCGTATCGATCCGGTTCTCGGCGACCGTGGCGGCAAAAGTTGCGCGAAATCCGACCGCGTACTGCGAGCGGAGCGCGACAACCTCGCCCGCGTCTGCGGCCTGGTCGGCATCGAGCGTGGGGGGATGCAGCAGCCCGAGGCTCGGTCCCCGGGTCGACGCCTCCGCTCGGTCCGCGACCTGTTGGACGAGCGCCAGGGCAGCGGCCGTGGACAGACGAGGTCGCGGCTTTCCCGCCCCGCCGGCGAACGGCGGCTGATCGAGTAGCGCGACAACCGTCACATGCGACGGTGGCGCGCTGCGACCCGCCGCTCCACCCGGCGGGAACGCCAACACCAGCTCGGTGACGACCTCGGCATACCCGCAGGTTTGGGGCGCGTGGAAGCGGGCCAGCGTCAACCGCGCCGGCGCGGCCCCGTTCGCCGACAGCACCGTCGTGCTGCGAACGTTTCGGCCCTCGACCGCGACGAGCTGGTGGCCCTCGAGAGCGTCCATGAGACCGCGCTTGCCGGTGAGTTGGTGGTAGAAGTCACGCGCGAAGTCATCGCCCGCCACGAACACGTGCGCCTCGCCGCCGAGGCTCCAGCCGAGCGCGGCACGCTGCCGGTTGCCGGCGCACGCCAGTAGCCCGAGGACGAATACCACGCTAGCGTTCGCGCGATGCAAGACAGCAAAGATATCACGATCATCGGTGCGGGCCCGACCGGTCTGTTCGCGGCATTTTATGCGGGGATGCGCGGGGCATCACACCGGCTGATCGACAACCTCGACCAGGTCGGCGGGCAGCTGACCGCGCTGTATCCCGAGAAGTACATCTTCGACGTCGCCGGATTTCCGAAGATCCTCTCCAAGGACCTGGTGAAGGCGCTCGCCGAACAGGGCCTGCAATGGAAGCCGCCGGTCCACCTCGGCGAGAAGGTCATCGGCCTGAAGCGCAGCGAGGAGAACGGCAAGTCGCTTTTCACCATCGTCACCGATAAGGACGAGTATCCTGGACGGACGGTATTGATCGCCGGCGGTATTGGCGCGTTTACGCCCCGCAAGCTGCCGCTCAAGGACGCCGACCGTTGGAACGACAAGGGGCTGCACGATCGCGTGCTCAATCCCCGAGTCTTCAGCGGCAAGCGCATTCTCATCGTGGGCGGTGGCGACTCCGCGTTCGATTGGGCCGTGAACCTTCAGGGGATCGCCAAGTCCATTGTGATGATCCACCGGCGCGACGGCTTTCGCGCCCATCAGGCGACGGTCGATCAGGTGCAGGCGCTCGCCGCGGCCGGCAAAATGGAGCTGCGGACATTCTGGGAGCTGAAGGCGATCGACGGCGGCGCGCGCATCGAGCGCGTCACGATCTTCAACAACAAAACAAAAGAAGAAGAGACGTTGCCGATGGATTGCGTCATCCCGCAGCTGGGCTTTGTCTCTTCGCTGGGCGCGATCGCCGAGTGGGGGCTCGAGATCGAGAAGGGCGACATCAAGGTGACGCAGACGATGGAGTCCAACATCCCCGGCATTTACGCGGCCGGCGACATCACGACCTATCCAGGCAAGCTCAAGCTCATCGCGACCGGGTTTGGCGAGGCGTGCATTGCGGTGAACCAGATCGCGCACTTCCTGAATCCGGCAGCGAAGGTGATGCCGGGTCACTCCTCGAACATGGCCCTCTTTGGCCAGAAAGAAGATTGAAGACGACGGCGAGGTTGCGACGTGGTTTCAAGTCTACCGTGCCAGCTGCACGACAACTGAATCGATCTGTGCAAGCATCTGCCGAGTGGGAACGTCATGGGCGTTTGCTTGAATTGAAAATGTTATCACCCTGCCATCGGCCCTTTCGATATAGCCCGACAGCGTATTCACGCGGTTAATCGATCCCGTTTTTGCCAGCACGCGTCCCTCGAGCGGGGTGCCGGCGAATCGCTTGAGCAGCGAGCCACGCTGCTGCGCGCGCGGGAGCCCCGCGATGAACGGTGCTCGCTTGGGGTGGCGATACATGTAGGCGAGCAGCTGCACGAAGGCGTGTGGCGTCACGAGATTCCCGGCCGCGAGACCCGAGCCGTCCTCGAGCGAAAACGCGGTCGAGTCGATCTTCACGGAATCGATCAAGAACCGCTTCTCGATGTCGAGCCCCTTCTCCCAGCTGCCCGTGTCGCCCACCTGGCGCCCCAGACCCTTGAGCAGCATTTCGGCGAACCAGTTCTGGCTGGAGTTGAGGATCGGGAAGACGATGTTGGGCAGGGGGCGCCCGCTGTACTCCACGAGCGGACTGCCGCAGCAGCGCAGCGCCCGGAACGCCATCGAATCCGTCGTGCTGGCGGCGCCGCCGCTGACCGAGACGCCCCTTTTCCGGAGCGAGACCTCGAGCGCACGCGCGGCGTAGAGATTCGGATCGGGCAGGGCGAAGCTCTCGATCCACGGCGACCTGCTGAGCGACACCGTGCCCTCGGCCCAGATGTCGAGCATCCCGGGCTTGCGGAAAAAGTTGTCGCCGATCGTCGTGGACGAGTCGGCGGCGACGGTCCGGGCCCGGTTTTCGAACGTGAACAGACTCAGATCGGGAGTCCAGGTGATCACGGGTGGCGCATCCACGAAAGGACCGGGCGTGATGTCGAAGTCGACGCTGTTGTCGTGGAAGCCGAGGCCCGACACCGGCGCCGCGTACCACCAGTTAAGGTCGAAGGTGTTCCAGCTAGGGTGGGTCAACGTCGGCTCGAAGTACGAGCCATCGCCCACCACCTTGCCGGTCACCCGCCGGAGCCCTCGTGCTCGCAACGACTCCGCGATCGCATCGACGACGGTCCACGTCGAGTCGCAACCGCCTGGCGCGAGCGTATCGACCGTGTAGCACCGCTCCGACCACGTCGGATCGCCGCGCCCGTACAGAATCAGGTCGCCCTGCAGCACCCCGTTCGTGACGGTGCCGTTCGCGTACAGGCTGGTGCGCACGCGATAGTCCAGGGGCAGCAGCACCGTCGCGGCGGCCGCCACGATGAGCTTCGTATTGCTCGCCGGCACGGAAAAACGATCCCCGTTGCGATTGAAGAGCACGCGGCCGCGGTCGTCCTGGGCGTACACGTTCCACGTCGCGCGATCAAAGGGTGGCTGGTCGAGCAGCGTGGTCAGGCGTTGCTGCAGCGATCCCCGCAGCGGCGTGGTGCGTGGCCGTGGCGAGGAGGGCGTTTGCGCCTGCAGCGACAAGACGCCGCTAATCGTAAGCGATGCGAGGATCAGCTTTCGCATAGAGCACGTCGGTGAGAAGGTTCACGAGCACAAAGACCACAGACAAAAAGAGAATGCTGCCCTGGACGGCCGGTAAATCGCGTTTCTGAATCGCCAGCAGAACGTACCGCCCCACGCCCGGCCAGGAGAATATCGTCTCGGTGAGGATGCTGCCGGTCAGGTAGTTGCCGACATCCAGTCCGAGGACCGTGATGATCGGCAGTAGCGCGTTGCGTAGCGCGTGCCGCCCGATGACGCGCCGCTCGGTGAGCCCCTTGGCACGCGCCGTGCGCACGTAGTCGGCCGGCAAGATTTCGAGCATAGCGCCGCGCGTCATGCGAGCAAGAAACGCAATCGAGCGCGTGCCGAGTGTCAATGCGGGCAGCACCAGAAACGCGATACCTCCATACCCCGATGGTGGCAGCCACCGCAGGGCGACGGCGAACAGTAGTATCAGCAGCAATCCGACCCAGTAGACCGGAAACGAGATCCCAATGTAGGCGATGAGCATGCTGAAGCGATCGATCATCCCGCCCGGCCGGATCGCGGCCAGCACGCCGAGGGTGATGCCGCAGGTCGCGGCGAGCAGCATCGCGGCGCCAGCGAGCTGCAGCGTCTTGGGAAAGCGCTCGGCGAGATCGCCGAGGACGGGGCGCTGGGTGA
Organism: Gemmatimonadales bacterium; assembly: GCA_036390255.1. Taxonomy (GTDB): domain Bacteria; phylum Gemmatimonadota; class Gemmatimonadetes; order Gemmatimonadales; family GWC2-71-9; genus 20CM-2-65-7. The sequence goes on along the minus strand of DASWCE010000311.1, from coordinate 4,861 downwards.
TGTAGGAACGGCCCAGGTCGCCGCGCACGACGCCCCAGAGATAGTGCCCAAACTGCACCGGGATGGGCTCATCGAGGTGCAGCTCCGCGCGCAGCCGTGCGATCGTGGCGGAATCGGCGCGCTCACCGACCATCTCGGCGACCGGGTCCCCGGGGACGACGTTGAGCAGCAGGAAAGCGACGACCAGGACACCGAACAGCGTGGGGATAGTGGAGAGCAACCGCCGTCCGACGAGTCGAATCACTGCACCCGCGCTTTCGTCCAGCGCTGCCCATTGAAGATCACTGGCACATCCCAGCCGTCTACGCCCGAGTGCACGGCCCAGAGATCGACGGGGAACCAGAGGTAGATCCAGGGTGCGGCCTGAAAGACGCGACCGTCAATGCGGGCGTAGAGCGCCTCGCGCGCGCGCTGGTCGACGGTGCGCCGCGCGACCAGGATCAGGGAATCAGTCACCGGGTCACTATAAAAGGAATAGTTGCCGCCGGGCCCGAAACTGGCGCTGTGAAAGAGGGGATACAGGAAGTTGTCGGCGTCCGGATAGTCGGCCCACCAGTCCAGAATCGCCATGTCGGTGTCGCCCTTACGGACCGCGTCGCGCATGCTGGACGCGTCGCGCGAGACGATGTCGACGCGGATCCCCACCGCGGCAAGCTGCGACTGGATTGCCTGGGCGACGCGCCCTAGCTCCACATTCGTCCCGGACCGCCAGAGTTGCACCGCGAATCCCTCACCGAACCCCGCCGCGCGCAGCACCCGCCGCGCCGCGGTGGTGTCGTAGGCGTACGGTTTCCGGCTGATGTCGCTCCCGCCGAGCGCGGGCGGGATCGCTCCGGCGGCCCGCTCGCCACGGCCGCTCCAGACGGTACGCAGGATTTCGGGTACGTTGACCGCGAGATTGATGGCGCGCCGGACGTTGGGATCGCGGAGCGGCCCGCGGCGGTTGTTGAGCGCGACATACAGGGCCCGGAGCGCGGGTTTCCGCTTGAGCCACTCCGCGTGCTCCTGCTCCCACCGGGCGGTCTCCCCAAACGGGATCTCGGTCACCGATACCCGGCCGGCGAGAAATTCAGCGGCGCGCGTGAGCGGCTCCGGGATGATGCGAACGGTCAGGGACTCGCTGGCGGGCGCCCCTCCCCAGTAATTGGGATTCTTTGCAAACCGCAGATAGTCATCGTGCTCCCAGGTCACAAACCGCCACGGGCCCGTGCCGATGGGTCGCTGGCTGAAGTCGGCAGGAACCGGCGACGGCACGACGGACGCGACCGGCATCGCCAGGAACTTGGGAAAAACCGCGAGCGGTTCGGACAGCGTGAACGCGACCGCGGTATCGCCTAGGACCTCGATACCGGGGACATCGTGTGCATGACCGTCGGCGTAGTCGCCAGCTCCCGCGATCGGCAGGAGCGGCCAAACGCGGCCGCCGTGCGTCTCGGGGTTCAGGACGCGCAGGAACGCGCGCTTGACAGCACCGGCGACCAGGGGGCGACCGTCATGGAAGCTGACACCGGGTCGCAGGTGAAAAACGTAATGCAGGGCACGGCGGTCCGCGGTCCACCGGTCCGATAATCCAGGCAACAGATGGCCGTCGGGATCGAACTGCGTGAGGCCATCGAAGACGAGCGCCGCCATCTCGCCGGTCGGCACGTCAGTGGACAGCGCCGGGTCGAGGGAGCGAGGGTCGTAGGTCTCGTAGTAGACGAGACCCTTAGCCCGGCTCCCGTCGCTTGATTCACCATGGCAGGCGGCGAGGATACCTAGGAACAGGACGCTCTTCGCGGTGTCGAAAAGGTTGACAGTGCGGAGCAAGTGTCGCAACATAGCCGAAATTGGCAAACTACGTCAATTGCGAGTCATACCCTGTCTGTTGCTCGCCGTCCACACGGCGGCAACCGTCCTTTCCGCTCAGGAGCAGGAGCGGGTAGTTCGGGGCCTGTCGTTCGTCGGTAACCGTGCACTCGATGACTACACGCTCGAGAGCGCCATCGCCACGACGAAGTCGAGCTGGTGGGCGCGGCAGTGGTACGTGCGCTGGCTGGGACTCGGGGAGAAGCGCTACTTCAACGAGGTCGAGTTCCGCCGCGATGTCGTCCGGCTGATTCTCCTCTACCGTCAAAGCGGCTACATGAACGCGGTGGTGGACACGTCGGTGCTGCGCACGGCCCGCGATGTCTATGCGACCTTTCGAATTCATGAGGGGGAGCCGGTGCGCGTCGCGCGGCTCGACGTGCGGGGCTTGGACAGCATCTTCAACGTCGCGAAGCTGAAGCGTGACCTGCCCCTCCAGGTGGGTGATCCCTTCAACCGCTTCCTCATGCAGGCGTCGGCCGACACGATCGTGGCGCGGCTGCGCAACGGCGGCTATCCGTATGCCGAAGTGCTGCGAAACTTTGACTCGGAAGCCGGGATCCTGAAGGCGGAAGTCGAGCTGGATGTGCAGCCGGGCCCACGCATGCGCGTTGGGCAAGTCGACATTCGGGGACTTCGCGACGTGGACACTGGGACCGTTCGTCGCGTGAGCTCGGTGCGGCCTGGGAGCGTCTTCAAGCAGGATGCGCTCTATCAAACGCAGCGTGATCTGTATGGGATGGGCGTCTTCAATTCGGTCAACGTCGTCCTGGCGGACTCCATCGCACCGCAAACGCGTGCAACGGACTCCACCGTACGAGTGTTGGTGCAGGTCGCAGAAGGCCCGCGACACCAGCTGCGGTTTGGAGGCGGATATGGCAGCGTGGAGTGTTTTCGAGTGCAGAGCGGTTGGGCCGCCCACGATTTCCTCGGGGGCGCACGCACCCTCGACCTGTCGGCGCGCGTCTCGAAGCTGGGAGGAACCCCCAAGGGTTCGACGGGACTGGACCAATTCTGCAATCCGTTCGGCGGTACGTGGACCTTCGACACCCTGAATTACAGCGTCGGCCTGACGCTTAGGCAGCCGGCATTCCTATCGCGGGCCAACGTCGGAACCCTCGGACTCTTGGTCGAGCGACATTCGGAGTTTGACGTGTACACGCGTCAAGCGGTCGGCGGAAATGCCGTTCTCACGTTCAACGCGCGCGGTCAACTGCCGACGACGCTGGGCTACAGCTATTCGTATGGGCACACGGTCGCGAGCGCCGGGGTGTATTGCAGTCTCTTCCGGCTCTGCGATTCGACAAGCCAGGCGTTTCTCAAGAAACCGCGCCACTGGGGAGCCGTCACGCTGACGCTATTGCGCGATCGGGTGAACAACCTCCTCGATCCCTCAGAGGGTAGCATCACCACGCTGACGCTCTTGCATTCGTCACGGCTCGTCGGCTCTGACCCCACCTACGAGTTCAACCGCGGGGAGTTCGAAGTGGCGAAGTACTATCCGATCGGACGGAGAACGGTCTTCGCGTGGCGCGTCCGGGGCGGGACCATTCTCCCGCAAAACATCGCGCTCGCAGGGCAAAGTGTCGGCTACGTTCCCCCCGATCAGCGATTCTATGCAGGCGGCCCAAACTCCGTGCGCGGGTATGGGCGGAACGAACTGGGGCCGCAGGTCTATGTCCTCATTGCCGACGCCAAGGACACTTCGTCCGCAGGCGTTGTGGACACCGCCGCAACCAACCGGGCAGGCGGAGAGAAGGTATTTCGCGCGGGCACCTGCGTGCCGGGCTGTGTCCAGACGCGGCCGACCGGCGGCAACACGGTGATCATCGCGAACGCCGAACTGCGGCTCCCATCGCCCATCCTGGCGTCGCGCATGCGGCTGGGATTGTTTGTGGACGTAGGGCAGGTTTGGGAACGTGGGGAAGAGATCACAACCATCAGCGATGTGAAGGTGACGCCGGGCGCCGGCGTGCGTTTCACAACCCCTCTTGGTCCCGTCCGCATTGACGTCGCGTACAACGGGTATGCGGCCGAGCGTGGCCCGTTGCTGTACCAGACCAGCGAAACCGCCAGCACGATCACCCAGATCCGCCCCTCATATCCCCCGGTGCGGGCAGCCAAAACGCTCTGGCAAAAATTCGTCTTGCAGTTCGCCGTGGGGCAGGCGTTCTAGATGATTCGCCGCTCACTGGGCGTCGCGCTCTGGTCTCTGGTCGGCTTGCTCGCCTGCTTCCTCGGCGCGCTCAACGCCCTCGTCGGCACACATGCCGGCCGCTCGTTGCTTGCCCGGGTTGCCAGTGCCGCCGTCGCGAACGCGATCGGGGGATCGATCGAGGTGGGCGAGGTCCGCGGGTCGCTGCTGACGGGTGTTGTGTTGACCGACGTCCGGCTGCTCGACCCCGATTCGACGCTGGTCGCCTGGCTGCCGCACGCCGAGCTCGGCTACAACCCGATTGACTTCGCGGCCGGCCGCGTGGTCTTCATGGAAGTCCGCCTGGACCGGCCGATCATCAACATCGTACAGCACGCGACTGGCCGCACGAATTTCGACGAGCTGCTGCGCCTCGGCGAGAAGGATACTGTCATGGTGAAGCCGTTGGGCCCCGCAGGCCCGCGCTCGCTCATTCTGTTGCGCAACGTGTCGATCCAGGACGGCTCGCTCACGCTCCGGCTGCAAAAGCACGGCCAGGGATCGAGCGCCCACGAAGAGATCGAGTTCTCGGGCGAAGACGGCCGCTATCGCGTGCGGCGCTTCGAGCATCTCAATGCGCGGCTGGCAGCGCTGCGGATCCAGGCGCCGCGCGAGAAGGGCATTCGCATCGATGTCCTCCGCCTAGCCACCGAGAGCAGCGACCCGAAGTTGTCGATCGCGGACGTGGCCGGCCGCGTGACGATCGACGGGCGCACGCTCGACCTCGACCTCTCGCGCGTGCGGTTCCCCGGCACCCAGTTCCGCGCGCGCGGCACCGTGCAGTGGCCGCGCGATACGCTGCTCTGGAACCTCGTGATA
>DASWCE010000310.1:0-16629 GCA_036390255.1 Gemmatimonadales bacterium | reverse complement strand
AATCCGGACTTTCTGAGCGCGGCACTATTCAAGGACAGCATGCTGGGGCCATACGCCAAAGTGTTTCGCGATCATGCCAGGTGCTTCGTGTTCGAGTTTCAAGCGATGCGCGGCAAGGACCTGCCGGATCCGCTGCAATGGGCCGATCAGCTCGACGATTTTTTGGGCGAGTTGCCACGGGACTTTCGCTATGCGGTCGAGCTGCGCAACCCGGAGCTGCTCACGCCTGTCCATGGCGAGGTGCTGAAGCGCCACGGCGTCGCGCACGTGTTCAACTCCTGGACCGACATGCCGGCGATTGGCGAGCAGATAGAACTCGGCTGGACACTCCCGACCAGCTTTACGGTCGCCCGCGCGTTGCTCAAGCCTGGACGCCGCTATGCCGATGCAGTCAAGCAGTTCCAGCCGTACGACCGGGTGCAGGAGCCGCTCCCGGATTTGCGTCAGGATTTGGTGCGACTGGTGAGCGAAGCACAGCGGCGGCGAGTGGAAGCGTTCATCCTGGCGAACAACCGCGCCGAGGGAAACGCGCCGGGGACGATTCGCGCAGTGGCACGCAAGTGGCTGGAAGGTGACGCGGACGCCGGATCGTAGGGTAGGTATACGGGAGGGTCCTCAAGGGGAGGTCTATGCGCCCTGCAGTGTTTGCGACCTCGTGTCTCGGTCTCCTCGCTGCATGCGAGCCCAGCGCCAAAGTCGATCCTGTGACGGTGCAGTGGATGGATTGGCCGGCCGAAGTCAAAGCCGGTCAGCCGTTCCGCACTAGGCTTGTGGTTTGGAATGTGTGCGCGCTCAACCCGCAGTTTCGTGCCGGAGCGTCCGCAAATCAGTCGGCCGTCACCTTCGCGCCCTACTTCCTCATCGACAACCACGAGATCGAATGTCTGACGGAGCGTACTCAGACATTGCTCGTCGTGCTCGCGATCGACACCGCGGGGATAGCACCCGGTCTCGCCGCAGCATCTGCGCGCACATACGCAATTCGCGCTCCGACCCTATCGGTGGCGTATTCGACTCTGGCTCAGGATCTTCCGGTTAGCACGTTTGGTGAGGTTGTCGTGCGGCCGAGTGGCGCTGATACTTCGCGGCGCAACGCGGCCGGTTACGTGAATGTCGAGCGCGACTCTTTGAACTGCGCGCGGGTGCGGCCCATGGGTCTCTACGCGCCCAAAGCTGCCCTTGTGCTCGAGGATCAGGCAGACACTGCAGGGTTGTCGGCGGCGTTCGTCAACGGCTACATCCTCACCGTGACCGTTCCGGTCTGCGGGGAGACGAGGGTCTTCCACCGCGTGACGCCGGGATAACGTCGTGCGATCCCTCTACTATATCCTGATTGTTGCGGCGCTCGCCGCCTGCGAGTCGGATCTCGAGCTGCAGTCGGGGGTCGTGCAGTGGATGGAATGGCCCGCAGAAGTGGTGACCGCGAAGCGATTCCCGGTTCGCCTGTTGGTTCCGTTTCCCGCCTGTTACCACTGGGTCTTCAAGCCGGGCGTCAGCGCCGATCAGTCCGCCGTCACGTTTGCGCCTTACTTTCTCGTCAGGAAGGCCGCTCCCGTTTGCCCGCCCACGGTGGCGGACGTTACGATCGCTCTCCCTAACCCTACGTTGGACACCGTGGGGACTGCGCCTGGCCTGGCCGTCACTACCGCGCGCACCTTCGAGATGCGTGGCTCGGCTGCGGTCTATCTGGCCTCGCCGAGTCCGAGTGCCGGCGGCACGCCGGTACGGACATTTGGCGACGTCGTCGTACGTCTCTCCAATCCGGACACGTCGCGTCGCAATGCCGCCGGCCTTGTCTTCTGGCGAGTCGACAACACAGGATGTGTGCGAATCCGGCCGCTCGCGTATGTGGATGGTGGACTGGGGTTCGTGCTCGAAGACCAGGCCGATACGGTAGGGCTCATGTACGCGTTTGCGCGCGGCTATTTTCACGACGCAGCGACGCCCGTGTGCGGCCAGACGCGCGTCTTCCACTTGCTTTCGCGTAACTAAGGCAGGCTGCCTCGCAGCTCCAGCTCACCCTGGACCGGCATCCTGGCCCGCCGGTAGCGCTCGATCATCCCGGTGTCATTCTTGAACCCATGTTTGCGCCGCAGCTTCTCGACGCGGCGTGACAGCGCCTTCGCGTACTCCTTTGGCGCGCCGGCTTGCCGCGCATACGCGCGCTGATAGCGCGGTACCAGATCCGGAAAATGCTCTCCCAGCACGGGCAGGAAGCGATCACGGACGGCGGCGTAGAGTCGTAGCGCGCCCGCGTGGACGAAGCGCGCCCCGGCGTCTTTGGCGGCGGCGAACAGCGAGTCGAGATGCACGACGTCGTCGGTAATGCCTGGCAGGACCGGCGCGATGATCAGCCCAGCGTTTACACCTGCATCCACGAGCTTGCGCAGCGCGCGGATGCGTGCCGCGGGAACGGGGGAGCGCGCTTCGAGTTTTCGGGCAAGTGCAGCGTCGTGCGTGATGAGCGAGACGTGAACCTGGAGCTCGTTCCGCTCCTGCAGTCGGACGAGCAGATCGCAGTCGCGCGCGATCAGCGAGCTCTTGGTGATGATGCCGAAGGACAGCCCTTCACAGCGCGTCAGGCGCTGCAGCACCGCGCGTGTGATCCGAAAGCGGCGCTCAGCGGGCTGGTAGGGATCCGTGGCCGTGCCGATCACGATGCAGTCGCCGAGTGGCACATGCTTGAGATCGGCGTCGAGCGCGCCGACCAGCTGTTCCTTCACGAAGATCCGCGTTTCGAACGCCTCCCAACCGTGTGCGCCGCGGTAATCGGCGAACTCGGCGTCGGTGAGCTTGCCGGCGTCGTGCGCGCGCTCGACCACGTACCGATGCGTGTAGCGCGCGTAGCAGTAGCTGCACCCGAACTCGCACCCGACATAGGGATTGAGCGACCAGTAATCCATGCCGGTCGCGGAGGGCGGGTTGAGCACCCGCTTGGCCGTTAACGAAACGAACCTGGTGCCTCGAAGCCGCTCATCGAGAAGGACGGGCGGACGGCTTGACGGCCGGTCGGTCGGAAGAAGGGGCAGCTGCTTAGCCACACCGTGCCCAGCCGCACTGCAGGCACACGAGGCAGCCGGACTGCAGAGCGGTTTTCGCCCCACAGTCGGGGCAAGACGGTGTTTTGGGCGGTTTTGCCGGGGTCTTGCGACCGTCCATACACCCCGAAGATAACCCGAAACCTATTTGGGGGCTAGGCGCCTCCAAGCGAAGTACACGGGCACTCCGAGCAGAACCAGAATCAGCCCTAAAAATGCGTAGGTGCGCGTCGAGTCCTGCACGAGCAGGTCGACTGCGATCAAGCCAGTCAACAGGACATAGAGCGCCGGCAGGATCGGGTAGCCTGGCGCCTTCACCGGACGGGGGAGATCGGGCCGCTTTTGGCGCAGGCGGAAGATTCCGATTGCCGTCACCGTGTAAAAGACGACGGCGGCGAAAATCACGAAATTGAGCAACTGGCCGTACGTGCCAGAGAGACACAGCACGCAGGTCCAAATGCCCTGCACGACGAGCGCGAGCGCCGGCGTCTTGAACGTCGGATGCAAGTTTGCCGCGGACTTGAAGAAGAGGTTGTCCTGCGCCATTGCGTAGTACACGCGCGCGCCGGACAGAATCAGGCCGTTGTTGCACCCGAATGTCGAGATCATGATCGCCACGGCCATGATGTACAGGCCTGGCGCCCCGAACATCGCTTGCAGTGCGGCGGTGCCGACGCGGTCCTGCGGCGCATGGGCAATCGCGTCCTGCGGTAAGACGACCAGATACGCGACGTTCGCGAGGACGTAGAGCGTGGTCACCGTGATGACGCCGGCCGCCATGGCGAAGGGGATGTCCCTTTCGGGATTCTTGAGCTCGCCCGAGGCGAATCCCACGTTGTTCCACGCGTCCATCGAGAACAGCGAGCCGACCATCGCGGCGCCGACCACCGGGAGCACGGCGAGTGTCAGGCCGCCGCCCGCCCAGAAGTTCGCGCCGAGATTGGCGGCAATCGCTGCGGCGTTCCGGCCAATGGTGAGGCCCAACAACATCAGGCCAGCCAGCGCGGCGGTCTTGATCGCGGTCAATGTGGTCTGGATGAACGCGGCCGTTCGCACGCCGCGCACGTTGATCCAGGTAAGGATCGCGATGGATAGTATCGCAAAGATTCGTTGCGCGGATAAGCCGACGGCGATGTCGCCGATCGGTTGGGGGAGATGCAGTGTGGTGCCCAGGAAGACATCGGGCGTGAGCCCAGGAACGAGCACCGAGGTGAAGCGCGCGAACGCGACGGCGACCGCCGCGATCGTCCCGGTCTGAATCACGACGAACAGGGTCCAGCCGTAGAGGTAGCCGAACAGCGGTGAGATCCCCTCGCGGAGATAGACGTACTGCCCGCCCGCCTTGGGAAACATGGCGGCCAGCTCGCCGTACGAGAGCGCGCCCAGCAGCGTGACCACGCCTGAGAGGAGCCACACGGTGAGCAGCAGGCCCGGCGAGTGCACTTGTCGCAGGATGTCGGCCGACACGATGAAGATGCCGGATCCGATCATCGATCCGACGACGAGCGCGGTGGCGTCGAGCCGGGAAATCGCCCGGACGAACTCGACGCGCTGGGGTTGGACGGGGGTGGCGGTCATGAGCCCCTAACCTAGTTGCCAACCCCAGGCACCGCTATCTTTGCGGCCACCACTCCCGAGGGGATACCGTGCGTCTCCTGCCGAGAGAAGAAGAGTTCTTCGATCTGTTCACCGAAGTGGCCAATCGCAACAAGGACGCCGTCGAGCATTTACGGCAGCTGTTTCAGGCGACGCCCGACCGTCGCACGCCGCACGTCGAGGCGATCAAACGCCTGGAGCACGAAGCCGATCAGGTGACGCACGAGGTCGTCAACCGTCTGGATCGCACGTTCATCACGCCGCTCGATCGTGAGGACATTCATCAGCTCGCGTCGGATCTGGATGACGTCATGGACGCGATGGACGGCACTGCTCGACGCACGCAGATCTTTCGCCTCGGTGTGCCGCCCCAGGGCGTGCTGCGGCTCGTGGAAGTGCTGCAGAAAATGATGAGCGTGCTGGCCGAGGCGGTGAGCCGGCTCAAGAAGGGTAATGACGTCATCAAGTATGCGGTGGAAGCGAAACGGCTCGAGGAAGAGGGCGACGCGATCTATCACGAGGCGCTGGGCCAGCTGTTCGAGAAGGAGCGCGATGCGATCGAGCTGATCAAGTGGAAGGAGATCTACGACAATCTGGAGGGCACGCTCGACCAGGCCGAGGACGTCGCGAACGTGGTCGAGTCCATCACGATCAAGCACGCCTGATGGCAGGCTCCGTTTGGTTCGTTCTGGCGATTTTGCTCGTCGCTCTCATCTTCGATTTCATCAATGGGTTCCACGACGCGGCCAACTCGATTGCCACCGTCGTGTCCACGCGCGTGCTGTCGCCGAGCGCCGCGGTGATTTGGGCCGCGTTCTGGAACTTCATTGCTGCCTTCGTCTTCGGGACCGCGATTGCGAAGACCATTGGCAAAGGACTGATCGATCTCAGCGTCGTCGATTCGACCGTCGTGCTCGGTGGGCTGCTGGGAGCAATCATCTGGGATCTTGTGACGTGGTGGCTGGGGCTGCCGACCTCGTCCTCGCACGCGCTCATCGGCGGGTACGCCGGCGCCGCGGTCGCCAAGTCAGGCTTCTCCGCGATCATCGCGAGTGGTTGGACCAAGACCCTCGTCTTCATCGTCGTCGCGCCGGTCATGGGGTTCTTGTTGGCGCTGCTGCTCACGGTGGCGTTGTCGTGGGCCTTACGCCGATCCTTGCCCCGACGAGTGGATAAGTCATTCCGCGTGCTGCAACTCGTATCCGCGGCGCTGTACTCCCTCGGGCATGGAACGAACGACGCGCAGAAGACGATGGGCATCATCGTGGCGCTGTTAGTGACGAGCCAGGCGCTGTTCGTGAACTTCCCGATCACGTTGTTCCACCTCACCGATGCTGAGCGCATACCACCCTGGGTCATTGTCGCCGCGGGGGCGGCCATTGGGCTGGGGACGATGGCGGGCGGGTGGCGGATCGTGAAAACGATGGGCCAGCGGATCACGAAGCTGACGCCGTTCGGCGGGTTCTGCGCCGAGACGGCGGGTGCGATCACGCTGTTCGTCTCCTCGCATTATGGCATTCCGGTCAGCACGACACACACGATCACCGGCGCCATCACGGGCGTCGGCGCGGTGCAGCGGTTTTCGGCGGTGCGGTGGGGCGTCGCCGGGCGGATCGTGTGGGCCTGGATCGCAACGATTCCAGCAGCAGCCGGGATCGGCGGTCTCAGCTACTTGCTACTGCGGGCGGTCGTCTAGCGACTAATCGAGCTTGAGCGTCAGCACGCGACGCTCGGTCATCTCCTCGATGGCATAGCGCACGCCTTCACGGCCGAGTCCGGAGGCTTTCGCGCCGCCGTAGGGCAGGCGATCGACGCGGAACCCTGGAATGTCGTTGCCATTGACGGTGCCGACCTCGAGCTCGGCATGCAGGCGGAACATCGTCTGCAGATTGGTCGTGAACACGCCGGCCTGTAATCCATACGGCGAGGCGTTGGCCCACTCGATCGCATCGTTCAACGATCGATACGGTGTCACCGTCACGAGCGGCGCGAACACCTCTTCGCAGTTCACCTTCATCTCCGCCGTCGTGTGCGTCAGCACGGTCGGCTGCAGGAACACGCCGTTGCGTTTGCCTCCCAGCTCAATCGTGGCGCCGGCTTGGGCGGCCTCCGCGATCCAGCGCTCGACCCGCTCCGCGGCATCGGGCGAGATCATGGGGCCGACGTCGGTATGCTCGTCGAGCACGTCGCCGACCTGCAGCTGCTTCACTTTCTCGAGCAGCAGATCGAGAAACGGCTGGTAGACACGCTCGTGGACGTAGATACGTTGCGTCGAGATACACGATTGACCGGCGTACGTGAAGCCGCCGACGGCGCAGCGCGTCGCGCACCAGGTGAGGTCGGCGTCCGGCTCGACGATGACGGCGGCATTCCCACCCAGCTCGAGCGCCACGCGCTTGGTGCCCGCCTTGGCGCGAATCGCCCAGCCGGCCTTGGCGGAACCGGTGAACGTGATCAGGCGGACGCGCGGGTCTTCGATGAGGATCTGGGCGACTTCGACGTGACAGGGCACGACGTTTACCGCGCCTGCCGGATACCCCGAGGTTTTGACGAGGTCAAACAGCCGGAGCGTCGTCAGCGGATCCTGCGGTGGAGGTTTGAGCGTGATCGTCGCGCCGCATGCGATCGCGGGCGCGATTTTGTGAGCAGCCAGTAGGACCGGAAAGTTGAACGGCGTAATCGCCGCAATCGGCGAGAGCGGGAACCGGCGCGTGATGCCGATCCGGCCGGCCGAGGATGGCACGACGTCAGCGGGCAGCACCTCGCCGCCGATCCGGGTGGCTTCTTCGGCGCCATCGCGAAATACGAAGATTGCGCGATCGATCTCGGTCTTCGCCTGCGCGATCGGCTTGCCCGCCTCGAGCGCCAGCGTGCGAGCGAATTCCGCCCGTGCCGCTTCCAGTCCGTCCGCGATCCTGCGCAGCGCGGCGGCCCGGGCGTGCGCGGGCATGTCGCGCGCGGCACGCGCCGTGGCGACATTGGCATCGAGCGCCGCCCGCACGTCCTCCGGCCCGGCGAGCGCCACCACGCCCACTTCACTGCCGTCGTGCGGCGCGCGGATCACCGCGGTCTCCCGTTCCTGCTGCTTCTGTTTCGTTGTCATAGAACCTTCACTCAGTCACTGAACAGGCGGCGCAAACCTCGCTCCGTCTCCGCGAGGGCTTCCTGGAAATGCTGCAGCTCACCGCCATAGCCGAAGCGCAAAAAGCCCGGCATGCCGAAATGGTCGCCGGGGCAGAGCAGCACGCCGTGCTGGGCGCGCAGTTTTTCGACGACCTCGGGCGCCGGGATCGCGCCGCGATAGCGGACCCAGCAGATCGCGCCCGCGTGCGGCGGATGCCAGGTGAACGCGTCGCCGAAGCCCTTGAGCCAGGCTTCCATCACCGGATAATTCGCGTGCAAGATGCGGCGCGTGCGTTCGATGAGCTTTTCGCGCACGAGCGGATCGAGCGCGACGGCGGCGAGGTGGTCGGACGCCCCCGACGGACCGATCGTCGTGTAGTCGTGCCGCGTCCACGCTTCCTGGCTGAACGCGGGCTGTGAGACGATCCAGCCGATCCGGAGCCCGGGAAGCCCATAGGCCTTCGACAGGCCGTTCACGATGATCACCTTGTTGTAGCCGCTGCTCCAAAACGATGGCGTCGTCTTGCCGTCGCGCTCGGCCCCCTGGTAGACCTCGTCCGCTAGAATCCAGGCACCGACTTCCGCGGCGCGATCGAGAATCGCCTTGCGGATCGCTTCGCTGAGCACGTGACCGGTCGGATTGTGGGGATTGGTGACGACGACCAGCTTGGTACCCGGCGCGATGGCGGTGCGAATCTCCTCGGCGTACGGTTCCCATCCCTCTTTCTCATGGAGCTGGAACCCCTTGACGTGCGCGCCGAAGTTTTGCGCCAGGCCCCAGGTCTGCAGGTAGTTCGGCATCATCACGGCGACCTTGTCGCCGGGCTCGAGCAGGCGCCAGCAGGTCACGAAATTCGCTTCGGAGCTCCCGGTTGTGACCAGCACCTGATCGGGCGAGGCGCCGGGGTAGAGCGCCGCAATGCGTTCGCGCAGCAGATCGGTGCCGTTCGACTGGCTGTAGCCGAGGCGGACGTCGAGCAGTGGCAGCGCGGACGCGCCGGCGAGGCCGAGCAGCTCCTGGATCGTGAGCGGATGCACGCCGGATTCAGAGAGATTGAACCGCACCCGGTTTTCCCAGGTGCTCTGCCAGCGCTCGAGATCGAAGGGGACGAAGCGCGTGGGGAGGGGGAGGGGGGGGGTCATAGCTGGTAAAGCTGCCGCAGCTCTTCCGGTTTCTCCAGCCAGTAGTCGGGCGACAGATCTTCTAGATCGGCGCGGTCGAATGGCCCCCACAGGACCGCAGCCGTTTTCACGCCGGCGGCGCGCCCCGACTCCATGTCGTGTCGCGAGTCGCCGACGAACACTGTTTCCCGAGCCTTTACGCCCAGCTCCTCGACCGCTTTGAGCACCGGCTCGGGGTGTGGCTTGGAGTGAGTGACGTCGTCGCAGCCGATGACGATATCAAATGCGTCATCCAGCCCGGAGACGCGCAGGCCACGCATCGCGCCGTCGCGCAATTTGCTCGTGACGACGCCGAGCCGTTTCCCCGCGTCCTTCAAGCGGCGTATTTCATCGACGACGCCCTCGTATGGTCTTACCAACGCGTCGTGGTGCGTGAGGTTGTAAGTGCGGTACGTCTGCACCATCGCCTCGATCTCTTCCTTATCATCCGTGATTTGCCCGAACTGCGCCCATAGCGGCGTGCCCAGTCCCTGGATCCACATGTCGTCGGGCGGCAGCGGCTCGTTGGAGCGGTGCAGGGCCATCGTGTGGCGGTAGGAGCGCACGATCAGCTCGATGGAGTCGATGATCGTGCCGTCAAGGTCGAAGAGGAAGGTTGTGAGGGGCACGACCGGAATCTACAGCGCACCAGGAGCGCGGCCACCAGCTCGACGTCGACCTGCGAGTCTCCGGCGTCCGCAGGCGGCAAGTCGTGATGCCAGGCGAGCAGATCTTGCACCAGCAGTGGCTGTTGCCGCGACAGCAGGTCTTCCAACCGCAGCTCCTCACCCGCTGTCATTCCCGACGCCAGTCGCGACACAAGTCCATCGAGTGCTGTGAGCTGCTCCCCATCGCCGCGCCGCGCGGCACGCCGGGCAGCTGACAGCACCCACGGGATGAGCCGCCGCGCGAAACGGTCCCGATCATTCGCGCGCCAGCGCGCATCCTGCACCGCCGCGAGTCGTGATCTGATCAACGGCGCGGCGGCATCGATCGCCCGCTGCAGGAGATCGCGATCGACAGCTGCCGGCTCCGCGGCGACGGCCATCGCGAGGATCCGGCTGGCGGCAGCAGGAGACGTGCGCGCCGTCTCGCCTTCGACGACGATCGCTTCGACCATCTTCGCGATGCGCACGATGAGAATGGTGCAGGCCTGGTCGCCCGCAATTGCCGCCGCGCACGAGCTGGCCGGCGCTCCGGCGGATGCGGACGCAAGCGTCGCCAGTTGATCACACCAATCGAGGCGGCCGCCCGTCCCAGCGACCTGCTGGGCACTCACCTTGGTTGCCAGGCGCTCCTCGATCGCCAGTGCGCGCGCGAGCGCCGGCGGCGGCAGGAACGTGACCGTCGTGATCGAGGCATGTGACGAGCCGAGCCGGTCGATCCGGCCCACGCGCTGCGCCAGGCGTGCCGGACTCCACGGCAGATCGTAGTGCACGACGCGCTCAGCGTCCTGGAGATTCAGTCCTTCGCTCAAGAGGTCGGTGGCGATCAGGACATCGGTCTGAAGCGCGGTGACCGGTTGCGTTCCACCCTGCGCTCGCGGCGCGAAGGCGCGCAGGACCTCCTGCCGCGAGACGTCGCCCGACGCGAAGCGTCCGACGTGTCCAAACACGGCGGCGACGCGCCGGTGACGAAGACATTGCAGCAGGTATCGCGCGGTCGGCTGCGCATCGGTGAAGACGATGGTCTTGGCACGGGAGGGCCGCACCGTGAGCAGCCGCTCGAGCGCCTCGACTTTCGGATCGCGGGCCGGCGCACGTGGGAGCAGGTCGCGCAGGCGCGCGAGAATCTTGCGATCATCGCCGAATGGCGTGGAGCCGTTCGCCGTGTGCTCGAGCAGCAGCGGAAACAGCACCAATTGAATGTCGGACTCAGCGGCACGCGGGAAGCAGCGCTGGAACTCGCGCGGCGTCAGCGCCCGACCTTCCGCCGCCGCACGCGCGGCGAGGTCGAGATAGGCGTCGTGCCGCGCCAGCGCGGCGCGAAACGCGGGAAGGCTCGATCCCAGGCGGCGCAGCAGCATCAGGCGGAGCAGTGGAGCCGCGCCACCGCCCGCCCGGAGCGCCGCGACCCCGGCGGCGAGGTCGGAGATCAACCCGTCGGGCGCCGGTCCGGCACGCAGTGCTGCGGTCGCGGATCGTGGAAACACCATGCGGACCGGCCCGCCGTCGTATGCGGTTTGCACGCGTTCGCGCGAGCGCGCGACGATGACCCGGGCGACGGCGGCGTGTGCCAGCGATCGGTCGGCCTCGCGCCGCGCCGCGTTTCGTAACGACGGGACGCCCAGCGCCGCGAGGGCATGGTCGCGGAGAAAGAGCCGCAGGAGGTGCAAGAGGTCGGCGACGCGATTGTGGATTGGCGTAGCGGTCACCAGAAGGACGCGACTCCCAACGACGAGCCGAGCGAGGGCGCGATAACGATTCGTCTCTGGATTGCGAAAACGATGGGCTTCGTCGATGACGAAGAGACGGTAAGGGACGGTAGAGGACGGTGAGGGACGGTAAGCGTGTACGCTCAGCGACTCGTGAGTGACGATGGAAGTGTCCGTCACTCCGAATCGATCTAGTAGACCGCGCCATTGTGAGACGAGGACGGCGGGCACGACGAGAACAAATGGCTGCTGGCGCGCGAGCGCGACCGCCAACGCAACGTACGACTTGCCGAGCCCCACGTCGTCGGCGAGCAGAGCTCCGCCGTATCGCGAGATGATGGCACTCAACCGCTTCGCGGCGGGGATCTGGTGGGGCGCGAGCCAGGCTGGCCAGGTCGCAGGAGGCGTGACGCTCGCCACCGACGCCCCGTCGAGCAGCGCCCGCGCCGCGGCGCAGACGACATCGCGCGGCGCTGCCTCCCCCGCCGGCTCGAGCGCGACCGCGAGGGGTTCCGCAACCGGAACGAGATGCTCAGAGAGAATCCGCGGCCAGCGCGCGGCGGTCGGCGCCATCGAGTTGGAAAGCATCGGCGACGAGATCATCGGCGGGCTCGCAGCGCTCGCCGTGACGCGCGAGCTCCGACCATACGGGGGAACCGCTGGGCGGGACCGGTAAGCCCCGAACGACATGCGCGTTGAAGCGGCGGAAGCCTCCGCGCGCAGGATCGGCGACGAGCCGGGCGAGGGCAGTCAGCCAACACGAGTTGAAGAGCGCCGCCAGGGCCGCCGCGTCCGCGGCATCGCGCGTCGCGATGCCGTAGACCGTGTTGAGCGGCACGAGCTCAGGCGCCGGCACGGCGGCCGCGAGTCGTCGGCTCAGATCCGGCCAGACGACCCGATGCCGCGCGAAGCCGAGGCCGGTGCGAAACAGCTGCCAGAGTGGCCCCGCGCGGTAGTCCGAGCGCCGGCGCAGCCGTTCCTCATGGCCCGCCAGACGGTCGGTGATGTCCCGCGGTAGTCGCTCGAGCGGCAATCCGTCCGCGCCATGCGTCCACAGCACGTACCGGCGGGACCGGCAGTGCCAGGCCGCGATGTCACGACCGCGAATCGCTGGCCGCGTACCCGGGCACTCCCGATCGAGGACGAAGAGATCGTCGGCGCCGGTTTTCACGCCGAGCTGGGGCGTCCAGCGATCGCCGACGGTGGGAAATTCGGCTTGGAGCCGGCGGCTGACGCGTGCCACGCCTGGCCTGAGGATCCACGGTCCATCGCGCTGGAGCTGGCGCTGCGGAACGCAGGGCGCGGCGCACTTTGCGTCGAGCGCAGTCGCAGTCAACTCCGTCCCGGTGGGATCGGCTCGGGCGGCAACCAAGGCCATCGGGTAGACCGCTGCCCCGAACGCATGCGCGATCTGCTCCGGTAATGGTGCGGCGCGCTCGACGCGCGTCGTTTGCGCCAAAAACCGGCGCAGCGGCTCGGCGTAGCCGCTCGTCGCGAGCTTGGCCGGAACGAGCAGCGTGACGACGCCGCCGGGACGAGTGAGCTCGAGGGCCCGTTCGGTGAATGCGACCGCGAGGTCCGGCAGATGCGCGAATCCTCGAGTGGCAGCGGGTCGCCAGCAGGTGTAGCGACTCGCGAGGGTCTCCCGCACGCGCGGTGCCAGCCGTTCGGCGCGGACCCACGGCGGATTGCCGATCACGAGGTCGAACCCGCCGCGGTGGATCACCTCTGCGAAGTGTGACTCGAACGAGAAAAACGGAGCCGCGCCCTCCTCGCGCAGCCTGCGCCGCGCGAGCCGCAGTTCCCGCAAGCCCTGGCGCAGCCGTGCCAGCCGCTGGCGTTGCCCGAGGTCCAACCCGCGCCGCCGGCCAAAGAGATCACGATTCCGCGCCGCGCCCAGCAGCTCGGCCATGGCCGCTTCCAGCGCGGCACAGCCGTCGTCCAGAAGCTGTCGCGCCAGGGCCGCCTCGGCGCGGCGCAACTCCACCTCCGCGGCGCGCTTCTCCGGGCCGGCTAGGAGGAAGTGGCGCTGCCGGGCCTCGGCGAGCCTACGAACCTCGCCGGTTCCGCCTCGGAAGGCACGACCGCCGAGCGAGGCGGCGAGCATCAACGGGTCGAGCAGCGCGTCGCCTTGCAGCACATGACCATCCAGGTTGGGCAATGGCGCGATGCCGCCCAAGTCTGGAGTCTCTTCATCCGCGACGAGAGCGAGCCACAGCCGCAGCTCCGTGAGCCGCATCGCGGTGGCTGTCAGATCGACGCCGAACAGCGAGTGCGCGAGGACATCACGCTTCACGACGAGCGACGGGCCCTCGCCGGCACCGCGCCGGAGCGCCACCAGCTCGTCCAGCGCGCCGAGCAGGAAGGCGCCCGACCCTGCGGCGGGATCGAGCACGGTTAGCCCTCGCAGGTCGGGCGTGGGATGGGGAGCGACGCCCTCATGAACCCAGCGCGCCGCAGCGGCGGGGGAAACGCCGAGACGATGCGTGAGCGCTGCTTCGAGACCTGCCCGCACCAGTTCACGCACGAGTGACGCTGGCGTATAGTAACTGCCGCTCGTGCGTCGTTCGTCCGGATCCATTACGCCTTCGAACACCCGGCCCAGCATGTCAGGCGCTACGAACTCGCCGGCGTCGTGCTCGCGGACGGAAAAGTGGAATCGTTCGAAGAGGTCGTCGAACGCTTGCCGCCAATCGCCGTTCCCCCAAACCGCCGGGCCGTGCCGGCGCTCGAGCGGCGACGGCTCGAACAATCCGCCGTTGAGGAACGGGATCTTGCCGATGGCCCTGGCGGCAGCGCTGCGTTGATGCGCCGGCCGATTCAGCGCCCCGAAGCACAGCGCGTGGAGGAAAGAGCGATGGAAGTGTCCGCGGGCGGTGAGTGCGCGATCGAGCAAGTGCGCGACAAAGCGCGTGTCGCCGTTCAGCCAGCCTTTCGACTGGATGAAATAGAGGAACAGCACGCGAGTGAGCGCGGTGAGCGTGAGCGCGTGCCGATCGACTCGCAAGCGCGGCGTGCGCAGGCGGTCGGTCAAACGATCGAGGGTATCGCGAAACGCGCGAAAGAAGCGGGGCGTCACGCCTTCGCTCGCAAGCACCTCGCCGACACGCAGCGAAAGGGCGAGCGCCGACTCACTGCCCGATGGAGCGAGTCGTTCGAGGATCGCCAGCGCCGAACCGGAAGGATTGTCCGGAAAGATTGTGGCCATGCGTACGCCGACCGGCCCGGCCGCGCAGACGAGCCGGCGCGGCTCGCCGCCTAGGGCGCAGGCGAGGCCGCGCTCCGCACCGGCAGCGAACCTGCGCGCGGCGATCCGCGCCGCCGTTTCGGGCACGTCCGCATCCAGCGCGAAGACGCGGAAGGGGCCGTGGCGCGCGATCAAGGCCGCGCGGGCGACGCCCGTGGTTGCGCCGAGCCAGGCCTGCACCGGCACCGGTTCCCAGACTGGTTCGTAGCCCAGTGCGGCGAAGAGCTCGCGGAGACCCTCGATCTGTGTCGTGCGGGCGAGAATATCCCGCAACACCAAAACCCCCTCGGACTATGAGGGGGTCAAGGTGGTGCTACATGCCTATGAGTTCGGTACCCAACGACTGCGAGCTGGTGCGATTACGTGCCCTTCTTGAGCCGTATCTCCCCATTCACCGTACTCAGACTGAGCGCGCGTCCGCCTGCGCCGATCGTGCCACGTATCCGCCGGTTGCTGAACCGCCCGGTAATCATGAGCGGCCAGTCGGTCTCGATGTCGCCGTTCACGGTGGTGGCACGCACGTCGGTGTCGAGCTTTCCAGGCAGAATCAGCGTGATCCCGCCGTTCACCGTGCTGAACTCGAGATCATTGGTCCAATCCGCCCGCCCCATCTGCGCGTACACCGAGCCGTTGACTGTCGACGCTTCGGCCAGGCCGGTCGTGCTGACGCGCACGCTGCCGTTCACGCTGCTCGCCCGCACGTCACCCTTCAGTCCCTCGGCAGACATCTCGCCGTTCACGGTCTGGCCGTTGAACTCGATGCCGGCAGGCACCTGCACCTCGAAGTCGACGGTGACGTCGTTGTTGTCGGTGCTCGAGTGCCACCGGTCGCCCGGCTCACAGGTGTTTTCTTGACGAGCCCGTGGCGGGGTGGGGTAGACCGCGCAGATCGTGACACCGTCGTTCGACTCCACGACCTTGATCTCCACTTCATCGGGATCGGAGCGCCGCGCGTGCTTGCGCGCGTTCACCACCGCCTCGGCGCCGCTCGCTAATACCGCGCGGATGTCGCCGCTCACACCCTTCACTTCCAGCCGCTTCCCGGCCGCGATCCGGCCGTGCCAGTTGAAGTCCTGGGCCGTCGCCGTGGCGAACGCGCTCAACAACAGCGCGCTGGAGATCAAGAGGGTTCGCATCGAATCTCCCTGTTAGTGCGTGAACTGATACTGGTATTGGGACTGATACTGACGGGCGTAGGTGCGCGCGTATTGCCGGGCGTAGCGGGGAGCGTACTGTTGCGCGTAGCGGGCTGCGTACCTGGGAGCGTACTGCTGCGCATAGCGAGCCGCGTACCTCGCCACCGTCCCCGAATCAAAATCGAAGTTGAAGCCGGAATCGTTGTCTTTGTCGTTCTCGTTCTCGTGATGTTTGTGTTTGCGATCGATCCGCTCCTGCAGCTCCTGGGGACGGCGCATCTGGATGTCGCCCTGGAACGACTCCAGCTCCATGCGCGCGCTGCCCGAGCCGATCTTGAACGTCTTGCGATGCTTCCCCGTCGTGCCGGTGAGCGGGAGCGTAAAGCTCGCATCGATGTCGCCGTTCGCCGTCGCCGTGGTCACCGTGACGTTGGCACGCTCAGGGATGGAGACGGAGATGTCCCCGTTGTGCGACCCGAAGCTGTACGATCCGCCGTCCGTGACGGTTCCCTCGTAGACCACGTCGCCGTTGATGGTACCGGCATCGACGCTCGACGACTGGATCCCGGTCATCATGATGCCGCCGTTCGTGGTTTCGACCTTGATTTCGCCGCTGACATTCGTCAGCTCGATGTCTTCGTTGACGGAGTTCACCTCGATACGTCCCGAGGCGTCGGCGAGTGTCACAGATCCCTGGATTGAGTGAAGGGTGATGATGCCCTTGCCCCCACGCACATTGACCTCGCCGTTCACGGTCTCGGCGTTGATCGGTCCTTGCACCCCGTCGACCGTGATGTCCGCGTAGGTCCCGCTGAGATTGATGCCCATCGATTGCGGCACGGTGATGTCGAAGTCCATGACCGATGGCGCGCCTTCGCGACTGCTCGCCTTGACGACCACCGTGTTCCCCACCAGCGAGACTTCCACCCGACCGCGGCGGCCGGTTTCGGCGTG
>DASWCE010000309.1:0-2211 GCA_036390255.1 Gemmatimonadales bacterium | reverse complement strand
GTGAAGTTCGCGTTGACCCGGCAGCCGCGGTTGCATTGGCCGCAGTAGTGGCACGCCGCCCGGCCGTTCAGCGGCCGCGTGAGGATCGAGAGGCGTGCCGGAATGCAGGTGACGTGCAGCCGGTCGGCCGCCTGCTTGACGAGCAGCTCGTGGCACCGGGGGCGCGGGGGCGGCAGGAACACGCCGTTTGGCTCGTTCGGCAGGCTCTCGTTGCTGCCGAAGATCCCGATCAACCGATCGATCTTGTCGTAATAGGGTGCGACGTCGTCGTAGGAGATCGGCCAATCGTCGCCCAGGCCGTCCAGGGCTTTCCGCTTGAAGTCGCGCGGCCCGAAGCGCAGTGAAATGCGGCCCCAGTGATTGGTCCGGCCGCCCACCATGCGGGCCCGCCACCAGCTGAACTCGGTGCCCGGGGCCCGCGTGTACGGCTCACCGGGGATTTCCCAGCCGCCGATGCAGGCGTCGAACTCGCCGAACGGTCGCTCCTTGGTGGATTTCCCGCGGCGCGGCGACTCGTACGGCCAGGTCAGCATAGCCGAGTCCTTCGCGTTGTCCCACGGCCCGCCCGCTTCGAGCACCACGACGTCGGCTCCGGCCTTGGTGAGCGCGTAGGCCGCCATTCCTCCGCCGGCCCCCGAGCCGACGATACACACGTCGTACAGCTTCGCCTGCCGGACCATCGTCATGCTCGAACCCACCGTGTTAGACGTTGCACACCGCCACCGCCTCACGCAGCGACGTGAGCGGATCGCGGGTCGGGACGAACTCGTGCGCCACGAACCCCGCGAAGCCGGTGTCGGCGATGGCCGCTGCCACCGCACGCCAGTTCAGCTCCTGCGTGCCGTCCAGCTCGTGACGCCCCGGAACGCCCCCGGTGTGGAAATGGGCGATCCAATCCTTGTTGTCACGGATGGTGCGGATGATGTCGCCTTCCATGATCTGCATGTGATAGATGTCGTACAGCAGCTTGACGCGTGGCGAACCCACGGCCTTGACCACGGCGACCCCGAAGGCAGTCCGGTCGCCCTGGTAGTCGGCGTGATCCACCTTGCTGTTCAGGAGCTCGAGGCAGATGGTGACGCGCTGCGCTTCGGCCTGCGCCTTGATCTGGTTGAGCCCCGCCACACAGTTGTCGATCGCCTCCGCGTCGCTCTTGCCGCGACGGTTGCCGAACATCGCGATCACATTCGGGACCCCGTGGCGCGCGGCCAGGGGAAGCGTCTCCTCCAGCTCCTGCAGTAGCATCCGGTGGTTCGCCCGATCGTTGAAGCCCGTCGCAATGAAGTCGTTGCGCGCGGTGGGATAGCCCATGGAGCACACCAGACCCGCCTCGCGCACGGGGTCCCAATCCTCGGGGCCCAGCAGGTCGATGGCTGCAAGCCCCATCCCGGCCGCCGCACGGGCGAACGCCGGCAGAGGGATTTCGCGATAGGGCCAGCGGGAAACGGACTGCTTGAGCCTTCCCACGCTGAGGCGTGGGCCCGGCGATACACTGCCCTTCAGGGCAGAGCCGAAGGCAGCGGCTCCCAACGCCGCCACCGCCGCTCGCCGGTCCATCAGAATTCGAGCCGCTTCAGGTACTCACAGCTCGCGCGGATGGATGCGAACGCGTCGGCCGCATCGTCGTGCTCGACGAAGTAGTGCTTGATTCCCGCCTGGTCGCTCTGCGCGAAGATCTTCTTGAAGTCGATCTTCCCCGCACCAACCGCCATCATGCGGTGGTCCGGCGGGCCGGCCGAATCCTTCACGTGGACCATCGGGAAACGTCCGGGCCAGCGCGCGAAGTACGCCAGCGGATCCTGTCCCCCTTTGGTGATCCAGTACAGGTCCACCTCCAGCTGGACCAGCTGGGGATCGGTCTCGGCCAGCAGCACGTCGTATGGCAACTTCCCGTCGAGCGGCGCGAATTCGAAGTCGTGGTTGTGGTAAGCGAACTGGAGCCCCGCGGCCTTGGCCTCGGTCCCGGCACGGTTGAGGCGCTCCGCCCAGCGTTTGTAGTCGTCGAGCGTGTGCCGCTCTTCCGCCGGGATCCACGCGAGTACGAGATAGCGGTGCCCGATCACGGGGGCGGCGTCGAGCGCGGCGCGCCACTGGTCCGGGGCGAGCGATATATGTGACGAGGGCGACGAGAGCCCGTTCTTGTCCAGCAGGGCGCGCACGTCGCGCGCCGACTTCCCGAAGTAGCCTGCGAACTCCACTTCTCGATACCCG
>DASWCE010000308.1:0-4148 GCA_036390255.1 Gemmatimonadales bacterium | reverse complement strand
ACCCCCTGCAGCGTGGCGTTGTCGGCCAACTGATAGCACTCCAGCAACGTCCGCGCCTCCTTCCATCCGCCAGCCACTGCTACATCCCGCAGCGGGAAGTGCTTCCGCTCCGTGGCGAATTTCCTCCGGAACGGATGCCACAAACCACCGCTCAACGGCTTGAGCCCCGCCCTCTCATACGCGGCACGCAGCCGTCTGCTCATGAACCAGCGATCCACCGGCTGCGTCGGTTCCTTGTCTGCGGGAAACAAAAACGACGCTGCTTCACCGCGCAAGCACCGCAAGTGCCTTCGAATCAACCGTGCGGTGTTCCTGGTCAGGGGCACCCAGTGGTCGCACCCGTTCTTCTGATGCTCCGCGCGGAACTGTACCCATCCATACGGCAGCCGCTCAAGTGCGAGATCCTCGCGCCCCAGATGGAGAACTGCGCTGATTCGCTGGCCCGTCGATTCGGCCAAGGCAAGCACCAACGGCAAGCGCCAATCGACTTCGCCAGCGATCCGCATCAGTTTGAGGTACCGGTCGTACGTCTCAATCGGTCGCCGCGGGTTTTTCTCCACAGGACGTCGGATGCCGCGCATTGGGTTGTGCGCCAACAACGGTGACCCGTCACTCTTGCGTTCACGGGTTGCCCAGTTGAGCATGATGTTCAGGGCCACAAGGTCTGCGGCCGCCGCCCGTGCTCGCACCGGCTTCCCGTTCGAGCTGCACTGGCCTGACATCCTGGCTTCGACGTATCGCTGCACGTCCGAAGGAGCGATCGTCGTCACATCCCGATCGCGGCCGATGAACCCCATCACCCGTTCGAGTTTCCGGCGATCCTCCGCCTGGGTCCTCGTCTTCTTCGCACGGAATGCTGGTGATCCGTCGTATTTGTCAAAGAGCGTCGCGAGGGTGACGTGCCCGCTGGTTAGTGATTCACGTCGAGCTTTCAGCGACGCCAAGAGCGTAAACGCTTCAGCCTTCGCTTGTTCTCGGTCGCGGTGACCCATACTTCGCTGCGCCGCGATCCGCTCGCCATTGACCCACACCTCGCGATAGATCGGGCCGCCCGGTGTTCTCTCGAACAGCATCACCCGGCACCCGCGCTCGCCCAAGGATTCCCGCCACAGCTTAGGCATTGCTGCCTCCTAGCCGTTTGGCGATGTCTCGGGCGTCCTCGTCCGGATTGTAGACCGAGACGGCCGCGGGAGTGCGTCTCGCAGCTCGCTCAGTCTTGGCGGGGAGAGACTCGCGTCGTACGCGCAGGTGACTCTTGGCTCCCGGACCCCGCTCGCTCAGGATTCTACCACCCCTCGCTAGTCGACGTAAGTGCTCGGCAGAGTATCCGCTCTCGGCGGCCGCGTCCCGGACCGGCAGGGTCTCATTGTCCCACGCACGGAGCTCCGCTTCCACCTCGCTCGCCAGGAGGCGATAGGCTGTTGCTACCGCGTCGCAATGGTGGTCGGCGAAGGGCTCCGCTCGCAGACGCCAGGACCTGACGAGCGCACGCACGCGCTGCTCGAGTCTTCGGGCCTGCGCGAGGGTCTTCATCGTTCTTCCCGGGTCCTTGGCTTTCCTGCGGGTTCGTGTGTCACCGGGCCGCCGCGGGTTTGACGGCATCGAAGTTGATCGCGAACTGGTCGCCGAGGGGCTCAACCCGCCCGTGTTCCAGCGTGCCTTGGGGTGTGCGCCGGCGCGATGCTACCTTGGCGGGGGGCGCGGTGGTGATTGCCGCCGGATCGTGAGGAGCGCTGAGGGCCAGCACCTCCGCCGCGAGCGCGCGGTGGTCGTCCAGGAGGAGTGCGACCTGTTCGGCGTGCTCGGTGTCCCCACGCGCCCGGGCGTCCCGCATGGCTCGTTCGAGCTTCCCGCCGAGCTGCGCCAGCGCGCGCAGCAGCCGGTCGGTATCCAGGTGGCGCCGGGCTCTCGGCGTGGCCCCGAGCGCGGTCTCGCGGATGAAGCGCGCCGGCCTTAAGCCGCAGGCCTCGGCGCGCGCCGCGATGCGGGCGAGTTCCTCGGGGTGGAGCCGGAGGAGCTTCGTGGTGGTTCGGCGGCGAGTGGCGGGCATCGACGCTCCGAAGTCGCGCGACGGTGGATCGTAGGCCCCTCTATAAGGGAATAGCCTCGGATGACCCCGAGCGTGCCCGACCGAGGCTCCGGGCCGCGCAGTGAGGGGTGGGCAACGGGGGTGTGGTGGGGGAAGGTTCCGCGCTTGAGCACCCATCAGGGTGCGAATGCGCCTCTTTGCGCAGATTCGGGGCCGCGCACCAGCGCGTGCACCGATATCTGCGCACTAGCTTGCACAACAAACAACGCGGCTGAAGTCAGTGCACTCCGAGATATCCCGATCCTCTTCGTGCCACGGTATGCTCAGCGCCGCGCTTTGTGAATGGCCCCAGCCTTAGGGAGGATTCCCCGCCACCCCCGTCAGGCCTATGTTCAGAGCGACGCCACCCCCCTAGTTCCTTCGGGAGCTGGGCGCGAGGCCGTGCCGAAAGGCCGGCCTCTGCTTTTTCCCCGGCGCCTGCATGAAAACCTTTGTGTACGTCGATGGCTTCAACTTGTACCACGGCGCGGTCCACCGGACGCCTGCCAAGTCGCTCGATATCAGGAAGCTTTGCGAGCTTCTCCTTCAAAGCACCAGATCGCTAGGATCAAGCACTGCACCACCGCCTTGCCACGCATCCGACGCTAGAAGTCTTGCGAACATTCCCAAAATGGGTATGATCATACCCGATATGGGAACGAAATCAGGACCCTCGCGCGGCCTGGCCGACGCCCTCTTTTCCCCGGTGCAGCAGCGCGTGCTGGGACTGCTCTACGGACAACCGCAGCGCCGCTTTCAGAGCGCTGAGCTGATCCGCCTCGCGGGCAGCGGGACCGGCGCAGCGCACCGCCTCCTGACCAGGCTGGCAGATGCCGGACTTGTCACCGTCAGCCGCTCCGGGAATCAGAAACACTATCAGGCCAATCGGCACAGCCCGATCTTTAGCGAGCTGCATCGGCTTGTCGTCAAGACCGTTGGCGTCGTCGGCCCCCTTCGGCGCGCGCTTGCGCCATTCGCGAAGCGTATCGCAGCCGCCTTCGTGTACGGCTCAGTAGCCAAAGGCGCCGATACGGCCAAGAGCGACATCGACGTCATGGTGATCAGCGACAACGTGAGCTACCCGGATCTGTTCCGGGCGTTGCAGGCGACGGAGCGCGTGCTCGCCCGGCCCGTCAACCCGAACGTCATGACGAGCGCCGAATGGCGGGCGAAACGCGACCAGGCCGGCTCGTTTGCCGCCCGCATCGCGACGCAGCCTCGCCTCTTCCTGATCGGGTCCGACGATGACCTCGCCTGAGCTCGAGAATCTCGTCCGCCTCGGCCACCTCAAACGGGAGGCGTGTTCGCAGCGCGACTTCGACAACCTGGTCAAGTCCGGTACCGCGCGCCTTACGGATGCTGCCAACCCCGTCCTCTCCATCGAGGGCCGCTTCGATTTGGCGTACAACGCCGCCCACGCGCTCGCGCTGGCGGCGCTCCGCCATCGCGGCTACCGGTCGGAGAATCGGTACGTCGTGTTTCAGGCTCTGGCGCACACGTTGGGCCTCCCCCCCGAAACGTGGCGTGTCCTTGCCAAGGCACATGAACGGCGGAACCTGTCGGAATACGAAGGCATGTTCGACGTGGATGAGCGGCTACTGAAAGACTTGTTGGTAGCTACCCAACTCGTGCTGAAGGGGGTCAAGGAGCTGCCCCCACTCGAAGCACCGAAGACAAGATCCTGATGGCAACCTCAGGCCACTTCCGCGGAGCCCCTCGTCGAAGACGCCGCCCTCGACTGGCTCGGAGGACGAAGCGAACCCAAACGATCGCGCCTTCTTCGATCCGAAGGCAGGCGAGATCGTGTGGTCTAATCGCGACGGGATGAAGGACTACGAGATGGAGGAGCTCGCGGCGTCCTCGTCCGTAAGCACCGCGCCCTGCAATCCCACGAGGACGCGCGTCGACTCTGAAGCCGCTGATTCAGATCAACCCGTTGGTTGAACGTGGGGTAGTGCCACTTGTCCGTCCTTGTCCACCAGCGGCGCCGGCGGCGCCACCGCATGCCCCTGGGCATACCCCACCCCGAGGCCCCGCAGCTTTTGCAGAATGGTTTCGCTCTCTACCTCTTCAGCGATCG
>DASWCE010000307.1:0-16050 GCA_036390255.1 Gemmatimonadales bacterium | reverse complement strand
CTCCATAAGGCTGACGCGGCGGCGGCGCACCAGCCCGAGCCGATTGAATCCATCACGGCGGCCGTGGCGGAGCAGCGTTCCTACCGTCCGACCACGACGTCAATCGGGACCGTGCTCGCCCTGAACTCGATCACGTTGCGGAATGAACTGCCCGGCACAGTGCGCCAGGTAATGCTCATTCCGGGACAGATCGTCGAGCCGGGGACCATTCTGGTGGCCCTCGACGTCTCGGTCGAAGAGGCGGACCTTGAGGCCCAGACCGCCCAGGCCGATCTCGCGAATACGACACTGGCGCGGCTGGAGCGGCTGCGGCAGGCCGATGCGGCCTCTCAGGAAGAAGTCGATCAGGCGCGCGCCGCGCGCGACGTCGCGGTCGCGCAGATAGCGCGCACCCGCGCCATCATCGCGCGCAAGACGATTCGCGCGCCGTTTCGGGCTCGTGTGGGTCTCGCCGACATCCATCCCGGCCAGTACCTGAACGAAGGCACCGAGCTCACAACCTTGCAGGGCGTTGACGCCGCCGCGCATGTGGATTTCACGGTGGCCCAGGCGGTCGCCGCGCAGCTGCGCGCCGGCGAATCGGTCGCGGTCTTTGCCCCGGGTGACGCGAATCCGATCGAAGCGCGGATCGTCGCGCTCGACTCGCGCGTCGACCCCGTGACGCGCAACGCGTTGGTACGCGCGCGGATTTCGCGCCGCGCTCCGTCGCCGGGCGCGTCGGTCCGCGTGGAGGTGCCCGTGGGGCCGGCGGCGCCCGTCGTCGCGATTCCCGTCAGCGCCCTGCGCAAGGGCCCCGGCGGCGATCACGTCTTCGTGGTAGCAGCCGACTCGACCGGCCGTACCCGCGTTCACGAACAGCCGGTGCAGAGCGGGTCGATGGTCGGCGATGAGGTGTTGATTCTCAGCGGTCTCACTCCCGGGCAGCGCGTCGCGACGTCCGGCTCATTCAAGCTGCGCGAAGCGGTGTTGGTCGCTGTCGCCGGCGATTCCCTTCGCTAACCAGGCATCCTCATGCGCTCGATAACCGATACGTTCATCAAGCACCCCGTTCTCGCGATCGTCGCGAATCTCGCGATCCTGCTGGTCGGGTGGCGAACGATCACCTCGCTGCCCGTGCAGCAGTATCCCAAGATCGAGAGCTCCTCGGTCGTCATCACGACCGTGTACTACGGCGCCAGTGCCGAAGCGGTGCGCGGATTTCTCACGACGCCGATCGAGCGGGTGGTGTCGGCCATCGGCGGCGTGGACTACGTGGAATCCAGCAGCCGCGCCGGTCTCAGCACGATCACGGTGCACCTCAAGCTGAATCACAGCACCACGGCGGCGCTCGCCGAGGTCACCGCGCGGCTGCAGCAAGTCAGATCGGAGCTTCCCGCTGAGGCTCAGCCGCCGATGGTCGAAGTCCAAAAGGCGGACCGGCCGTACGCATCCTTCTACCTGAGCTTCACGTCGTCGCAGCGCGACATCCCGGGACTCACGGACTGGCTCACGCGCAACCTGCAGCCCCAGCTCACCACCCTTGCGGGTGTGCAGCGGGTGGACGTCGTCGGCGGCCGGCCGATCGCCATGCGGGTCTGGATCGATCCGGAGCGGCTCGCGGCGCTGAACCTCGCGCCGGGCGACGTGTGGGCCGCCCTGCAGCGCAACAACTATCTGGCCGCGGTCGGAAAGACCAAGGGCGATCTCGTGCAGGTCAGCCTGCTCGCGAACACCGATCTGCGCACGCCGCAGGAGTTCAAGGACCTCGTAGTGGCCGAGCGCAACGGCGCGATCGTCCGGCTCTCCGACGTCGCACGCGTCGAGCTCGGCGCCGAAGAGGCCGACTTCATCACGAAGTTCAACGACAAAGAAGCCGTCTACCTCGGCGTCTGGCCGCTCGTCGGCAGCAACGAGATCGAAGTGGCGGGTCGTCTCCACAAGGAGATGTCCCGGATCCGCGGCACGCTGCCCAGCGACATCGACATGCAGCTCGCGTACGACGCGACGGTCTTCATGACCGACGCGTTGCACGAGATCTCAAAGACGCTGGTCGAGACGATCCTGATCGTCGGCCTGGTCGTGTTCCTGTTCATGGGCTCGGTGCGGACCGCGCTCGTGCCACTCGTCGCGATGCCGGTGTCGCTGGTCGGCGCGGGGATTGTGATGTACGCCTTCGGCTTCAGCCTCAACCTGCTCACGATTCTGGCGATCGTGCTGTCGGTGGGACTCGTCGTGGACGATGCGATCGTGGTCGTGGAAAACGTCGAGCGCCACGTGCGTGAGGGGAAAACGCGCATCCAGGCGGCGCTCATCGGCGCCCGCGAGCTCGTCGGTCCCATCGTCGCGATGACGATCACGCTGGCGGCGGTGTACACCCCGATCGGTTTCCAGGGTGGGCTGACCGGCTCGTTGTTCCTCGAGTTCGCGATCACGCTCGCCGCGGCGGTCGTGGTGTCGGGCATCGTGGCGATCACGCTGTCGCCCGTCATGAGCTCACGCTTCGTCCATAAGGCCGGTCAGGAAGGACGGCTGACGAAGTGGGTGCAGGCGGCGTTCGAGGCCGTCCGTCGCCGTTACGAGCGGCTGCTCGAGGGCGCGCTGCAGATGCGCTGGGCAATTGTCACGGGCGCGGTGCTCGTGATGATCGCGGCGTGGCCGCTCTATAAGTATTCGCGGCGCGAGCTGGCTCCGGTCGAAGATCAGAGCCACATCAGCCTCTTCATGGCGGCGGCGCCCGACGCGTCCTTAGAAGCGACCAATCGCGCGTCGCTGCAGGTCGTGCAGGCGATTCGGTCGTTCCCCGAAGCGAAGTTCATGTGGTCGCTGACGGCTCCCTGGGGCGGCTTCGGCGGCATGGTCACCAAGAATTTTAAGGAGCGGTCGCGGACCACCGAGCAGATGTATGGCCAGGTCTATTACGCCGTGTCGCAGGTGCCCGGGCTCCAGGTCTTCCCGCGGCTCGATCCACCGCTGCCCACGCCCGGCCAGTATGACGTCGAGCTGATCCTCGCGAGCGATCTGCCGCCCGAGCAGATGCTGCAGACCGCCGGGGCGGTGATCGGTGCGGGCTGGCAGAGCGGCAAGTTCCTATACGTCGACACCGACCTAAAGATCGATCTGCCGGAGGCGCGCGTCGTCATCGACCGCGATCAGGTCGCGGACTTGGGGCTCGATCTCGCGAGCGTCGGTCGCGAGCTGGGCACGCTGCTCGGCGGCGGCTACGTCAATCGCTTCAACTACTTCGATCGTAGCTACAAAGTCATTCCGCAGATCGGCGATGAAGACCGCACCACGGTCGCGCCGCTGCTCAATCTCAAAATCAAGACGCCGAGCGGCCGGCTCGTCCCGGTCGCGACGTTCACTCGCATCGAGTCGACGACCGCGCCGCGCACGCTCAACCGGTTCCAACAGCGCAATGCGGTCCGGATTTTCGGGGGCGTGAAGCCGGGCGTCACGAAGGAAGAGGGTTTGCGAGTGCTGGAGAACGCGGCGGCGGCGGTCGCCGGCCCGTCCATCGGCATCGACTACGCCGGCGAATCTCGCCAGATGCGGCTCGAGGGCGCCGCGTTGACCACGACGCTCATCTTCGCCGTCATCCTCATCTATCTGGTGCTGGCGGCGCAGTTCCGGAGCTTCCGCGACCCGCTCGTCGTGCTGGTCGGCTCGGTGCCGCTCGCGATCTCGGGCGCGCTGGTGTTCAGCTTCCTCAATCTCACGACGATCAACATCTACTCGCAGGTCGGTTTGATCACGCTGGTCGGATTGATAGCCAAGAACGGGATTCTGATCGTGCAGTTCGCGAACGCGCTGCAGGCGCAGGGCGTCGCGAAGCTGGTCGCGCTGCGTGAGGCGTCGTTGACCCGGCTGCGGCCGGTGTTGATGACATCGGCGGCCACGGTGTTCGGGCACTTGCCGCTGGTATTCGCGACCGGCCCCGGCTCGGCGGCACGCAACAGCATCGGCACGGTGCTCGTGGCCGGCATGAGCGTCGGCACGCTGTTCACGCTGTTCGTGGTCCCGGTGTTCTACTCGCTGATCGCGGCCGAGCACGCACCGAAGCCGGTCACGATCACCGAAGAGCTCGCGGTTCAACCAGCCATGATTCCGGAGACGGCCAATGCGTAGCGCTTTCATTCTCGGTCTCGTCGCGCTCGCAGGATGCGCTTCGTCTCCGGCCTATCGATCGCCAGCCTTACACCTCCCGGTGTCGTTCCGTGAGGCGAGCGACACGTCGGGTTCCACGCCGCACGCAGTCACGCCGAACGCGATTGCCCGTGAGTCCGCAGATCAGGCCCCCCCGCCGCGCTCGGATTACTGGGAGCAATTGGGCGACACGACGCTCAATCGGTTGATCGCGGAAGTGGCGCGTGCCAACCAGGACGTGCAGGCGGCCGAGGCTCGCGTACGCGCGACGCGCTCGGAACGCGTGCGCACCTTGCTCGACTTGACTCCGGACACGCGGCTCATTGGGAGTTATGCACGGCAGCGGCTCTCCAGTTCGACCTTCCCCGGCTTTGCCGGGGCGTTCCCGGATCAAAACGTCTGGGACGCAGGCGTTACTGCGTCGTGGGACTTGGATGTCTTCGGGCAGATCCGCCAGACCGCTCAGGCGCGCGGTGCGATGGTAGGCGCCGCGCAGGAGGAGCTGCGCGATGTGCAGGTCTCCCTCACCGCTGAGTTGGCGCTGACGTATTTCGAGCTGCGAGGCGCGCAGGAGCAGCTCAACGTCGCGCGCGACAACGCCGAGAACCAGCGCCGCACGTTCGAGATCACGCACGAGCGGCTCGAGGCGGGGCGGGGAAGCGCGTTCGATACCGAGCGTGCGCAGGCGCAGCTCAGCTCCACGCTGGCCTCGATCCCCACGAGGGAAGCGCAAGTTGCAGCCGCTCAGTATCGGATCGGCGTGTTGGTAGGCCGCGCGCCAGCCGCCGTCGCGGCTGAATTGGACCACCCGGTCCCGCTCCCGGCGCTTCCCGACGTCGCATCGGTCGGCAATCCGGAAGCGGTCGTGCGTAGCCGGCCGGACGTCGCCGCCGCTGAGCGCCAAGCCGCGGCGCAGGGAGCGCTCGTTGGCGCGGCGAAAGCGAGTTACCTGCCAAGGATCTCGATCGGCGGCAGCGCCGGTTATGTCGCGCCGGCGCTCCGCACGGTCGGCGCTCAGGGCACGCTCCGCTACGCCGTCGGACCGGTGATCAGCTGGCCGCTGCTCAGCCTGGGACGCGTGAAGGCGGACGTAGATGCGGCGCAGGCGGGCGAGGACGAAGCCCGCTCGCGGTACCGGGCCGTAGTCCTGAGGGCGATGCAAGACCTGGAAGTCAGCATCAGTCAATACCGCGCGGCGCGTCTGCGGGTGGAGCGGCTGGAAGAAGCGAGCGCGGCGAGCGAGCACGCCGCGAAGCTGGCGCTGCTGCGCTACACCGAGGGAGCGACGGACCTGCTGCAGGTCCTCGACGCGCAGCGCACCCAGCTCGAGGCGCAGGACCGCCTGGCGCAGGCGCGCATCGATGCCGGCACGGCATACGCGGCGTTGTTCAGGGCGACTGGGGGCCGCTAGGCGAGTAGATCGCGTCCACCTCGCGGCCCAGCTCGGCAATCTCGCGTTGGATTTCGTTCCGCTCGGCCGTGAATCGCAGGAACGCGCGCCTGCGAAACAGCAGGATGAAGAAGGCGCGCGTCGCTCCCAGCACGCGATCGAAGCGCTCGGCGACGTGTAGCGCCACATAGCCGGTGAGCGGGAGCAGCGGCGCGATGAGCGCCACTGCCCACGCTCCGCGCCAGAGCCAGACGACCGCCACCACCGCCATCCAGGTCAGCGGAAACAGCAGGGTCGCCGCGAGGACTTTGACGGTTGCGAGCGCGTCCTCTTCACCCTTGGTCACGCCCGTAGCCACCCAGCCGACCACCCGGTAGGCGGGATAATTGATCAGCCCACCCAGGAGCGTGGCCGGCAAGCCGAGCGTCAGGAACACGACGCTCTTTAGGGCGTAGCTCGCAACGCGACGCCAACCGTAGCGGCGCGGCGCGAGGTGCCGCGCATCGAGCCCGGCGGCGTCGAGCGCGGCTTCGTAGCGCTCCAGCCGGCCCTGCAGGCGAGCCGCGCGTTCCGGCCAATAGCGACGCGCGACGTCATAGGCCACGAGAAATCGTCGACGCAGCGCGAATTCGTGGGCGAGCGACGGTAGCCGTTCTGCCGTGTCATCCACCGCGGTGAAGACGTGTTGCGCGCGAGCGACGAGCGTATGGACGTTTACTTCCTCCGCTTCGAGTGTGAGCGCCCGTAGCGCCTCCTCGAGACGAGCGGTCAGCTCGCGCACCGGTTCGGCGGGCGGCCCCGCACCTGCTGCTAGCGGGATTCGCTCGACCGGAAACGGATTTCCGAAATGCAGCAGGGCGACACTGCGGAATGTCTGCTTGGCGCGATAATAGAGTCCGACGGGCACAATCTGGATGACCAGACCGGGAGGCAGGGCCGCGGCGGCGCCGAGTGCGATGCGCGCGGTGCCGGTCTTGAGCGGCCGCAGCTTGGGATCGCTGTGTGAGCCGCCCTCTGGGAAGACTGCGATGGTGCCGCCACGGAGCAACACGGCGCGCGCCGTTTCGAACGTTTCCGCATTCTTGCTGAGATCGGACTCCGGGTCCTGGCGGCGCTGCACGGGGATCGCCTCGAAGGCACGGCAAATCGCGCCGATAATCGGCATCCGAAACAACGGAGCCTTCGCGAGAAACGAGACACGCCGTGGCGCGAGGCACAAGAGGAACGCCGGGTCGATGAGTCCGTTCGGATGATTGAGCACGAAGATCACGGGGCCGGTCTGGGGCACGCGCTCCGCTCCGGTGACCTCGATCCGCCGGAAGAAGATCCGCAGCACTCTGCGGAGCAGCGGAAGGAGCAGCGCTCTCACGCGACCGCCTTGTGCGCGCGCGACAGGCTCCAGGCCGCGTACGTCCAGATCAGTCCGCCGATCAGCACGGCTGCCGGGATGATGAGCACCGCCTCGCTAAGCGAGCGCGCATCGGAGATCATGCCCACGACTGAGGGGGACGGCACGTCGCCCAGGATGTGGATCGTGAAGATGCACAACGCCATGGCGGTGGCACGCATGGCCGGCGAGACCTCGTTGACGATCGCGGAGTTGATCGGCCCGGTCGAGGCAAAGAGGCACAGCTCCGCGACTACGATGGCCGGCCAATACGCCTGAGCCTGAGGCGCGGCGAGCGCAACCAACGTCAGCGGCGCGGCGAGCAGCGTGCTGACGCCCGAGAGCCAGAGGTAGGCGTGCCGCGACGACCGCAGCAGCCGATCGCCGATCCAGCCGCCGGCGTATGTGCCGACAAAGCCGGTGACGACCACGATCGCGCCGAACTGTACCGTGGCGTGCGCCTTGGGGATGCCGCGCACGCGCTCGAGGAACGTCGGCGTCCAGAATGCCAGCGCGCCGATCGCAAATGTGTACGCGGCATAGCCCAGCACCGTCAGCAGGTAGGGCCGATTGTGGAGCAACGCCTGATAGGAGCGTCCCGTATGTCCAGGCGGCGACTCCTCGGCGGTGTCCTGGTTGCCGCGCGGCGGATCGTAGAGACGCAACGCGAACGCGGCGAGTATGAGCCCCGGCACGCCCGCCACGAAGAACGCCTGCCGCCATCCGAAATAGCGGTCGACCAGCCCGCCCACGATGTAGCCGAGGGCGGACCCGATCGGGACTGCGGCAAAGAAGATCGAAAACGCCCGGCCCCGTTGCTGTCGCGGGAAGTAATCGGCGAGCAGCGCGGGTGAAATGGTCCCGTAGGCGGCTTCGCCGACGCCGACCGCGGCGCGCGCGGCGAACAGCCCGACATAGTTTCGGGCCAAGCCTGCGAGCGCCGTTGCGACGCTCCAGAGTGCCACGCCGATCGCGAGCAGGCGGTTGCGCGAGCGCGTATCGCCCAGCGTGCCGAACAGCGGCGCCGCGAGCAGGTACACGAAGAGAAAGCCGGTCATCAAAAACCCGAGCTGGGTATCGGAGAGGTGCAGCTCGGAGCGCTTCATGCTCTCGGCGAGCGCGGCGACGATCCAGCGGTCGAGGTAGTTGAACAGATTGATGAGCGTGAGGACGATGAGCCCGGCACGAGCCGTGCGGATGGCGACGGGCGACGGAGCGGCGGTCATCGAGCCTGCTCCTCAGACTTGCGTCCGGGCGCGGGGCCGCGTTGCTTGGATAATAGAGGAGGGGAGGTTATTTTCCGGGCCCTCACGGGGCTGTAGCTCAGCTGGGAGAGCGCCTGGATCGCACCCAGGAGGTCAGGGGTTCGAGCCCCCTCAGCTCCATCAGTGCCCCTTGGTGTAACTGGCAACACGCCTGACTCTGGATCAGGAGAGTCCTGGTTCGATCCCAGGAGGGGCAATCCAAGCGGCCGCATACGCGGCCGCTTTGTTTTGCCCCTCAAATTGCATCGCCTCGGCGCATCCATTTCATCAGCGCCAGATGGGTGGGCAGATAGATGACGACAGGCCAAAACACCAATTGCAAGACGAAATACCACCCCGGCGCCATCCAGGTCTGCATCGTGTTCTCGCCCGGCCCAAACACCCAGTTGAGATTGACTGCGGCCGTAGGGTTGCTCGCTGGCGCCGGCGGGGGCGGCGTAAAGAAGTAACACACCGTGAGCACGACGAGTGCACATGCCGTTTGTGCCGGGAACGCACGTCGATCGTATCCCAGCCGCCACACCGCCCAAAGGAGCAGCAGCGGCAGCCACCCATGAAACGACGACAGTCCCCGTACGAACAACGGGATCTTCGGATCGAACATGTACGCGGCCGCTCCGATTAAGTGCAAGCCGGCAAGGTGCGCGGCGAAGTCGACGACCCAGAGAAGCTGCGGCAAGACGATCGCGACCGCTTGCATGCTGAACAGGAATGCGTTCTCGAGCCAGAGCGCCGGAAGCGTGACCAGCAGCGCGATATCGCAAAACCACAGAAAGTTCACGGGCCCGTACGTGCGCCAGTAGTACGGGACGAGCACCGCGACGAACGCGCTATAGGCCACCTTCAGCCAGAGCGGAATCCTCCCGGGCTTCACTTGGCCAGCTCCTCCTCGAGGAGCACGCGCCGGAGAATCTTCAGTGCGGCGCTTTTCGGCAGCTCGGTGCGGAATGCGATGGCGTGCGGCACCTTGTAGGCAGCCAGATTCTCCCGGCAGAAAGCGAGCAGCTCCTGCTCAGTGACCTGCTTGCCCGGTTTCACGACGATGAACGATTTGACGCGCTCCCCGCGCTTGGGGTCGGGGACGCCAATTGTTCCCGCTTCCAGGACGGCCGGATGACTCATGAGCACGTCATCCACTTCGTCGGGAAACACCTTGTAGCCGGAGACATTGATCATTTCTTTTATGCGACCGACGATCCGGTAGTAACCGTCTTCGTCCATGACGGCGAGATCGCCCGTATAGAGCCAGCCGTCGCGTAACGCGGACTTGGTCTCCAGCGGCATGTTCCAGTAGCCCTTCATGATCTGTGGCCCTCGAATCACGAGCTCGCCCGGTTCACCCGGCTTCGTCTCCGTCAGGCCCTTGTCGACGTCCACGATCCTGGAATCGGTTCCCGGAATCGGAACGCCGATGCTGCCCGTCTTCCGGACGCCCGATAATGGATTCATGTGCGTGACCGGCGAAGCCTCCGACAGCCCGAATCCTTCTACAATCCGGGACCCGGTGATCGCCTCGAAGCGCCGCAATACTTCCTGCGCCAACGGAGCCGAGCCGCAGAAGCAACGCTGCACGCTGCGGATATCCAGCCGTTCGATGCCCTTGTAGTTGAGAATTGCGTTGAAAATCGCCGGCACCGCAGGGAGCAGCGTAACACGATGCTGCGCGATGCCGTGCACGATCGCCTTGACGTCCCGCGGATCGGGGATCAGGACGATCGCGCTCGCCCAGCTCACCGGGAAGTTCATCGCGGCAGTCATGCCGAACGAATGAAACAGCGGCAGAACCGCCAGCATCACTTCGTGACCACGCTTGAGTCCGGTGAACCACGCTCCGGTCTGCTGGAGATTGGCGGCCAAATTGGCGTGCGTCAGCATGGCGCCTTTGGAACGAGCGGTCGTCCCGCCTGTGAACTGCAGCACCGCGAGGTCGTCCGGTGTCGGCGGTGTCCTGGGGCGCTCTGGCGAGGCCTGGCGGATCAATTTCCGGAAAAAGTGCACGCCCGGCCCGGGTTGTACCGTCGCCACCCGTGGCGGCTGGGCGCGGGCAAGCTTGAGGCGCGCCAGGAAGTTCAGGGGAAATTTCAGGTACTCCGGTATCGAAGCGATGATGTAGTGCTCGATTGGGAGCCGGTCGCGCGCCGGACGAATCTTGCTCTCATAAATGGCGTCGAGTACGACGGCCACCCGGCAGCCAGCGTCCTTCCACAGATGCTCCAGCTCGCGCGGGGTGTACAGCGGATTCGTCAACACCACTTGCGCGCCGAGCGACAGGGTGGCGTAGTAGGCGATGACAGTCTGGGGCAAGTTCGGCAGCTGGATCGCGACGCGACTGTCTTTCTGGACGCCCAGCCGCGTTAATGCCGTCGCGAACCGGTTCACCTCATCGCTGAGCTGGCGGTAGCTGAGCTTGCGATTCAGAAAGATCACGGCGGTCGCGTCGGGAAACTCGGCGGTCGCCTGCGCGAGGAATTGCGGGATCGTGCGCGGCTCCACCGTGAGTGCCTGCGGCACGCCGGGGTCGTAGAATCGGAGCCAAGGACGGGAGATCATGTGGCTGCCTCCTGAACGGTCAGCTACCGCGGTTGAATGTTAGACACGTACGTCGTGTCCGCGAGACGCCCGCAGCGGTAGCAGCGCCGCTGCGGGCTGATGGGGCTTACCGGACGGGCTGCAATTGCCCGACTTTCTGCCATGTTGAATCCGCGTCGCGGGTCAAGAACACGTAGAGCGTGCCGTTCTCGACTTTGGCGCTGGCATTCGATCGCGCCAGCTGAGCCGCAATGTCCTGAGGCTTGAGCTTGTAGGCGGCCCCGTCGGTGAAATCGATGATGAGTCCCAGGGGACCACCGAATACGAGATTGCCCAGTACCCAGCCGTCCATGTGACGCGTGGTCCTGATCTGGAACGGCTGATAACCATCGAGCTTCACGGCGATGGTGTGCGGGTCATTCCGGCGGAGCTTCGCCACGACCGGCGTTACACCCACCACCTCATCATCGACCGACACCGTGGCGCCTGCCGGCTCGCTCGCGATGTTGAGCTTCTGGCCGGTGCCGTGCATGATGCTCGCGCACGCGGCGACACCCACCGCCGCGACGAGTACGACGACCAGCGAGACTGCGATCTTCAAACGATTCATGCGCCCCTCCTGATGGAGTTGATCGCAGCGTGGTGCCGCGACGTGAGGGGCGAACCTAGGTCAGCGTGATGTCGTGCCGATGAACTGCGAGGGCGCTGCGATGAATTACTTGAGGCCGCGCAGCTTGAGGGCTGCGACCGCCCGCGCGCGCAGGTTGCGGCGCTCGCCCGGCAGCAGCCATTCGTTCGCCACGACGTCGGCGACGAGCGGCGCGAAGACCGCGAATCGTTCCCCATCGCATGCGACGAGCCGCCGGCGCTCGAGCTGGGCCAGGATATCCTCGACGCGCGCGGGCGCCAGGCGCGTGAGGGTTGCGATGAGATCGAGATCGATCGTGGGCGGGCCGATACTCGCTGCCTGGAGCACGGCTCGGCAGTCCGCGTCAAGTTCGGCTACCCAGGTGGAAATCGCCCGGCGCGCGAGGTTGGGCATCGAGATGGGCAGAGGGCTGTCGGCGGTTCCGCCGGGCGGCGGCCACGCCAGAGCCTCTTCTCGGAGAGTGGACGCGGTGGCGAGCGCGCGCAGGAGCGTCACGATCAGAAAGGGATTCCCCTGCGTCTCGAAATAAATCCGACGCGCCAGCCGGTCCCGTGCGTCATCGCTCTGGCACCACGAGCTTTGCGACGCGACGAGATCCCGTGTCTCGGTGGCGGTGAGGAGCTTGAGTGTTACGGCGGCCCCGGGAATGCGACGACCAATCTCGCCTCGCAACCAGAGAAGGGAGCGCGGCATTTGATCCGGCGTGTTCAGCGAGGTCAGGATCAGGCAGACTCGCGCTGCTGGCGACTGCGTCAGCGCGCCGCCGAGCGCTTCCAGACTGGCATCGTCCGATAGATGGGCGTCATGAACACCGAGCCCGACTGCCTGTTCGTCCGCGATGGCGTGGAGCAGCGCAGCGAGCGCGTCTGTCACCCCGGCGTGGTCGTGACTAGCAGCCGTCAGTGCATCGAGAACGGCCAGCGCGCTCGGATCGGCGGCCGCGCGGCCCGGGACATGGAGCAAGCCACGCAGGAGAGAACGGAGCGTACTCCACGGAGTGTCGCGATCGCTTTCGAGCGGCCGGGCGGTTGCGATGACGGCTCCCCCGAGCGTGAGACGCTCGATGCACTCATTCAGCAGCCTCGTCTTACCGGCGCCAACGTCGCCCACAATCAGGATGGCCCGCGGCCCGTGGTCGAGCGCCTCGGTGACGGCCGTAAATGCCTCCCGGTGCACGCGTTCGCGGCCAACCAGGGGCGGCTTTTGCTCAGCCTGTTCGCGTGAGATGCGTCGCGTCGGCTGCGCCCCGATCCGCTCGGCGAGCGCCGCGAGATCGCGGCTTGGTTTGGTCCCGACCTCGTGCAGCCGATCGGCGAATCGCGTGAAGGCGGCGACCGCACCGGTGTGGTCGCCGGACGACGCAAGCGCACGCATCACGAGGCGCACAGCCGGTTCGGCGTGTGGCTCGAGCGCGAGGGCGCGCGTCGCGGCATCCACGGCGGTCGCAGGCTGTGCCGCGTTGAGCGCTTCTTCGCCGGCCGCAGTCCAGGTTGCGGCACCGAGCGCGCGATACCGCTCGCGCTGTTGGTCGGCCCAGTCGTCGAACGGGCGGGCGTCGTCCAATGCGAAGCCCTCGAGAAAATCGCCGGTGAGACATGCAGCCGCGGCGGCCGGACGTCGTGATAGCAACGCCTCAAACCGCAGCGCGTCGACGTCGAGCCCTTCCTCCGCCAATGTCAGATTCTCGCCTTCGGACCGGATCCGCCCCGAGCCCAGCTCGGCGCGGAGACGGCGCACCGCGCCGTTCAGTGACTGCCGGGCGAGTGCTTCGGGCCGTTCCGGCCAGAGCAAACCGAGCAGATGTGGGCGGGACCGGGTGCGGTCGGGAGACAAGGCCAGGTAGACGAGCAGCGCGAGGTGCTTGTGCCAGAGCACCTGCGCGGGCGCGGGTCTTCCATCGACGCGAACGGTGGGAGCGCCGAGACAATGGATCTGCAGCGAAGGTACCTCGGACACGCGGTGCGGCTCCGGCAACGCAAGCGTCTAGCATACGGCACGTGGTGGCCGCTCGCCAGGAAAGCCCGTATCCTATCCGCATGGCGGACGACCTGCGCCGATTGCGCGCGGCTCTGGCGCCGCGGTACACCCTGGAACACGAGCAAGGGCGCGGCGGAATGGCAACGGTGTACCGCGCGCATGACTGCCAGCTGAACCGCACTGTCGCCGTCAAAGTGCTGCGTTCCGACGTCGTCTCCGCGCTCACCGCCGAGCGCTTTCTCCGGGAAATCAACATCGCGTGCAAGTTGACCCACCCGCACGTGCTGCCGGTATTCGATTCGGGGAAGTCGGACGGCTGTCTGTACTACGTCATGCCGTACGTGACGGGTGGGACGCTGCGCGAGCGCATCGATCGAGAAAAGCGGCTGCCGCTGGACGACATCGTGCGGATCACGCGCGAGGTGGCGGATGCGCTCGACTACGCTCATCGCCACGGCGTGGTGCACCGCGATGTAAAACCGGAGAACATCCTGTTCGATGAAAAGCACGGCGGGCACGCCCTGGTCGCGGATTTCGGCGTCGCTCGCGCAATCGCGGCCGCCGCTCCGGGCGACACGCTCACCGAAGCGGGCGTCGCCGTGGGCACCCTGCACTACATGAGCCCCGAGCAGGCATCGGGCGAGCGTC
This sequence comes from Gemmatimonadales bacterium, assembly GCA_036390255.1. Taxonomy (GTDB): domain Bacteria; phylum Gemmatimonadota; class Gemmatimonadetes; order Gemmatimonadales; family GWC2-71-9; genus 20CM-2-65-7. The sequence continues at coordinate 2,083 of DASWCE010000307.1, read as the reverse complement.
ATATCGACGGTCGCGCCGACATCTATGCGTTGGGATGCGTCGTATACGAGATGGTCGCGGGCGTGCCGCCATTCCAGGGCGCCACCGCCGAGAGCGTGTTGCGCCAGCAGCAAGTGGAGTTGCCGCGTCCACTCGCGACGCATCGGACCGGGCTGCCAGAGGGGTTTGACGCCGCCGTGCAACGTGCCCTCGCGAAAGCACCGGCGGATCGCTGGCAGCATGCGACCGACTTCGCGACTGCGCTGGCCGCGGCCGTGTCGGGGTCGGCTTCCCGCCCACGGCGTGTGTTCACGAGGTCCCGGACGCTGGCGGTCGGCGCTGGTGTGGTACTGATTCTCGTGGCGCTGGGACTCATGTGGACTCCCGGGCACGGGGCAAACCGCGTCGCCGTTCTGTGCTTCGACAATCTCTCCCGCGACACGGCCGACGCGTATCTCGCGGATGGTCTCACCGAGGAGATTACGGCCCGCCTGGGACAGATCCACCGTCTCGACGTCAAGTCTCGAGTCGCAGCGGCGCGCTACTGCGGCAAGGCCGAGCACGACCCGGCGGCCGTCGGACGCGCGCTCGGCGTCGCGAGTCTGGTCGACGGAAGCGTGCGGCGCGATGGCCAACGATTGCGGGTCACGGTGGAGCTGCTGCACGCCAAGAACGGCGACCGGCTTTGGGGGGAGGAGTTCGATCGCACCGACGCTGATCTGTTGGACATCGAGCGGGACGTCGCGGCCGCGGTGGGGCGTGAGATCGCGGGCAAGCTGAACGCGTCCGAGCAGGCGTCGCTGAACGCCAAGGCGACACGGGAGCCGCAGGCGTACGACCATTTCTTGCGCGGCAATCGTTACCTGGCGCAACGGACCGAACGGTCGGTGATCCGCGCGATCGGCGAATACCAGACAGCGGTGCAGCTCGATCCGCGATTCGTGGAAGGGCTGGCGCGGCTGGCGTACGGGTATGCGCTGATCGTGTATTACGGATTCTCCTATCGCGATCTCTCGCCCGATAGCGTGCTGTCACTGGGCTTCGCCAGCGCGGACAGCGCCCTGCGCGTCGATTCGACCGCTGCCGAGGCGTGGCTCGCCCGCGGGCGCTTTCTCGAGGTGCTGCATCCCCGCACGTATGAGGGCGCCATCGCGGCGTACCAGCGAGCCGCGGTACTCGACCCGCGCGATGCCGAGGCGCTGAATATGATCGGGACGGCGCTCCGGGAGCTGGGCGATGATTCCGGAGCAATCCGTGCGTTTCATCAAGCGCTCGCGCTCGACCCCGATCGCGCCACCACGCTCACGCTGCTGGGGATACAGGCCGCGCTCAAGCGCCGCTACGATGAGGCTCGCGTGTGGACTGACAGCGCCCTCGCGGTCGATCCCGGCTTCTACGATGCGTGGGTCTCGAGGGGGTTCAATCGCCTGGCCGTGGGCGACACGGGTGGCGCTCGGGCGGACGCCGATGTCGCGGCGAATCTTCCTTCGGGGAGTCACCTTCCAGAGCAGACGTTGCTCGTCATGCTCGACGCCCGTGCGGGTCACGTCGGTCTTGCCCGGCAGCGGATCGGCCGCATGACGCCGGGATTCGATCTGAACCGTCCGGGTCCATTGCCAGGCGTGCTGCTAACCTGGGCTTTCCTTGCCGTTGGAGAGCGAGAGCAAGCGCTCGCTCTGCTCGAGCGCGTGCAGCCGCGTGGTGCTTCACTCTCGTACTGGCTGCGTGCCCCCGGCTTTGATTCCGTTCGTGACCAACCAAGATTCCGGCGCATCGTCGAGGAATCCCAGCACTGACCCTCAGCCCCTCCGCTCCGCCCGATGAAACCTGGGCGGTCGACGAACGGTCCCTGAAGCTCTTCGCCGAGCAGCTGAAGGGGCCCCCCACAGACCGCGCCTGGTACGACCTGCGGCGCGAGGCTGAGCGGATCGCGCTCGTGCCGGGCTTCGACCGGCTGATCACCCTCGACGCCAACGCGATCAAGGAGCTGCCCCACCAAATCGACGTCGCCCAGCGCGTGCTGCGACAGATGGGCGGCCGCGCGATCCTCGCCGACGAAGTCGGCCTCGGCAAGACGATCGAGGCGAGCATCATCTACAAGGAG
>DASWCE010000306.1:0-3462 GCA_036390255.1 Gemmatimonadales bacterium | reverse complement strand
CCAGCTCAGGATGCCGCGCGAATCCGCCGGATCATCGGATAGCTCCCATCGGCCCGCCAACACGCCGTTCACGCGCACCGTCACCGCGCTCGGGAACGGCGTGGCGCCGGTCATCGGATAGCTATTGGGGTTCCGGCTGGGATCGTGAAAGCCACCGCCGCGCATGTAGTCGCCACCCTCAGCGGACAACGTGTCGCGGTCCTTGCCGTTGAGCCGCTTCGCCGAGGCTTCGACGAGAAAGGTCGCCCCGGCTACGTCGCGCACGTCGAGCCCGGCCGGCCACGGAATGCGATACTCGAAAAAGCCGCTGCCGGCGCCGTCGAGCTTGTGATCGCCCAGCACGGTCCACTGTTTCAGCGACCAGTGACTGCTCGACGGGGATGTCGCGGCGACGTGTGCGACGCGGACGCGGCGTCCATCGGCGAGCGTAGCGATCGTCGGAGCGTCGCCTTCGACCACGAAGGTCGTGAAGTTGCGCTGCAGGATCGTGCCCCCCCCCGCGCCGTCCTCGAGGCGCACTGCGAACACAAGGACGGCAGGTTCGCTCGGCATTGTGACGGTGAGCGGTGCCAAGGGTTGCGACATCCACGGCCGGTACGGGAGGCGGCGCGTGTACGTGCCATACGAGCGCTCCTCGCCGAGCGCGTTCCAGCCGGACAGCTCCGCCCGCATAGTGAGGGAGTCACCGAACGCGGTGCTGCCAGTGAGGAACGAGACATACAGCGGCACGTCCACGCGCTCGCCCGGCTTCACCGACCGGCTCAACTCGGCATCGCCCACGGCGAGATACAGCGGCGCGTGCAGATCGCGCAGCGTCATTCCCTCCACCAGGCCTCCGAATCCCGTCTCCTTGCGCGAGCGATCGAAGCGCCAGTAGCCATTCCATTCGTTGATGACGTCGTGGTGTTCGGTGTAGAGCCAGCCTGCGAGCTTGGGATGACGGCGGAAGGCCTCGATCGCGCGATGATAATCCCAGCTCCAATCCACATCGCCGGTGCTGCCCTCGTAGCCCCACACGTTTCCGAATTCCGAGTTGAGCATCGGCTGCCGCGCCTGCTTCCACGGCGCCTCGAAATTCCACGACGATCCGGGAAACGTACTATCACTCACACGGTCCACGTGCGCCTGCCAGCGCCACCCTGGCAGGTATTCGTGCCAGGAGTTGAGATCTGTCTCGGTGTGCCCGCGGTGACAACAGACGGAGTTGTCCTCGACCAGGCGCGTCGAATCGAGTGAGCCCGCCAGATGATAGATGCGCGCCACGCGCTGCTGGATTTCGGGCGGATAGCGCTCGTGGTCACCGGTTCTTGTGAGGAGGCCCCAGGTTTCGTTGAACAGCACCCACGAAAACACCGCCGGATGATTGTAGTCGCGATCGATCATGCCGCGCAGGGCGACGTCGTGCTCATGGAACGCGGCGGAATCGGGGGGACCCCACCAGTTCGGGATGTCGGCCATGATCAGCACACCGAGCCGGTCGGCCCAGTAGAGTTTGCGTGGGGCTTCGATCTTGACGTGCTCGCGCAGCCCGGTCAGTCCGATCTGGCGGGCGCGCAGGATTTCTTCGCGCAGCGCGCTGTCCGTGGGAAACGTGTAGTAGCCCGTCGGATGATAGGCCTGATCAAGTGTCAGCTGCAGAAACACAGGTGTGCCGTTGATCGCTACATAGGGATAGCTGGTGCCCGGAAGATTCACGACGGAGATCGTGCGCATCCCGAAGTAGGTATGGACAACGTCCTCGGCGAGGCCCCCCCCGGGCGCAGTGACGCTGACCACGACGTCGTGCAGGAACGGATCCTCCAGGGACCAGCGGTGCGCGTTCGGAAGCGGGACGTCGAAGCGCGCCGCCGTTCTGCCGCGCGCGATCCGCTGCGTCACCACCGGTTGGCTGTCGCGATTGGTGAACGTGAGTCGCAGCGTCAGATCGCGGGGCGCCGGCTCGAGGAGCCGCACGTCGACGCCCACTCCGGCCAGGTCGTGATGCGGCGTGAAGTGCACGGCCTCCAAGGGATCCGCCCCGCGCGCTTCGAGGTACACGGTCTGCCACATGCCTCGTGCTCTGCCGTAGCCCTGCTTGCCTTCGAGCTTGAACGGATGCGGGGTGTCGTCCACACGAACCACCAAACGCTGTGGCTGGCCCGGCGTTGCCGACTTCAGCTCGAACGCAAACGGAGTGTAGCCGCCCTGGTGCTCGCCCAGTTTCGTGCCGTCGAGCCAGACCGTGGTGCGCCAATCGCAGGCACCGAACACCAGGAACACGCGCTTCCCGCGGTCGTGCCAGGCCGGGGGCACGGTGATCGATCGCGCGTACCACGCGATATCGGCGCTGTCGGGAACACCCGATAACGGTGCGCCCCAGGAGAAGGGCACGAGGATCTCGCGGGCGCCGGGCAGGTCACGGCTCACCCAACCTGCGCGCTCGCCTTCATCGCGCGCATCGAACGCGAATCGCCACCGGCCGTTCAAGTTCAGCCACTCGGTTCGCTCGAAGTCGGGCCGCGGATGCTCCGGCAGCGGGATGGACGGAATCTGTGCTCCCAGCGTCCCGGCGAGGAGCGCCAAAAGAGGAAGGGTTGGGGTGTGGCCGTCCATGCCACGCCAATTCTACAGCACTCCAACGGTCTTCGGGACAATGGACAAAACCCCCTGCACCCGATCAGTTACTACGCGTACCGACGCATCTCACGGAGGGAGGGGGGGAGCGTCGATGGAAGTGATCGTGCAGCGAGACTATGCGGCGATGAGCAAGGTCGCGGCCCAAATCGTCGCCGAGCTGCTCAACACCAAACCCAATGCCGTGCTGGGCATGGCGACGGGGTCCACGCCGCTGGGCCTCTACCAGGAGCTCGTGCGGCTCCATAAGAAGGAACAGCTGGACTTTTCGCGCGTGACGACGTTCAATCTCGATGAATACGTCGGCCTGAACGTGAATCACCCGCAGAGCTATCACTACTTCATGCACGAGCATTTTTTTCGGCACGTGAACATCCCGCCGCACAACATCAACATTCCGTCCGGGACGACGAGCAACTACCCCGCCTTCTGCGCGTGGTACGAAAAGCGCATCGCCGAGTGCGGCGGCATCGACCTCCAGATCCTCGGCATCGGCAGCGATGGTCACATCGCGTTCAACGAGCCGACCAGCTCATTGAGCTCGCGCACGCGTCTCAAGACGCTGTCGAAGCAGACGATCGACGACAACGCGCGGTTCTTCGAGCGCCGCGAGGACGTGCCGGTGTATGCGATCACGATGGGCGTCGGCACGATCCTCGACGCGCGCAAACTGGTGCTCGTCGCCAGCGGCAAGACCAAGGCTAAGGCGATCGGGCAGGCCGTCGAAGGGCCAATGACGAGCATGGTGACCGCCAGCGCGTTGCAGCTGCATCGCGACGCGATCGTGATCGTCGACGAAGAAGCCTCCACCGGCCTGACGATGCGGGATTACTACGACTTCATTTACGC